>NZ_PQDH01000002.1:0-329246 GCF_002964605.1 Vallitalea okinawensis
TTGCTTCAATTATGTATTCTTTTATTTCTTTATTACTAGGTATTTTAAGTTGACTTATGCTCATAGTAGTTCCTTTCATAGTAAGTACTTAATTATTACAGGTTATTATGTTAAATTATAACATAATAAGTAACTAATTTTAATACTTTGTATAAAAAAGAATACTAACAATATTTTATCAAATTATCGTCACTAACTTTTTATTTAATGAACTTGACATCGAATGTATGTTTGTGTATTGTGAATATATGGAAGGTGGTATAAATGAAGGTATTAAATAAACCTATTGACGTTATTACTTGGACAAAAGAAAATCAAGAATTTGCTGATAACTATAACCACCAATCGCTTTGGCTACTATTTTACAAGCTTGTTTTAAACTTTTTGCAGCAACAACACCATCTAACCCGTCAATAAAATAATAAATATTTATTTTCTTCAATGCTGTTCTCTCCCTTCATTAAACCGAACTTTTCCGCACTTTTCCACTTGTACGTATCATTCCTCTATGCTATAATCCTCCTGAATCAAAGCAAAGGAGTTAATACATATGTTAAAAAGAACTATTATTATTTTACTCCCTTTTATTTTTCCACTTGGTTGCCTAATATTTATGTATTCTAGTCCAAATATCTCAGGTTATTATTACTCTGCAGTATATGGGCTTACAATTGTATTAACTATAGTGTCATGGATATATTCCAGTAAGAAAATTAAAAATAAGTATATCGCAATCAGTCAATTTATACCGCTTTATGTTTTATTTTATTTTTAATTCTGCTTTCATTATTTCTCATCCTTCATCCAAGCGGAAATACGGTTATCCACTAAAGATTATAAACTGGAGGTACTTTGATGAACTCTAAAAAGATTAGCTTAATTATATTACCTTTTCTATTTCCACTAGGAAGCTTATTGTATATGTACAATTACAATGGTACTGCTCCATTCTATAATCTAATTATTATGTTTATAGTTTCAGCTCTGGTCACTTTAGTTATATCTATAAAGATGATTAGAAATGTAGTAATTAGATTAATTCAAGTTATCATACTAGGTATTTTTCTTTACCTGCCAGCAGTAGGCTTACTTTTTAACTATATTGACTGGACTGGCTTTCCAGATTAGTTCTCTAATCTGGACTTTACTTACCATATTTTAGATGTTATAATTATTTCAAAACTTTACAAATGAGGATGTTGTTCATGATAACCCTACTAACTAAAGGACGTATTACTCGCTTTGAGTATATTAAATTTATGATAATGTTTGGAATTGTATCATTAGCAAATAAATCAGCTTATTTATATTTAGTTGATCATGAGGCTTTTATCTATATAGTAATGTTACATATATTCGGTTCAATCTGGGCAATAGGTTTGTTCTCAGTAGTAATTCGTCGCTTACATGATTTAGATCAATCAGGTTTTTTGATGCTCTGTCTAGCATTACCACACTTTAATTATTTATTTTTGTTTCTCTTGTGTGTAATTAAAGGTAATTCCGCCTCCAATAAATATGACTATTATCCAATACTCTACTAAAATACATTTTTTGCTAATATATTAAACTCTCACTTATGATAAACTTAAAAACAGGATGGATGGTATGTATGAAATTGAAATTCACTTCTAAAAATAAGTTTTACCTTTGGTTAATGGGTATTGAATATAGCGGATTAAAAAGTTTATTTCTAATTTTTTTTACTGGTGCTCAGATCCCTTATCTTGAATCTGATAGTATACATAAACCAGGATCACAATACCTAACTTATATTTGTGTAGCTGTAACTGTTCTATGTACTATATACCATCTATACAAAGTTTTTAGCATCATTCTCATATCAAAGAATTGTAAATTAATAAAATGTAACCTACATACACATAAAAGATATAAACGTAATCATACTAATTTAGAAAAGTATTCTTTCAGGTGCAAGTATCAATTTACTATCGATAATATTGATTACACTTCAGAGAAAATTTCTAGTAAATTACATAGTGCTGAGTGGGTAGTATATGAGATTGATGACCCTAAATGGAATTTCATCTTATCCACTATTCCTTCAGTTTCTGTATCTGAGATTCATAAACTAAATAACCTAAATTAATCTTTAGTTAATGAAGTCTGTCCAGACCTTAACTTTTTCTTGGTTGCAATCAATATCCCATCTATCCTTTCCACAATTCTTAGAATTAGGACAATATCTTTTTGCATCATAGTTCTTATATGGACAAGTGTTCTCATTTCTTTCTAATAAGGCTTGTATAATATAATCAATAAAGTATTCTTCACTATCATCTGTTTCAAGATCTCCTGTGTCTGTTAAGTCAAAAAGTAATACATGTACAGCCTTTTTGAACTTATTCGCCATAACAGTTCTCTCCAATCTTTAAATTATGATTTAGTACTCTCCACACCCTTCAAATGGTCATATAATTAATTATTAAAGAGTGGTTTACAAATGAAGACTTTTATAAAAATTATTTTGTATTTAATCAATATGGTACTTTACTACTATTGCATATTTGTTTTGCCAAAATTTAACACGATTATAACTGTTATCGTTATTTTCTATATATATTAAAAAAGATGAAGAAACAGAAAAACTTGATAAACATATCGCTTATGTCCTACTAGGCATTTGGTATATTACTGCCATTGTTTCCACAGTAATTACATACCTGAAGTAAGATTAAATCGCTATTGTTGCAAAACAGATTATTATGTTGTAAAATGTCATTATGCAATTACGTTAACGAGGTGCTTTATGAAAAAACTCAGACATTTAATACTAAAAAATAAATTGAACTTAATTACGTATTTAATAATTTTTTTAACTTTCTATTTAGATCAAGTGCAATCTGTAAATAGCGATATAGTGATAACATTAATAATTATCGCATTTTTATTATTAAGTTATAGTGCCTTTACTTTTATTCCATTTCTCACTTCAAATGAACATAATAATCAGAAACAAGGTAAGTAAACTAATATTTACTGAAGCTTCTTTGCTATCTCATAAATCACATTCACAGTTACGCTGTTACCGGCCTGTTTGTATAATAGAGAATCACTATTTACTATTACAGCTCTTTCAAATAATTCATCAGGAAAACCTTGAAGTCTAAAACATTCTCTAGGGGTTAATCTTCTAATCCTAGCGTTATGTAATACCCCTTGATTACAACTGGTATCCAATGTATTAGCAACACCTTTGCCGACTCGTCCTCTTCTCGTTTTACTATTAGGTGCTGATAAATTTATACTGTCTCCTCTTCTTGCAATATCAAAACCTCTACTTGTCGCTTGTTTAATCATTACTCCATGCTTATCTTGTGCTGTTAAAGTAAACATAGGTTCTCCAGCGTCTTTAATCCGTCTTCCATTTTGTCTTTTTTCTTCTCAATCAGGTGTTAATACAGGTTGAACGATTAAATCCATATCTGAGTGATTACCAGCACTGTGACCACCTGCAGTTAAACAACTAGCTCTTGGTTACCTCCACCACAAGAATTCAATGTTGGAGAAATGCCATTAATTGAATAGACTCTTTTACATAGATCATGACCATTTATACCTTCTAACTTGCCGACTCTAATATAAGTGTTTGTTGCTTTTCCATTGATAGGAAATACTTTCAAGGAAAAGACATTTAGGTTTTCGTACTCTCGCCAATCGCATGATTTCAAAGAATAAAGTTCCTCTTGTATCTTCAAAACCTCCTCTATTTCCAACAATGCTGAAAGCTTGGCAAGGAAATCCTCCGCAGTAAACTTCGGTATTGGGCAAATCCCAGGGTTTAACTCTAATAATGTCATCTGCATACCATTCATCCTCTCTTGATAGATGCATTGCGTTATAACTCTTATTAGCAAACTTATCTATTTCACAATGTCCTAAGCATTCATGACCGGCCATTTCCATCCCTAATCTGAAACCTCCGATTCCTTATAGACACTTTGTTGTGCTTCTTTTTTTATATTTTTTTGATACCATACTCCATCTCAGAGTATTTTTTTGATTTGTTCAAAGCAATTCATAATCTCGTTAACATCTTCTTCTTCATCACCTGATATAATTCCATCAGCAGTTATATCCATAAGTTTTTCCTTTGCATCTTCAATATTTCGTGTATCTCTTTGTATCTGAACTGCTAACACTGAAATTTCTTTTTGATCTAACAAGTAGTATATTTACTTGTAAAAATCGAAAAAGACACCAACTAAATGTCGATGCCTTTCCTATTCATTCAACTCTACTTCATCACAATTTCTTTCCATGGGATTAATGAATCCGTTTTCTCTTTCCTTGGCTTCTTCTGTTTTACATTGTCGTCCTGTATGATCTATATAGTAGTCTTCTCTCATTATTAACTCCGATATAGGAACAAGTTCAAATCCCTTTTCTCTTAGTCCTTTAATAATTTCATCTAAAGCATCAGCTGTGTATTTAGCATTATTGTGAAACAATATAATAGATCCATTTCTTAACCTATCACTTTCTACGACTCGTTTGTACATATCCTCCTTACCGTATGCACGCCAATCTAAGCTGTCCACATTCCATTGTATGGTATAGTAACCACATCCCCTTGCAACATCAACTACGGCATCGTTATAAGCTCCATAGGGTGCACGAAATAGCTCCATATCGATATCTAGTAATTCTTTAACTAAATCATGTGGTCCCATTATCTCCTCTTTTATTTGTTTACGATTCAACCGATCCATCTGCGGATGAGTATCACTGTGGTTACCAATATCATGACCCGACTCATAGATTTTCTTAACTTCATCAGGATATCTTTCTATCCAGTTAGAAACTAAGAAAAAAGTAGCTTTTACTTCATTACGATCTAGTGCTGCCAAGATATCATCAGTATCATCTGCTCCCCAAGCTGCATCAAAACTAATTGAAACCTCAGGTCTTTCTGTTTCCACACAATAAATTGGTAGATCTTTTTTAGCTTTAGCAGCTTCAACCATTTCACCACTGTTCCAAGGCATAATAGCTACCCCAAGAACCATAATTAAAATCGCTACAAAAAATAGTATGACTGTCTTTCTCCCTATTATATAAACTTTCACTGAAAGTTCCTCCCACCAATCTATCTTTCTATAAATTGTATTCAATTAAAAGGTTATCCAATACCATATTATTCAATGAATGTTTATATTTCTAGAAATCTAACTCCTTAAGATATTCTAAACTCATAAAGGTATACCCTTCATCTTTCCAAATCGTAATCAACTCATCTAAGATCTCACTATTTGTTTGAGAATTACTATGAAGTAATACTATTGCACCTGGATGAATTCGTGGTAGTAGTTTAGAAAAGGCGTATTGGTGAGATGGTTGATTATCGTCATACCAATCTACATAGGCTAAACTCCAAAATACTGTTGTGTAACCTAATTCTTTAGCTTGTTCTAAATTAGTTTCATTGTACTTTCCTTGTGGTGGTCTGTAGTACCTTGGCATCTCTTCGCCTATTAATTCACTATACATCTCCTCAACATCTTCTAATTCCTTTTTAAATTTGTTAAAGTCATTTATTGCCGACATTTTAGGATGAGTAGCTGTATGATTAGCTACTATATGCCCCTCTTCAACCATTCTCTTTACTAAATCCTCATTATCCCGGATGTAATGTCCTACGAGAAAAAAAGCAGCTGGAACATCATGCTTTTTTAATGTATCTAGCAAATCCTCTGTATAACCATTTTCATATCCAGCATCAAAAGTTAGGTATATAACCTTCTCTTCTTCATCCCCTACATAATAAGCGTTATATTGCTCTAAGTACTTTTTATCAGCATTTCCATCAGGTTGTTCACCTTTATCCCCATAATTCAATCCCCACTCTGATGCTTTCAAGAGATTCTCAGAAATTGCATTAATAGTTCTTTTAGATATAGGGATCAGTTGTATCACTAATATTACTATTAACGTAATGATAATAACATTATAAACTTGGCTTGTTATTTTATCATTCATAATAAGACTCCTCTATGCTAAAATATTATTTTAATACTCCGATTCAATAAGGCACTTTTCGATATCCAAATCTACCAAAATAATATCCTCTCCAATTTTTTTTATGGCATCCCATTCAATCTGATATTCCATATCTTTCCCAAAGAAGCCTAACATTTTCCCTGGTCCTGGTACAATTATTTTGATTAATTTGCCTTCATCTAAATCTATTTCAATATCGCATATGTAGCCTAAACGACTTCCGTCTCTTGTGTTAATAACTTCCTTTTGCTTCATATCATAAATTCTTACCATGAAAAAACACCTCCTGCTATATTTCTATGCAGAAGGTGCGATGCTTATAAATACTTTCTCATTTGTTTTAAAGCTGACTTTTCAATACGAGAAACCTGGGCTTGAGATATACCAATTTCGTCTGCTACCTCCATTTGAGTTCTACCTTTAAAAAATCTTAGATTAAGAATCTTCTTTTCTCTCTCGTTAAGTCTTTTTAACGCTTCTTTCAATGCTATATTCTCCAACCAACTAGAATCTAAGTTTTTATCATCACTCAGTTGATCCATAACGTATAATGCATCTCCTTCTTCGTGATAAACAGGCTCAAATAATGAAATTGGATCTTGTATGGCATCTAGTGCAAAAACAACATCTTCTTTTGGCATTTCTAATTCCCTAGCTATCTCTGTTATGGTTGGTTCCTTAGAGTTCTCTTTTAAGAGCTTTTCTCTAGCTTGTAAAGCTTTGTATGCTGTATCTCTTAAAGACCTACTGACTCTAATTGCATTATTATCACGTAAGTATCTTCTAATTTCACCAACTATCATTGGCACAGCATATGTTGAAAATTTAACATTTTGTGTAACATCAAAGTTATCAATTGCTTTAATTAATCCTACACACCCTACTTGAAAAAGATCATCAACGTGCTCTCCCCTATTGTTAAACCTTTGAATAACACTCAGGACTAGACGTAAATTACCTTTTATATATGCAGCTCGTGCGATATGATCCCCTTGTTGTATTCTTGAAAACAATACTTCTTTTTCATCATTAGTTAATACTGGAAGTTTTGAAGTATTAACTCCACATATTTCTACTTTATTCGATAACATAAAACTCCCTCCAGTAATCATTTAGTATTTCATCCGGTATATATAAATGATTTCCAGAGGAGATTTTATTTATACATATTTAAGATTAATAAAGGTAGAATAATTGCTAACATTTTTTACCACAACTAATCTTTTACTATATATCCTTATTTAGAGCATTCTATTAATTTCTTTTTGGAGCCTTCTAATTATTTTTTTCTCCAATCTTGAAATATATGATTGTGAAATCCCTAACATATCTGCTACCTCTTTTTGAGTTTTTTCTTCACCTGTTTGATTCAAACCAAAACGTAACATAACTATGGTTTTTTCTCTATTACTTAGTTTTTCCATTGCTTCATTTAAGAGTTCGCGATCAATTTCATCCTCAATTTTTTTATATATGATGTCGTTATCTGTCCCTAAAATATCTGATAGTAGTAATTCATTTCCATCCCAATCAATGTTAAGAGGTTCATCAATTGAAATTTCGGTTTTCATCTTATTCGTTCGTCGTAAATACATAAGTATTTCATTTTCGATACATCTAGAAGCATAGGTTGCTAACTTTATTTTTTTATCTGGTTTAAAAGTATTAATAGCTTTAATAAGTCCGATAGTACCAATACTAATTAAATCTTCTACATTAATGCCTGTATTTTCAAATTTTCGAGCAATATAAACAACTAGACGTAAATTCCTTTCGATTAAAATCGATTTAACTCCAATATCTTCTTCAGAGCCTAATTTGCCAATTAACTCGGCCTCTTCCGAAGCCTCTAATGGTGGTGGTAAAACTTCACTTCCACCTATGTAATAAATATCTTGGTCCTCAGAATGAATATGTATAATTTTTCTGATTCGGTTTAAGAAATATTTCAGTTCATCAAGAGAAAACTTTGCAAATACCCCCATAGAATACCTCCTTTAGTCTTATAAATCTTTTAGGAATTTTACTATCATTAGGCTTAATGCCTTATTCAACTAATGCTGGATGGATTAATGCGTTATAAGTACCATCTTGAGCTAAATTTTTATCTGATATGGCGACAATTACATCCTCTATTTTCTTGGTCTGTTGAGTGTCGTAAAGAATAATTTGATCTGGTTTAAAACCAACTAACAGACCATTATTCTTTCCAATTGATGTGAAGGGTATTAAACGCAGTCTAGACTTTAAATCCGATTGGGCAGCTACGCTTGCTAAAAGTTCCAAATTATAATCACTATTTTTAGAAATAATGTATAAAAGATCCTTTGGAATAATATCTTTGAATTGAGAGGATTCTACGATGACAACTGGCATATTAGTTAATGGGTCTACTAATGAGTTGCCTGTATCAACGAGTCCTTTAATCCCAATATTCTTCTCATTAATCATAATATCCATCGCATATAGTTTTCGTCTCGTTAATAAAAATTTGCCATACCAACTAACAAAAAACTTAATAAAGATATAGCTGACAATAATGGAACCCAGCAGTAGATTGATGGATAAATTATTCAGTTGAAAGATAAACATATTGCCTACAATACTTCCTAGATTGGTATAATAAAAAAGTGCAATACCCGTTCCTCCAATACATACAGCTACAAGATAGGTCAATAACCACAACTTAATGAAATTCTTAATATTACGAAATTTAAAACTAATAGCAATCATTCCAACAGTAATGAGAACATAACCTATAAAATTATAAAGTTCTTTAGGTACAAAAACTAAAAGACACATTGTAACTGCTCCAAATAAAGCTCCTAACAATAATCTTCCTTTTTTACTGTTTTCTTTTGATATGGCGTTAACTACCCAAAGAATGATAAAGTCCATAATCAAATTAATTAAAAATAAGACATCAAAATAGATTTCCATATCAACGCCTCCTAGTGCATTACTACAAAGTAGCTACAGTACGTCTTCCTTCATAGTTAGTTCGTAAGAAAGACAAGAAATTATGAAAGTCAATGTTAACGCATGTGAGTAATAAATATAAAGCTTATTCTCAATTTATATATTACCATATATTGTAAGTTATTTTTGTCATATTTACTGATGAAATAAAAAAAAGATGTGACATAAATTCACATCTTTCTATGTATTCACTTCAAGTATTATCTTTTTTTTCTTTGTAAGAACAAAGGTATATCAATTGAAGCATCTTCTTTTGTCTCATTTTTAACAGCTGGTTGCTGACCTACTCTATCTGGTTTGCTTGTAGCTGTTACAACTTGATCAATAGCTCCATTGCTGTCAGGTTCATCAAAACCTGTTGCAATTACAGTTACGATAACTTCATCATCTAAAGATTCATTAATAGCTGTACCGAAGATAATTTCAGCATCTTCATCAACAGCATCACTAATTAAGTTAGCTGCTTCATTTGCTTCGAATAAACCTAAATCTGATCCACCACAAATATTAATCAGCACACCTTTTGCACCATTAATAGTTGTGTCTAATAACGGACTAGAAATCGCCATCTTTGCTGCTTCTTCAGTTTTGTTCTCACCTCTAGCATGTCCTATCCCCATATGAGCGATACCTTTATTTGACATAATCGTACGAACATCCGCGAAATCAAGGTTAATAATACCAGGATTATAAATCAAATCCGAAATACCTTGAACACCTTGTCTAAGCACGTTATCTGCCATTTTAAACGCATCAATCATAGAAGTTTTCTTATCTGCTACAGTTAATAACTTATCATTGGAAATCGTTATTAAAGTATCTACATTCTTCTTTAGTTCGTCAATACCTCTTTCAGCATTTAACATTCTCTTTCGACCTTCAAAACGGAAAGGTTTGGTTACTACACCAACTGTTAATATACCTAATTGTTTTGCTAATCTAGAGATAACTGGCGCAGCACCTGTACCGGTTCCACCACCCATACCTGCAGTGATGAAAATCATGTCTGCTCCTTCTAGGAACTTTGTAATATCTTCTGAAGATTCTTCAGCTGCTTTTAATCCTACATCAGGATTCGCACCTGCTCCTAATCCTCTCGTCAACTTGTCTCCAATTTGAATTTTTGCTGGGGCTTTTGATCTAGCTAGGGCTTGGTGATCAGTATTAACAGTAATAAATTCAGCACCCACTAATTTATCTTCTATCATACGATCAACTGCATTATTACCACCGCCACCAACACCTATGACTTTAATCTTTGCTGCAACATCATTACTAACATCGAATTCTAACATGAGGGACCCCCTTATCTTATGGTTTTTTTCATCCCAGAAATCGCCAAAGGCTTTTTCTTCATTTATTTTAAAGGGTTAGTAAATGGACTGAGAAAGTTCTAACATATTAATAATATCTTCTTTTGACAAATAAATCAACACTTAGTTGCGTATTTTTATGACTTTTTGAACGTAATGGGCTGATTTAGCTCACTAACATCCAAAATACCTCTCAGTTTTTCAACTTCCTTTAAAGCTTGAACGATAATATTTACTTTTTTATTCATCTCTTCTGTAGAACCAAATAATATTTCTACATCCTTTGTATAAAGTTTGATCTTGGTTACATTACTACAATCAATTTTTATAATGTCATCTAATAATTCATATTTAACTAGATGGGATATAAGTTGTACCAACTGTATAAATAGTTCTTCGTCATTAGCATCTAAAATTGTATTCATACCAAATCCATCAAGATCAAGGCCTGTTATAATGGGAACATCTTCATCAATAAACAAACTTGTATTGATAACTCGTCCCTCTTTGTCGATGCAAAGATATGTTCCAAGATACGGAACATATCCAACGACTTCTCTTTCGTCTACCTGAATAGATATTTCATTGGGAAAATCTAAGTTGATAGATAGATTACTTATATAAGGACTTAATGTTTTATCGTTATAAAATACATTTTCTGCAATAAAAAAGAATACGTTTGTCTTGCCATCTATTCCTAACATCTTTTTGATGTCGTCATCTGAAAAGTAAGTGTTTCCTTCAATATTTACAGTCTTAATAGCAAAGACCGGTGCAGTCAAAATAATTATCAATGATAGCGTTATAATTAGCATAAATAATAACTGATAAATTGATCTTTTTCTTTTTTTAATTTTATTACTTTTTTTCTGTAGTTTTATTATTTTTTTATCCGGCATTTTTTCACCTAACCTCATGTACACTACGCTTATTCTTAAGAATAAAAATGAATATCAGCTCCAAGTTGGCTGAGATCTCTTGCAATGTCCTCATAACCTCTTTCAACATGAATTGAATCAAGAACCGTTGTCACACCATCAGCTTTTAATCCAGCTAACACTAATGATGCTCCTCCTCTGAGATCTTTTGCAATCACCTCTGTTCCAAAAAGGTTATTAACACCTTTAATGATGGCAGTACGTCCTTCCAGTTGAATATTAGCTCCCATACGGATAAGCTCTTCAGCATGCTTATATCTGGATTCAAAGATATGCTCTGTTATAACACTAGTGCCACTACTGACAGTGAGCACTGCCATTGTCTGCGCTTGCATATCTGTCGGAAATCCTGGATAGGTTTGGGTTCGTATTACATCTACTGGATTAATCTGTTCTGGAGCAGAAATTTTAATACGCCTACCACCATATCTTAATTCACATCCCATCTCACGAAGCTTTGACAACACAGAATACATATGATCTTTTTCTACATTGGTCAATGTTATCTCACTTCCTGTAATAGCTGCTGCCATCAGATAGGTGCCTGCAACAATACGGTCTGGAATGACATTATATTCTGTAGAATATAGTTCTTTAATACCATTAATGACGATTTTATTCGTACCAGCTCCACGTATGCTAGCTCCCATGGAATTCAAGAAATTCTGGAGGTCGACTATTTCGGGTTCTTTAGCAGGATTATAGATAACTGTATTTCCTTTACCAAACACTGCTGCCAACATAATATTCTCCGTAGCACCAACACTTGGAAAATCTAATGTAATCTCATCACCTTTAATCTTTGATGCTTTACAGTAGATGTAACCCTGTTTTTCTTCTATTTGAACCCCTAATTGTCTTAATGCTTTTAAATGGAGATCAATGGGTCGATGTCCAATAGAACACCCCCCTGGATAAGATATGATGACTTCACCATGTCTGCCGAGAATAGATCCTAATAAAATAATAGAAGATCGCATTTCTCTAACAAGCTCTTCCGGAACCTTTACTTGGTCCGCTTGAGATGAATCAATAATTAGTGTATTCTTATCTTTCTTTACTTTACAGCCTAATCTTTCAAGTATGGTAACCATTGTATCAACATCTTTGATGTTTGGGCAATCATGAATAATACTCGTATTATTATTTAAGATCGTAGCTGCAAGTATCGGTAATACTGCATTTTTTGCGCCATGAACTCTTAATTCCCCTTCTAATTTGTTACCACCAGTCACAACAAATTTGCCCACTTATGAAAACACCTCCTGGCATATTCAGGAATTAGACTATATAATATAATATTCATCTTCCTAAAAGTTGTTACTAAGCTCGTTTTCAGCTATTCACAAAAAATTTGCATCCAGGAGGTATATGTATTACTCCTTTGAATATCGCGATATATTAAGTAATATCCCCATACTGATCATTAGAAATAATAAGGACGATCCCCCATAACTAATGAATGGTAATGGCATTCCTGTAACAGGTATGGTATTCGTATTAACTGCTACATTAATAATTACCTGTACAGCAACTTGCGTAACCGCACCAGCTGCCATTAAAGAACTACACAAATCCGGCGCATTCATGGATACTTTAATTCCTCGCCAAATCAGTATTAAGAATAACATGAGTACTATCGCAGCTCCAAAGAGACCTAATTCTTCACATATTATTGAGAAAATAATATCATTATGTGCTTCAGGAATGAACCCCCTCTTTTGCATGCTCTGTCCTAAACCTACACCAAATAACCCTCCTGATCCAACTGCATAAAGTGACTGAATGGTCTGGAAACCTCCCCCTAAAGGGTCTGACCATGGATTAAACCAAATCTGAATACGATCAATACGATACATAAGATCTTCAGCCATTTTTGACAATCCTGGTATATTCAATAATGGCAGTAGTAAGAAGAATGCACCTAAACCTGCAACAGGTACAAACATAGCAACTATTCTCCTTAATGGAACTCCAGATAAGAATATTAATGCCATTCCTATACTCATTACTACTATAGCAGTTGATAAGTTCTCAATTGCTATTAAGAGTATCGGGATACCTATTAAAACAAGTGACTTAAGCAAAAAATTCCACGACTTTACTTGCTTATAGTTTTTCGACAAATAAAATGCCATAAAAATCATCGTTGCAACCTTTGCCAATTCTGATGGCTGAAATCCTAAAGGTCCTACTATTTCTATCCAGCGCTTTGCTCCATTAATTTCTTTCCCTATTAGCAATACTAGAACAAGAAAGAAATTTGACATCACATATAAAGGCAAAGCAAATCTTTTAAGCAGCTTATAGTTGAAATTCATCATGAAAAACATGACGCCAAAACCAACCATCAGCCACATCAATTGACGCTTAAAAAAATGCAAACTATCTGCAAATTTATTATAAGAGTAATAATAGCTGGAGCTTGTAATCATAACAATACCAACAAAGCTTAATAAGATAATTGCAGTTAATAAGGTAAAATCACATTGATGTCTTTTAACCGCCACTGCTTCACGTTCAACGGCTTTTTCCTTATACTTGAACTTATATTTCTTTTTTCTAGGCTTTTTTCGATAGTTACTAACAGCTGTCTTTCTCAGCTCTCTGCTCACCTTCTCACCCCTTTAAATCAAGAACAAGCTTTTTGAACAAATCCCCTCTTTCTTCAAAGCTATTAAACATATCCCAACTTGCACAAGCTGGTGATAATAGCACACAATCTCCTTTATCTGCATACATATAAGCTTTTGATACAGCTTCCTCTAAATTATGTACCTTAATAACTTTTGAAAAGTCTATCTTCTTAGCTGTAGAAATGATTTGATCTGCAGTTTCACCAAAAACAATAAGTTGCTTAACTTTTCCTTCAAACCCGTTTACCCAATCAGTAAAATCGCTGTCCTTATCCATCCCTCCGCCAATTAAGACCGTCGGCCATTGCATTGCATCAAGACCTTTGATAGCAGCATCTGGATTAGTAGCCTTGGAGTCATTATAATAACGAACACCATTTATAGTTGAAACATATTCGATACGATGTTCTACAGCTTCAAATTGAATGAGTTGCTCTCTTATATGATTAATTGGTATACCTGCGTAAAAACAAATTGCAACTGCTGCCATAGCATTTTCTACACTATGGCGACCAAGTATATTGAGATCTTCAACTCTACAAACTTCTGTTTTCATTTCACCTGTAGATAACATTATATGGTTATCTTTAAAATAGACTCCCTCGTTTAACTCCATCTCATAAGAAAAGAATATTACTTTCGCTGGTGACTCTTTTGCCATCTTCCGACATTCTAAATCATTATAATTAAGAACACATATATCTTCATTACTTTGATTTCTAAAGACATTCTTCTTCGCTTCTATATAATTCTCAAGGGTTTTATGACGATTTAGGTGATCTGGAGAAATGTTCAAAACTGCACTTACTCTACACCTAAAGTCCTTAATGGTTTCTAATTGAAAACTACTTAATTCTGCAACTGCAAAATGTCCTTGATCCAGCTTATCCAATTGGCTTGTGAATGGAATCCCTATATTTCCTACGATCTGACTGCCTGAATCATATGAAGTCACAATTTGACCTACTAAACTTGTAGTAGTCGTCTTACCATTTGTACCTGTGATGCCAATAATATCACTTTTACAGAATTGATAAGCTAATTCTACTTCACCAATAACAGGTATATTAACTTGCTTAGCTTCTTTAATAAAAGACAAGTCAGTTGGTACACCGGGACTTAGAATCATCAGTTCAAAATCAAGTAAGTTATCAATATTTTTCTTGCCACATTGAATGGCAATTTCATACTTCTTTAATTCTTTAATTGATTCCTCTAACACTGTCTCATTTTTTGAATCATATACAGTAACATGAGCTCCTTGTTTCTTTGTAAATATAGCAGCACTTATCCCGCTTCTTGCCATACCAATAACAAGAACTCGTCTATTCCTTAGTTCCATGTCATGCCTCCTATAAAGCTAGTAAACCTACCAAGCAAAGAATAGCAGTAATGATACAAAAAACTGCTACTACTCTAGACTCTGGCCAACCACCTAATTCATAGTGATGGTGTAAAGGTGCCATTCTAAAGATACGTTTTTTTGTCATTTTATAATACCCTACCTGAATGATGACAGATAGTGCCTCTAATACATAAATTAAACCTACTATCAATAAGAATAATGGCATGTTCAGCATAAAAGCAGTGGCTGCTACAAATCCGCCAAGTGCCAATGAACCTGTATCACCCATAAACACTTTAGCTGGATAGGTGTTAAATAATAAAAACCCAAGTAAACTCCCCACCGCTGCTGCAGTAATTGGAACTACTCCACTTTGTTCCCCCCAACTTACTACTGCAAAGAAAGTAGCAACTAGAACAGTAATTCCTGAAGCAAGACCATCTAGACCATCTGTTAGATTAACACTGTTGGTTGTTCCAATCATAACGATAAATAAGAATGGAATAAACCATACGCCTAAATCAAATGAGATCCCAGTAAATGGAACAATAACTTCCGTACTAACATCTGTATAGTTGAGTAGCAAATAGCCAAAGATAGCTGTCACCAATATCTGTGCCAGTATTTTTTGCATTGCTTTAAGTCCTAAAGAACGTTTCATAACAACCTTTATAAAATCATCCAAGAATCCAATAATACCAAAGCCAACTGTTGCTACTAATATTGGAATTATTTCAGGACTAGAGCCAATAAATAACAGGGATGCTAATACAAAACTTATTAAAATAACAATCCCACCCATTGTTGGCGTTCCTGCCTTTTTTAAATGTGCTTGTGGTCCATCATCTCTAATATATTGTCCAAAGTTTAATCTTTTCAATAAAGGAATAAAAATTGGACATAAGATGATATGTATGATGAATGCTGCGATTGCAGGAAAAATCAGTGTATTGATCATCTTGTCACCTCTTTTATCTTTTCAATTATTTCCTCGAAATGCATACCTCTTGATGCTTTTAAAAGTATCGTGTCGTTTTCTTCAATTATGTTATCGATAGCAGCAATTGCTTGCTTTGTATTTTCAAAATAGATTATATTATCTTTTTTCTCTTGATAGCTTTCTTGAATATATGTAGCGTTATCTCCAATTGCTATAATATAATCTAAGCAAAGAGAAGCTGCTTGCTCTCCCACTTCCCGATGACCCTTCTTCGCAAAGTCACCCATTTCGAGCATATCACCTAAGAATGCTATCTTTCGTCCTATTGTTTCTAATTCGTCTAACGTTTTTAATGCTGCTTTCATACTATCTGGACTTGCGTTATATACATCGTCAATAATGGTTATATTTTTCCCACATTTATAGGCATTTAAACGCTTTTCTGTGGGGATATAAGACTTCAATCCTGCTATAATCTCATCAAGGGATAGACCTAAATCAAATGCAATGGCTATACCTGGTAGTAAGTTATATACTAAATGTTTACCTAAGCAACCTAAGATTACTTCAAATTCTCCTTGGTTATATACAACTTGAGTATGTAACTTAGATATTATACCATGATTTTCTCGAATAAGATAAGAAGTAATATCTGTTCCCTTATAATCAGCATCTTGATTAATACCAATTGTGATAGTCTTCATATTCTTTTTCATAGCTTTTCTGATAATGGTCTCATGATAATCATCGTCATTATTGATAATAACCTTACCATTTTCTTTTGCATAGGTGAATATTTCACATTTAGCCTTGCAAATCCCGTCACGACTACCAAGATTTTCAATATGAGAAACACCAATATTTGTAATAACTGCATAGTCAGGACGTGCTATTTTACTGAGCAATTCAATTTCGCCAAAATGATTCATTCCCATTTCTAAAACAGCTATATCATGATGTTCTTCAATATTAAATACTGTCAAAGGTAAACCAATATCATTATTGAAATTACCTAACGTCTTTAGTACATTGTACTTACCACTCAAACTGGCAGCTATCATATCTTTGCATGTAGTTTTGCCAACACTGCCAGTAACACCTATTACCTTGATGTCAAAAAGCTTAATGTACTCTTCTGCTAGATCCCGTAGTGCTTTTTTTGTATCTTCTACCTTTATATAGATTCTTCCTTTTGATGGTCTCAGATCTTGATGACACAGGAACACCTTGCAACCATTGACAGCTGCAGCATCAATATAGTCGTGTCCATCAAAACGCTCCCCTAGTATAGGTATAAACAAACTATTTTCAGTCGCTTTACGAGAATCTGTACAAATTTCTTCTATTAATATTGTATTTAACTCATTGTTATTTATGCTACTAATTATTTGACCATTTACAAATTTAATAATCTGTGCTAAGGTTAATGCCTTCATTTATTGTGCCTCCAAAAAATCTCTTACCACTTCAACATCATCAAAATGGATTTTTGTCTTTCCGATTATTTGATAATCTTCATGACCCTTCCCAGCTATTAATATAATGTCACTTTTTTTAGCTCTTTTTAAAGCATGAGTTATACCTTCTTTACGATCTACAATCTTAGCATAACGGCATCCAGTCTTAATAACACCAGGTTCTATTTGATCGACGATTTTATCTGGGTCTTCTGTACGAGGGTTATCTGAGGTAACAACACAATATGTTGAATACCTACCCGCAATTTCGCCCATAACGGGTCGTTTACTACCATCTCGATCACCACCACAGCCAAAAACTGTTATTATCTCATTAGTAGCGAACTCTTTTATAGTTTCCAGGACATTTTTTAATGCATCCGG
The DNA here is from genome assembly GCF_002964605.1 of Vallitalea okinawensis. Taxonomy (NCBI): domain Bacteria; kingdom Bacillati; phylum Bacillota; class Clostridia; order Lachnospirales; family Vallitaleaceae; genus Vallitalea; species Vallitalea okinawensis. The sequence goes on from NZ_PQDH01000002.1 coordinate 18,014, forward strand.
TGTATGAGCATAATCGATTATAGCATAGAAACCATCCTTTGACTTAACAGTCTCAAATCTGCCTCTAACTCCTTCTACAGCATTTAATCCTTTTTGAATATCTACCCAAGACATTCCAGCTAAATAACAAGAACCTGCAGCTGCCAAAGAGTTATAAACAGAAAACTTTCCTGGTATAGCCATGTTAATCTCAATAGCCTCATCAAGATATCTTAATGTATAACTGATACCTTCTGCAGACATTTTAACATTTTCAGCTTTAAAGTCAGCATCATTGTCGATACCAAAGGTATATTTTTTACATGTTGCGTCCTTCATCAATAGCTCTACATGAGGATCATCAATGTTGAATAAACCCTTATCACACATTTTGAATAACATTGCTTTAGCATTTAAATAATTTTCCATTGTATGATGATAATCTAAATGGTCTAATGTTAAATTTGTGAAAACACCAACATTATAATGGGTCCCGTATACTCTGTGTAAATCAAGGGCATGTGATGAAACTTCCATAGAAACAACATCAACACTTTCATTTTTCATGTCACGTAATAAATGTTGTAGTTCAAAAGCTTGTGGAGTAGTATGTATGGCTTCTACTCTTTTATTACCAATTCTATTTTCTATTGTACCTATTACACCAGGCTTTTCTCCCATCATCTCAACAATCTTAGCTACGAGATTAGTGGTTGTTGTCTTGCCATTTGTGCCTGTTATACCTATCATATTCAGTTCTTTGGATGGTTCATGATAAAATTTATTGGCTATAATTGCCATAGCCTTACCTGTTTCTTGCTCATCAACATGAACAATTGTAATATCTTCTGAAATACCATCTATAGGCTTTTGAACCATGAGTGCTGTTGCTCCAGCTTGTATAGCTTGATTTGCGAAATCATGTCCATCTACAGTTAATCCTTTTATACAAGCAAACAAACCTTTTTCTTTTATTCGACGATTATCATATGCTAAATTAGTTACATCAGCCTCCATGCTGCCTTGTAGGCATTTATATTGTACACCTTCAAACAGTTGTGCTAACTTCATATTTCCCATCCTCTCATATCTATGATTAACCCCCAAAAGTAATTTTTCAAGGTCTCTCTTGCGACTTAATCTTCTTATTGTACGTAAACAATAATTTTACTGTCTTTATTAATCTTCTCTCCGGGTAATGGAAATTGCTCTATTATTATATCACCTTCTCCTAATATCTCAAGAGTAACTTTATCATCTTGTAACATTTTTTTAATATCTTTCACCTCTTTATTTACCAAGGAAGGAACAACATAATCTCCAACGCCATCCATTTCCAATTCTGTCGCAGTATATTTTGGTTCAATACCCAAATAAGGTAAAATATTTTCAAACAATTCTTTTACAACTGGAGCTGCTACAGTACCACCATAATATATTCCGACTGGTTCATCCACAAGTAACAATGCCATAACTTGTGGATTATCTGCTGGAGCAAAACCAAGAAATGATGATATATATTTGTTACTACTTCTAGGAAGCTTTTCTGAAGTCGCAGTTTTACCACCAATTTTATATCCAGGAAGGTATGTTCTCCTTCCCGTACCTTCAGCAACAACACTTTCTAAAATATTAGTCATTGTCTTTGAAGTTGCTTCAGATATAGGACTATCTTCCGTTGGGTATTCAAGAACTTTTACAACTTCGCCTTCTGGTGTGGCGATAGCAGTACCAAAGTGTGGTGTTATCAATTCTCCACCATTGACAATCGCTGCACCAGCTCTCAATAATTGCATTGGCGTAATTTGAAAAGATTGACCAAATGAAGTAGTCGCCAATTCTACCGGACCCACATTCTTCACATCATGCATGATACCAACAGCTTCACCTGGCACATCAATACCAGTTTTCTCATTAAAACCGAAACCTACCATATAATCATAAAATGTTTCTGGTCCAAGCCGTTCTCCTAAATCCATAAAGACAGGGTTACATGAATTCTGCACGCCTTCTATAAAGGTTTGTGTACCATGTCCCCCTGCCTTATGACATCTAATTCTTCTATCTGCAACAATTCGAAATCCTGGGCAACTAAATGTATCATCTAATGCTACAACACCTTCTTCAATTGCTGATGATGCAGTTACTATTTTAAAAGTAGATCCTGGTTCATAAGTATCATTAATAGCGAAATTCCGCCACATCTTATTAAGATAATCGAACTGTTGCTCATTAGTAAGTCCAGACCAAATCGCTTCTAATTCAGGATCGTTTATGGTGAAAGGTTCATTTAGATCAAAATCTGGTTTATTAGCTAATGCGTAGATTTCACCATTTTGTGGATTCATAACTATTAATGTACCCCTTGTTGCTTCCTTTTGATCTAGAACTTTCTCTAAAAGTTGTTCAGCATACTGCTGTATAATAACATCAATACTGATGTAAAGTTCATTCCCAGGTATTGGATCAATACGTTTATCCGCTGTGTTTTCAATTTCAATACCCCTTGCATCTGTTTCAGTTAATATTTTTCCTTTAATGCCGTATAAATATTTATCGTATTTGACTTCTAAACCAATAATTCCTTGATTATCTTTACCTACAAATCCAAGAACTTGTGAAGCCATATTACTAAATGGGTAATAACGCTTATAATCTTCATCAATCATAACACCACTGAGATTTTCAGCTCTAATAGCGTTAGCTATTTCGATATCTACACCTGTCTTAATACGTTCTAAAGCAAGATTTCTATTAACCTTTTCTAGTACAGTATCATAATCCATGTCTAACTTTTCTGAAAGAATCCTAGCTACTTCTTCTGGATCATCAATTTGATTATGTATGACGCTTATAGTAGCTACAGATGCACTTTCAGCTAAAGGCACGCCATTTCTATCATAGATAGTGCCTCTTTTGGGTTGAATATCTCGTTCTCTCATATGGAGTTCATCTGCTAAAAGTTTTAGATAATCCCCTTTGAAAATTTGCAGATAAGCAATACGGCCAATTAAGCCAATTATCATAAAAGTAAAAATACATAAAAAAAATAAAAGTCTCTTTTTATTTTGCAGCATAACCTTTTGCATAGAGAACACCTTTCATAAAGCATAAATATAAGAATTGGTTATAGATCGTCCTTCTGGTCACCTGCGACACGCTTAAACCATACTGTTGAGATATGAAGTAATAAGGAACGAGGAACTGCTCAAAAGGATATATTCATCCTCCCCAATTCAGTTATGCATATAGTATTATTACTATATTTTATTTATGAAAGGTGCTCGTTATGCTTCTGGTTAATATTAGTTAGTTAGTTTGTAGTCGTCATTTTTGGGTAAACACCCATATAGGGTAGTATGTACTCATATATTTCTTTCGAAATTTGTACTGGAAGTCTACTTCCAAGTTCAATCTGATCTTTTGGTTCATCTAAAACAACTAGCATGATAACTTCTGGATCATCAGCTGGAGCATAACTTAAAAAACTAACTGTATAGTTTTCTACATCACGATCACCTTTTTGAGCTGTACCTGTTTTACCAGCAATATCATACCCTTCTATCTGCGCCTCTTTTGCAGTACCAAATTCAACAACGTCTTCCATTGCAGTACTTACTTTATCAGAGGTTTCTTCTGAAATGACTTTTCTTACTACTGTTGGCTCTACATCCTCAATGACCACACCTGCCTCATTAACAATTTGCTTGACGACATGGGGTTCATAAAGGTAACCGCCATTAATAACTGCGGCATTTGCAGTTATTAACTGAATAGGAGTTACGTTAAACCCTTGCCCAAAAGACGTTGTAGCCATCTCTGTCGGACCTAAAGTACTTGGTGTATAAACCAAAGGTGCGCTTGAAAACTCACCTATCAAATCAATATCTGTAAGTTGACCAATACCAAAGGCTTGCTGATAGTTATAATAAATATCAGGATCTAATAACTGGGCAATCTCCATAACGGCCACATTACAAGATTCAGCTAATGCTTCTTTAACGGTTAGTTCACCGTGCCCAGCATCTTTCCAGCAACCAATAGGTATACCTGCCACATATTTTTGGCCTGGACAATAAAATGTAGTGTCCATATTAATTAAATTCTCTTCTAAAGCGATAGCATAAGTCAGTGGTTTATAGGTTGAGCCAGGCTCAAATGAATCGGATACGTTAAAATTCCGCCAAACGCTATAGAGTAATTGATTTTGTTCTTCATAGGATAATTCTTTATAAGGTACTTCACCATAATAACCCATGATATCATCCGTATCATTCAGATTATAAGAGGGATAGTTAGCCATGGTTAAAATTTCACCCGTATGTGGATCCATAATGATGATTCCCGCTTGTAGAGGTTGTTGTTCTTCTACATAACGATAGAGAACCTCTTCAGAAAAATGTTGTATGGTTTCATCAATCGTAAGAATTAAATTATTACCATCAACTGAAGGTATGTATTCCTCAACAATCATTCCATTTGGACTAGCTACCATAAGTTGGCGACCTGCTGCCCCTTGAAGCCATTCATCATAAGTTTCCTCAACACCCCAGTGACCAGTTTCTCCACCCTCAAATCCTATGATATGAGCTGCCAATTGATCATTTGGGTAAACTCTATCTGTGGTCTCCTCTAACCAAACACCAACAATCTTACCTTCATTAATAGATGTGCGAAGCTCTTCAGATTCTTCTAAAGTAATACTTTTCTTAATAATCTTATATCGACTACTGGGGTTGTTCTCCAATAAGGCTTGAAGTTCATTCCCAGAGACCCCAGTTAACTCACTTAAATTATTGATTGATTCTATTATCTTGGCATCTTCATATGTATACATAATAAAGGGATCTAAGATAACATGATATACTTTTGTGCTATAGGCTAATAGATTGTTATTCCTATCAAGTATGGACCCACGCATCGGGGGGATGCTATGATCAATACTCATAGTTTGATTAACAACTTGTTTACCATATTCTTCTCCATAGGCATAAATAATAAAACCTACTTGGTAGAGAAGAAATCCACACGATAGTGTAAATACTAAAAGAAGTACAAATAAACGCATTCTAATATTCTTAACTTCCATTCTACTCATACCCTTCAAAGACTATTTCTATGGCTTAAAACTAAGTTGAATTCTTTTTTTAGATTCTTTTGGGGCTTGAAGAGGTTCAGAGTAACTTAGATTAGCTAAAGTAATATACTTTACTTGACTGGTATCTGGATTACCCATTCCCAATTCCCCTGTTGCTTTATTATAGATATAATCTAAATCATTTACCTTCTCTAACTGCTCAGTCAATAATAAATTCTCTTTTGCAATGTTGTTTAAATCTACTTGGAGGGTCTCTATATCTGTTTGCTTGGTGCTAATAAATGATGAACCAACTACGTAGACTAAGCCTAGAGAAAAGGCATAGACAACAAATCCTAAATAGAGTAATTTAGATTTTAGGATATCATAGTTGACTCTTCTAACGACCTTCTTCTTCCTAACAACTTTTCTCTTTCTTTCTGGTTGTCTAGAAGGTTGTGTTGCTAAATTTCCATAGGAGTAATATTCATTTCTTCTTTCCTCTTCCATTGTCTCACCTCTACAGTCCTTCGCTATAATTTTTTCCTTAAAATAAAATATATATTATCTTCTTTCGAAGATCCTTAATTTTGCACTTCGAGATCTGGGGTTCATTTCTATTTCTTCTGTCGAAGGCAAAATTGGTTTACGTGTTATGACTTTACCCATTGATTCTTTCCCGCAAACACAGATTGGAAATTCACGTGGGCAAGTACAAGGGTCTTGTAATTCTCTGTATGTCTGTTTGACTATTCTATCTTCAAGTGAATGGAAAGTTATAATACATAGGCGACCGCCTTGATCTAAACGACTTACTATATCTTTAATCGTTCCTTCTAATATTTCCAACTCACTGTTTAATTCAATACGAATTGCCTGAAAAGTTCTTTTTGCTGGATGTGGTCCATCTTTTCGAGCACCTTTTGGTACAGCTCTCTTAATGATATCCACTAGCTCAAAGGTTGTCTCTATCTCTTTTTCTTTTCGAGCTTGTACAATAAATTGTGCTATACGCTTACTCCAACGTTCTTCTCCGTATTTCCACATAATATTATTTAACTGCTCTTCAGAATACTCATTTACAATATTCTTTGCAGAAATATCTTTTCGTTGATCCATTCGCATATCTAATGGTGCATCTTGCATGTAGGAGAATCCTCTTTCTGCTTCATCTAATTGATGAGATGAAACACCTAAATCCAATAAAACACCATTAACTTTTTCAATATCAAGTTCATCCATAACACTTTTGAACTCACTAAAGTTGGATCTAACTATTTTAACATGATCAGTAAATTCTTCTAATCGTTCTGATGCTACTTGAATTGCATTAGCATCTTGATCAATACCAATTAATAACCCTTGATCAATGTGCTTGCATATTTCTTTCGAATGACCTGCACCACCAAGTGTGCCGTCAACATAAATTCCATCGGATTTTATATTCAATCCATCTATACATTCATTTAGTAATACTGAAGTATGTTTAAATTCCATGTCATCACCTTTAAATTCCTAGTTCTTCCATCGCTTCTGCTAATTCAGTAGGATCGAAATCTTCAACATTATTATATGCATTCCATTGGTCTTTACTCCATATCTCAACTCTATTTGAAACACCAATTAAGAATACTTCCTTTTCAATGGTTGCATATTCTCTTAAGTTTGCTGCAAGTAGCGTACGTCCTTGTTTATCAATTTCGCATTCTCTAGCACCTGCTAGGAAAAATCGGACAAATTTACGTGCATTCTTATTGGATAGTGGTAAGGTTTTTAATTTAGACTCAAATGCTTTCCATTCATCAATAGGGTAAACAAACAGACATTCATCCAAACCTTTGGTTATAATAAAGTTTTCACCTAGTTGTTCTCTGAACTTGGAAGGAATGATTAGCCTTCCTTTTGTATCCACTGTATGTTTGTATTCACCTATAAACATTTTCTCACCCTATTCCACCACTTCGCACCACTTTACACCACTTTATATTCATTTTAAACTATTTTTATGTTTTTTTCAAGGAACAATCTTAGAAAATGGTAATATTTATATAGTTTTCTTATTTATCTCCTCAATTATCATCTTAAGGGGCAATAAAAATTGGCAAAAAAAAACCGCTGAATGATTCATCATTCAACAGTTGATAGACTCTCTATCCATCAGTTAGTGTAATTTGGAGATATGAAACCTTTAAATTCGCAGTAATGGGAGGCAATTAATTGGTCAAGTAATATACTGACCTCCAAAATGTCGGAATACGGTGCTTCCTTCTTTATGAGGTCATACAAACGCTCCCTAAGCATTTCCATATCCGTGTTCATATTCACTTTTTTTCACCTCACCTCAAAAAGTACCCCATAACCTCTATATGTATAGAATAAACACATACATGTGCTTACTCGTTCCAACCTCTTATATTTATTTTATTTTACGAGATTGGAAAAAAGAAAAGTACAATCGTTGCATTTCCTTCTTGAATATATTGTAATATAACTTTTAAAAAAAATCAACAAGTTTTGTATTTTTTTCCCATCTTTTTATGCTAAACCTTTTAAATTGTAATTTATTTACATTTATTCCTATTATATATAATCATTGATATGCTAAATAGTATCAAAATTCCCGATAATACTTGAGATACAGCTATTGAACTACCACCAATCAACAATTGATCCGTTCTTAGACCTTCTATCCAAACTCTTCCCAATCCATACCCAAAAAGATACAGTAAGAATACTTCACCCTCAAACTTTTTATATTTCCAAAATATAAGAAGCAAAATATATACACCTAGGTTCCAAATGGACTCATAAAGAAAAGTCGGATGAACCTGAATGTAATCCACTCCATTGTAATTAGCCATAGTATCCATTAGTGTTTCAGGTAAGTACCGTACATTCTCCACTTTCAAACGCATAGCAAATAAATTATCTGTATAGCCTCCAAATGCTTCTTGGTTGAAGAAATTCCCCCATCTACCAACTGCTTGTCCAATGATTAGCCCTGGTCCAGCTGTATCAATGATTTGTAAGAAATTCATATGTTTAACTTTAGCATAAATGCCTACAGCAATTAACGCACCAATAACACCACCGTAGATGGCCAATCCACCTTGTCTTAAGTTAAATATTCCCAACAAATTATCTTTGTATAAATCCCATGAAAAGATTACATAATATAATCTAGCTCCTATGATAGCAGCAATAAGTCCTACAATAAGTACATCAATATAAGTCTCTGGGTTTTGCTTTGTTTTCTTTGCTATTGTCATAGCTGTTACCAACCCAGCTATAACCCCCATAGCAATGATAAAACCATACCAGTAAATATCTATACCGAATACAGTTACCATTATTGGATCAAGTTGATCAATTTCTATGTTCAAGTTTGGAAACCAAATATCAGGCATAATTCTCAGCTCCTTCTCTTCCAATAATCAAATTCCTGATTTTCACCTTCTTAGTCTATCACATCAATGCTTGTGAGTAAAGAAAGACTATCTTAAATAGCGGTAAACATCAAGAGGAACTCTTTCAGATGGTAAAGAAATGATCTCAATCTCTTCATCATATGGAATTGTTGTTTCTTTCAAAACCACAGCACCAAACTTTGTCATGGTTTCTATCATAAGGGATGCCCCCTTCTCATCTGCTTTAATATAAAAAGCGATAGGTTCCTCTGTAAAGACATGTTCTTTTAAATAATTCGTAGTATCTTCTTGGTTATCCAACTCAACATCAGTCCCCTGGACAAGATCTGCTAAATCATCTAGGAGTTGATTCAATTCCTCATCAAAAGCTCCACTTAACTGATTTATAAATTCATCTCTAGAAACAATCCATGTATACTCATTTTCTTCTGTTACGCTTATTTCTGTTTCAGGAAATAGAGTCATCTTTGCTAAATCCAAGAAGTTACCTTCCCTCTTTAGTTCATAGGGTAATGTAACATACTTCTCTTCTACAGGTAGATAAACAAAGGATTGACCTTCCTCTTCATAATATTCCATGCTATAAGTAAAGTTCTCTTGGTAAAAAACTTCAAAAATAACTTTCTCTTTTACTTCAGATTTTTGTATCATATAATCCACACGCATTTCTTCCATGTAAATTGAGCCAGTGGACATGATTTGATCACTGGCTAAAAGCATTTCTGTTTGTTCAACTATTGATTGAGAATTTATTTCTTCCTCCTCCATTTTATTACTGCTAATTAAAAATATGCCTATTATAATAGCGGCAATGCAGGCAATAATAAATATTGAAATAGCTTTTAAATTGAGTTTTCTAGTTCCTTGTTCTTCATTCATAATTGATTCACCATCCAAATTATGCTAAAATATTAGTATTAATTTTGATTATATTCCTCAATTATTATAACACAAATGGAATATTTTTATCAGAAACAATCCTAGTTCATAGCCAAATAATTAATATATGATTATAACTAGGTAGAATAAGAACTAAGAAAGGAGAATGAATATGAATGCATCTGATAGAAGAAGACCAGCTCGAGTTGGCCAAAAACAAACTACTGAGGAACAAGCGGATTGTTGTACAATAGCTCATAAAATAATGAAGAAAGATAAACAAGGTTTGATGGTTGCAGGTATCATTTTACTCTTTGTGTTTCTTCAAGGTCTTCTTATTGGGAAGTTAACAAGTAAATAATTATATATGATAACAACCTAAGCACATGCAAATGTGCTTTTTCTTTTTGTATAGAAGGTACTCTAAAGACTAGTGCACTAATTTAATAACTTATTGAAGAATCATCATAAATATGCTTGAAAAATAGTAACTCTTTTTATATAATGTAGTATTGAACGATAAATGTTTCTCGGAAAGGAAGAAATACATGAAATTAGGTATCGTAGGTTTACCGAATGTAGGTAAAAGTACATTATTTAACTGTTTAACAAAAGCTGGTGCAGAATCTGCTAACTACCCCTTTTGTACAATTGACCCAAACGTGGGTATCGTAACTGTACCAGATCAACGATTAGATAAATTAGCTGAAATGCATAGCTCAAAAAAAGTAGTTCCTGCTGCTATTGAATTTGTTGATATTGCAGGCTTAGTTAAGGGTGCTAGTAAAGGTGAAGGATTAGGTAATAAATTCTTATCCAATATTCGTGAAGTTGATGCAATCGTACATGTTGTACGTTGTTTTGAAGACAGTAACGTAGTCCATGTAGAAGGTTCAATCGGTTCATTACGTGATATTGAGACCATTAACTTAGAGCTAATTTTCTCAGACATTGAGATACTAGAAAGACGAGTTTCTAAAACTGCCAAGTCTTTAAAAGGCGATAAATCTTTAGCTGCTGAGCTAAAACTCTTAGAACGTATAAAAGCTCATCTTGAAGAAGGACAATCCGCTCGTTCATTAGAGCTTACTGATGATGAAGTACTTATGATTAAGTCCTTTAACTTATTAACATCAAAACCGATTATCTATGCTTGTAATGTATCAGAGGATGATTTAGTTAATGATGGGGTTGATAATGAGAATGTACAAGCTGTACGTAACATGGCTCAAGAGGAAGGCTCTGAAGTTTTTGTAGTTTGTGCAAAAATTGAAGAAGAAATAGCTGAACTTGATGAAGAAGAAAAATTAGAATTTTTACACGACATGGGTATTGCAGACACTGGTCTAGATCGTCTTATAGCAGCTAGTTATAAATTACTTGGTCTTATTTCATACTTAACTTCTGGTGAGCAAGAAACCAGAGCATGGACCATCGCAGAAGGTACGAAAGCACCACAAGCTGCTGGAAAAATCCATACCGATTTCGAAAGAGGCTTTATCCGAGCTGAAGTTATTCACTATGATAATCTTGTTGATTGTGGTAGTCTAGCTACTGCAAAAGAAAAAGGTTTAGTTAGACTAGAAGGTAAAGAATACGTTGTTAAAGATGGCGACGTTGTCTTATTTAGATTTAACGTGTAAATAAAATCGTATTTTATTAGATAAATAAAGCCGCTACACTCCTTAATTTAACAGGATTGTAGCGGCTATTTCATGTTTTATAATATAATTGTGCAGTCCTGCCACATATCTCTATACTTTTATCATTCCACTATCTTACCTGAGCCAATGCAGCAATTCTTCCATTGCTAACTGTTACTCTAGGTACTGATGATATACTAATAAGCGTAACAGTTACAAAATAATCACAGCAGCCAGGACAGCTGATGCAGTCACAGAAAGTAAAATTGAATATGTTTGTGGCTCTATTCATTTGGTTCTGACCTATTCTCTCCGATATCCAAACGCCTAGTGATACAGGTTCTCTATTATCACAGACTCTAAACAATTCGTATCGCAGTCTAGCATCACCACTGCCCTCAAAGCTTATGATACTTGAAAATTCAATATTAATCATTGGATTACTTAAGTATGTGGTATCTATGGTGACCCACGCTAATTGAAAGGCTGACTCATTTACTGAAGTAAAAGTTTTACTTCCAGTCCCCTCACCACATTCAAATACTATTTTTTTAACTGAAGGATGCTTCTCTGCACAATCCATGCACTTAATTTTTTTATCAATAATTTTACAACCATCTAAGTCCCTTGATGATTGGGCAAGGGCAACCATTCTAGCATTGTCAACTACTATATCTGGCCCTGGCTGATCAGCTATAACTATTTCAAGGGGTGTAACTGTCACAAAGTATTCACAGCAGCCCCTAGGAGCTTCATATTCACAAAAAATAAAGTCGAATGCTTTATCTAGTTCTATAAAATCATTAGAAACACCTGTTCTTGAAAAGTTCCAAGTACCAAGGGATAAGGGTTCATCTTCTCCATTAACTCTAAACAACTCAAATTTTAGACGGATATCTGTCACATCATTATCAAGCTTAATAATACTTGAAAACTCTATTAAAACTTTAGGTTTAACTAAACAGGTTGTATCTAAGGTAACATGGGCTATATTGACTGGTGGGTCTAGATCAATCGTCGCTGCAAGATCTCTCCTAAAGACAACACTTCCATTTCCCTGGCCACATGCAAGCATTATTTTCTTAGGATTAGAACGTTTTCTTCCTAATTTGGTGCCATCCTGTTTCGAATCAAATATTTTACAGTCGACCTCTAAGCAGCCTCCTAAAGGCTTAGATAGTGCCGCCATTCTTCCATTACTGACCGTGGCTGTAGCTCCTTCAATTTCGCTTGGCGTAACTCTTACAAAATAGTCGTAGCAGCCAGGGAAAGTGATACGTTCACAAAAGATAAAACTAAAGGATTCTTCTTGTCGGTCAAATTCTACTGAATCAATGTTAACCTCCTCAAACATCCAAGTTCCTAAAAATTTTGTCCCTTCATCATCGCATACTCTAAATAGTTCGTATCTCAGCCTAACTGCTGCTCCATCAATGAGTCTCTCCACATTGACGATACTAGAAAACTTTATTAATACTTCAGGTCTATTTAAGCAGGTGGTATCTAGGGTAACATGGGCTAGATGGAAAGGTGTGTCACCGGATGATGTAAAAGTTCTACTTCCAGTACCCTCACCACATTCAAGCAGTATTTTTTTAGGTTCAGTAGGTTTTTCTTTGCATTTAGTACAGCTCACCAGTGATTTGTCGGATTTCTTTTCCATATTGTTATGGTCACAATATCCTTCCTGAGCCAATGCTGCCATTCTGCCATTATTAACAGTTGCCGTAATACCTCCTTCTGTTATTTCAATAGGCGTAACGGTTACAAAGTAATCACAGCAGCCAGGACAGCTTATACAGTCGCAGAAAGTAAAATTAAATATATTTGTAGACTTTCCTAGATCTACATCGTTTATTACTCTCTCCAATACCCATACACCTATTGATATAGGCTTTTTATTGTCACAGACTCTAAATAATTCATATCTTAGTCGTGCGTCAGAAAGAGTGCTTAACCTATTAAAACTTACTATACTTGAAAACTCAATATTCACCATTGGCTTACAAAACTGCGTCGTATCTATAGTAACCTGTGCTAGTTGAAAGGATGGTTCATTTGATGAACTAAAAGTTCTGCTTCCAGACCCCACGCCGCATTCAAGTATTATTTCTTTAGCATTAGGACTCTCAGGAACACAATCCATGCAGTCACTTTTTCCATCAAGAATCTTGCAATCATCTAAGTCTACTGCTGACTGGGCAAGGGCAACCATTCTAGCATTGTCAACTACTACATCGGCCTCACTTGAAGGTCCAATTATTTCAAGAGGCGTAACTGTCACAAAATAGTCGCAGCAGTCACATGGGATTTCACATTCACAAAAAGTAAAATCGAATGCTTTCTCTAGATTCACATCGACAGAAATCCCTGTTCTTTCAAATGTCCAACCCCTCCGAGATACCGCCTTTCCATCACTACAAACTCTAAATAATTCAAATTGCAGGCGGATATCGATGATATCACTATCAATCTTAATAATACTTGAAAACTCTATTAAAGCTTTAGGTTTAATTAAACAGGTAGTATCTAGGGTGACATGGGCTATTCCAAATGGCTCATCATCACCTTCCCTAAGAATCATACTTCCGTTTCCCTCACCACATGCAAGCACTACTTCCTTAGACCTAGGATGTTTTCCTATGAGTTTAGTGCCATCACATGGCGAACTAGATAATGTCGCTATCCTTCCATTACCAACTGTGGATGTAGCTCCCTCAATTTCAATGGGTGTAACTGTTACAAAATACTCAAAACAACCTGTACAAGTTATGCAGTCACAAAAGATAAAACTAAATGATTCTTCTTGTACTTGAAATGCTGAGGAACTAACATCAATTTCTTCAAACATCCAAGTTCCTAAGGATTGTGGCTCTCTATCTCTGCATTTTTTGAATAATTCATATTTTAGTCTAATTGTTGCTCCAGAAGTTAGTACACTCATATTCACGATACTAGAAAATTTTATTAAAACCTCATTTCTATCTAAACATGTAGTATTTACAGGCACATTAGCTATTTGAAAAGATCCCTCACTGGATGAAGTAAAAGTTGTGCTTCCCGTTCCGCTGCCACATTCTAGTAGTATTTTTTTTGATTTTGTATGCTTTTGTTTGCTTTTAGCAAAATTCCTATTAGACTCACAAGCTTTGTGTTTCTTATAGATATGATTATAAGTCACTTATGTTCCTCCTTAATACAATTTTATGTTATGGGGTTAATTTCTGTTTTCTTTATACTCAATTTTCACTATATTATATGTCCCACTAGTAAATCAGTAACCTGTTTTTTTCAAATGCTTCTACTATTTCTCCAAATGATAGGTCTCATTGTAAGATAGGGAAACAAAGAAAAAAGTAGCTATTAGATAAAGCAATTTATCAATTAGCTACTTCTTCTTCTATTTCTTCTATCTCTCCTGAGCCCGTGCAGCAATTCACCTCTGAATAACATTCGAAGGTGCTTTTATTTGTACTGTACCTACGCAACCTATTAGAAAAACACTGTACTAAGAAGATTCTTAAAACAGTTCCTAAATTAAATCTTTTTATCGTATAATCTAGCAGCATTAAGAACAACTAATACAGACCCTACATTATGGACGATTGCACCTGTTATAGGATTAAGCAATCCAAGTATAGAACATACTATAGCAACAAAGTTAATAACCATAGAAAGCGTTATATTAATTTTGATACTTGATAGTGTTTCATTCGATAATCTTTTCGAGTAACCAATCATATCAAGGTCATCACCCATTAATGCGATATCAGCTGCATCAATAGCTATATCACTTCCCATAGAGCCCATTGCTATCCCCACACTAGCAAGCTTTAGTGCTGGCGCATCATTAACGCCATCACCAACCATACAAATCATATTCCCCGACTCTTGTAATTTCTTCACCTCATTTACTTTGTTCTCTGGAAGTAGCGATGCCCTTACATTAGTTATTCCAACTTGGTTAGCAATATGATTTGCCGTATTCTCATTGTCCCCAGTTAAAAGAATAGTTTTCTTAATACCTGATCTATTAAGATTTTCTATTAAATTAGCTGAATTAGTCTTAATTTGATCACTTAATGCAACTATACCAATGACCTGTGAATCCTTTGCAACGATTATGACTGCTTTACCTTGATTCTGTAACATGCGTAATGTTTCTACCTTCTCCTTACTAATTGCAATAGCATTATCATTCATCATAGCTTCATTTCCGCATATTACTCGAGAACCATTAACATCCCCACTTATTCCTTTACCTGGCTCCATTACAAATTCTTCAGCTTCTATCCAATCAATATTTTTATCTTCTATGTATTTGACTACTGCTTTCCCAATTGGGTGTTCGGACTTACTCTCACATGAACCAAGCAACCTTAATAACTCTTCATCGCTACAATTGTAATTAAAAATCTCTGTTACACTTAATCTGCCCTCTGTTATAGTACCCGTTTTATCAAAGGCAACTGTAGTTACTTTGCCCATTTTTTCTAATGCTTCACCTGACTTAATTAATACACCATGCTTAGTCGCCTGACCAATTGCAGCAACTATTGCTGTCGGTGTTGCTAGTGCTAGAGCACAAGGGCAGAATACTACAAGAATTGTTACTGCTTTTGTTAAGTCATTAGTAAATACAAATGTTAGTATAGCAATAAAACAAGCAATTGGTACTAACCATTGAGCCCATTTATCTACTAGCTTTTGCATTGGTGCCTGATTCTTCTCAGCCTCGTTTACTAGATTAATCATCTTCTGTAATGAAGAATTTTTAAGTTCCTTCGCTATTCTTATGTCGATAACCCCATGAGTATTAATTGTAGCTGCAAATACACTATCCCCTATTTTTTTATCTACTGGTAGAGATTCACCTGTTAGAATGGACTGATTAATACTTGTTTGACCATCTATAATCTCTCCATCAGCTGGTATATTTTCACCTGGAAGAATTCTAATTACATCATCAACTTCCAACTGTTCAGAAGGTACAATTTCTTGTTTTACATTACCTTGCTCATCTGTAGTAATCCTACGCCCTTGTTCAGGAACTAACTTCAGTAATCCTTCTATGCCTTTTCTTGCTTTATCTGTTGTACGTTCTTCTAACCATGCACCTATAGCCATTATAAATGCAACCTCACCTGCTGCAAATATTTCTCCTGTAAGAATTGCAGCTACCATTGCAATAGATATCAGTAAAGCAGAACTAATAAAAAAGCTTTTGAATAATCTTTGTAATGCGAGAACAACAAGTGGTGTTCCCGAGATGATTATAGATCCCCATGCTGGATCAACAGGAAAAGGTATGTCATAATTAGCAAAATAGTTAAGTAAAAGATCTAGTAGACTTGCAAATAAAAACATCCCAGAAATAGTCATCATTAGTGGCTCACTTAGAGCATCATAAGCGCGTTTTAATACTTTCATGGACTTCACCCTTTGAGTATATTTTATTCATTCAAGCATCCCCCCATAGGGGATATTTGAATTATATCACTAATGTTAAATATAGTCAATTATTCCTTCTTATACATTATTACTACTTTAATCGGCTTCTTCTCTGCTACCAACAACCATTAACTGTGATTCTGATTCATAATCCTCTAAAGAACTCGAATACAATCTATAAATGGGGTTATTTCCATTAGCAATAAAGGGGGAGATTATATGATTAATATTCAATCAATCTTGCTTGCTAATAAACGTATTAAAGAATATTTGAAAGAAACGCCTTTTTCAAGAAGTTTACAACTCAGTGAAGGTAGTACTGAAGTATGGATGAAGCTAGAAAACGAACAACCCATTACTAAAAGTTATAAAATTCGTGGAGCCTTGAATAAGTTACTTACCTTAACTAAGGATGAACTTAAAATAGGTGTTACAACCGTTTCCTCTGGTAATCATGGAGTATGTCTAGCTTATACCGCTTCATTACTAGGTATTAAAAAATGCATTGTCTTTGCAGCTCATACAACACCTCAACCCAAAATAGATAAAATGCTACTCTTTGGTGCTGAGGTTCGTTTAGTTGGAAAAAACTATGATGAAGCTCACTCTATTGCAGAAGCTGAGATGAAAGAGCTAGGGTTGATTGAAATTAACTCTTATGAAGATCCTATTTTGATTGCTGGACAAGGGACTATTGGTTTAGAGATGCTTCTTAAAGAACCAGGATTACATTATATTATTGCACCAATTGGAGGTGGCGGGTTAATCACCGGTATATCAATAGCAGCCAAAACACTTAATCCAAATATTAAGATTATTGGTGTGCAAACAGAAAGTTCGCCAGCAATGGTTAAATCCATAGAAGACAATATTTGTTACGAGTATTTTGAAACTAAGCCTAGTATTTGTGATGCATTAGTAGGAGGAGTCGGTAAATTGCCATTTAAACTGGCAAGAAAATGTATTGATGAAGTCCTTCTCATCCCAGAAAATCAGATTAAAAAGGCAATGAAAATAATGGTTCTCAAAGAAAAAATCGTTCCTGAACCTTCTAGTGCTATCAGTTATGGTGCGTACTTGATGCATAAAGAACGTTTTAAAGGCAAAAAAGTAGGTTTAATCATCAGTGGAGGAAATGCAGATAGTTATCTAATTGAAGAAATTATCAAGGGACAATATTCCTAACCCCACTTTCTAGTAACGACGTCTACTCCTTGGCGAATAAAAAGGGACTAACACAGGTATACTATGTTAATCCCTTTCCTCTTTATCTTATTTTAATCTACTTATACTGACTTTCATGCTTCTTAAAGAAATCGATTCTTGGTTCAAGAAACTTAAGTTGGTGACTTGATGCATCATCCATCAACTTGCTAATTGGTTCAAAGATATAATCCCAATTCCAAATATCTTCTGATACTCTTAAGTAGTCTCTTACCATCTCACAACTACTAGGTGCTATAGGATGAATTAATGTAAGAGCTGTTTTCACACCATGAAAAGCATCCACCAATACTTGCTTTCTTAATTCATGGTCATCTTCTGAATCCGCTTTTTTCATTTGATTCACCCAGTACTTATTTAGCTTGCGAATAAAACTATCCAATACGTAGATGATACGATGGAAATCATGGTTGTACATATGTCTCTCATACTCCAAGACGGCATCATTGGCTTCTTTAACAATAGATGCACTAACTTCACCTACTGGTATCTTCGTATCAAAATACTTTTGTGAAGTATAAAAGCAAGACCTTACCAAGCGGTTGAACACATTGGTTAATAAGTTACCATCCTTCAAAACTGTATCTGGTCCTTGTCTTTCTTCCTCTGACATATAAACTTGCGGCATAAAACTCACACTTTTTTTGGCTAAACCAAGACTTAAAAAGTGCATACGTAATTGCTCAGCTGTATAATGGTCTAATAGTTCATGAGCCATTGGTGGTTTGATCGCTCCACTGCTGCTAGCCTTTTTATCCATGAAAAGTACATGATTATTAGGTATTAGTTGGGGCTGGTTGACCTTTTGCCAGTCCACCTCATCCTGACTACCTTTTCCTTTTAGTGCTAGAAACATTGCCATTTCTGCTATCCCATAGAAATAGATATTGTCTTCTCCAATGAACTGATAGACTTTCGCATCCTCTTCATGCCACCACTTCTTCCAATCTGCAGAGTCTTTACCCAGAGATTCAAGATAAGCTTTAGTAAAGGATATTGGTGCCCACAATGATTCTGGCCAAACCCAAAAAGTTAAATCTTTTAACCCTTCTTTTTCAGGTACTTCAATACCCCATTCAATATTCCCAGTTAATCTAAAAGGCACTAAAGTCTTACCCGTCCTAAAGTGTATACCCAAATCTTCCATAACTACTCTTGCTTTGTCCCGATCTTCTAAGTTAGAAAAGAGGAAAGTAAGTGATGGTTTCTTGGGCTCATCAATAAGCTGATGTTTAGGTAATCTCTTCAGTAAAATATCTAGTTGATCTTCTAGTTGCTTTCGTGTGACATAAATAATAGGAGGCTTCAGAAACTCTTCAATGGTTTTCAATAAATACTTTCTGGCATTAGAATTCTTTTTCAAATCATCTACTTGCTCTTGAAGAGTATCATTATATTCATCCAGTTTAAAATACCAATTGGTTACTTCTTTCAGCTCAGGTGTCTTACCTGATAGAACACTAATTGGTTCAATTAACTCACTGGGCATATACATATGACCTAAAGAACATTCATCGGCATAAGCTTTATCTGACTGGCATCCATCGATTGGACATTTGCCAACAACCTGCCTACCATTAAGTAAGATCTTGAAGTCTGGGTCATAAAATTGTGGGGTTGATAGTTTAACAAGATAGCCATCATGATATAATTGATTAAAAACTTCCTCAGATACTTCTTTGTGAATTTGCCCTGCTCGATCTAATCCAGATGCTGCATATAAATTGAGACTCATATCATAACGATCTAGTACTTCTTTTTGTTTTTCATGATTTTGTCTGACATAATCTTCGATATTCCCATTTAACTTGCCTTCTTCAAGTAGTTGATTATAAGTTGCTAATATAGGTGATCCATAGCAATCTGTACCTGAAACAAAAATGACATTCTCTTCACCAATTCTATCTCTTAGAAATCTTGCATAAGTATCTGCATGAACAAATACGCCACCAATATGACCAAAGTGTAATTCTTTATTGCCATATGGCATACCAGCAGTAATAACAGCTCGCTTAGGAAATACAGGTCTTTTTCTTTCTCTCATCGCTCTAAACTCCTCTTTCTATTTATAATTCTCATTCATCACTAACCATAAAAATGATATTATCTCAGTAAGTAAGTTACTAACTTCTCATTTCACAAACTTACCATTACAAATAAAAAAACACCTCCTACAATAATATCTGTAGGGGCGAGTTTATCGCGGTACCACCCTATTTTATTAGTATGTCACCATACTAATCTCGTCGAGTACATCATTATACTCTAGTTCTGTAACGTGAACAAACGTCATAGTATCACTTATCGAAGATAAGTTCCGTATGCAGCTCCAAGTCTTGTTTCATCATATTCCCACTATTCCTTCTCAGCAAACGGAACTCTCTGTAAGCATTCCTATGACTACTCTTCTCTTCATCGCTTTTAATTATTTTTTCAAGTATATTAAATTATTATTCATTTGTCAAGAAGTAACCGTATTGTAAATTAACTAATTTCCAAGGTATTTAAGTTATCTCATCTTCTTCATAGGCTTTCTTTAACATGATAGGAGTAAGTATAGTTGATACAATAACAAGAAGTATAATTGAAGTAAAAATATCATTACCTATAAAACCAGTTACCACCCCTAAGTTAGCTACGATTAGCGCTACTTCAGCCCTCGGTACCATACTAATTCCAATTTGCAATGATTCTTTCTTTGAGAAACCAGATAATTTTGCACCTATCCCTGAACCAATAATTTTGCTAATAATTCCTATTATCGTAATAATCACTGCGATTCCCAGATTATCAAAAACCTGATTTAGCTGAACTCCTAAGCCAATATTAACAAAGAAGATAGGAATAAAAAATCCATGACCAAATTTTGAAACTTCATTAGCTACGCGATGCTTTAATTGCGTAGTTGATAAGATAACACCTATGAAATAAGCGCCAATTATTGCAGCTAAACCAAAATCACTAGCAAAGCTAGCAAACAACAATGCCAATATTAAGGATATACTCAGCAAATATATAGGTTTAATCTTTTTAATGATTTTTATATTCTTCAATATAAATTTAGAAAGCAATTCTCTAACAAAGGATATGATAATGAAGAAAGAAAGTATTTTTAATAACAGTACAGTAATGCTGGTATGACCCTGCCCAAAGATTCCTAAAACAATTGTTAAAATGATAATACCAACGATGTCATCAATGATAGCAGCTCCTAGTATGCTTACACCTTGTTTCGTCTTTAGTTTTCTCATTTCATTAAGAGATTGGACAGTAATTCCCATACTGGTTGCAGTTAATATAACACCTAGAAAGACTGCTTCAGAAATTTGGACATTGTCCTTCATTATGTAGATCCCTAATACCCCTAAGGCAAATGGAAAAATAATTCCTCCTATTGCGATTAACGAGGATTTCTCAAATGACTCCTTTAATTCATTATAATCTGTCTCTAATCCAGCCAAGAACATTAGAAGAATTACCCCTATTTCAGCTAAGTTATTTATAAATACACTATCATTGACAAACCCAAACACTGAAGACCCAATCAGAATACCAGCTAAAATCTGCCCCACAATTCTTGGCTGACCAAATCTTTTGCATACAATTGTCCCTGCGCCAGCTGCAATTAATATAATAACTAAATCAATTAAAAAATTAATATCTGAATGCATTCTAAAAATCCTCCAAGCAATTATTTAGTTTATAGTTAACTAACTAATTATTTAAACTCTTTTACTATTTCTCTTTAAGAGTTCTTAATCCTTTACTTAATAATCTCACTAGCATCTCTATCTCTTTTTCATCAAGTACCTGTTTTAAATCATTTGCAAAATCATAATAGATATTTAATTGGATATCTAATAGCTCCTTACCTAAATCTGTTAATACAACATAGAAGACTCTTTTATCATCATCAGATTGCACTTTCTTAACAAACCCTTGGCTTATTAACTTATTGACCATGGTTGTTACAGAAGGTTTAGAATAACCTAATTCCACGGCAATTTCGCTTAGAGTAGGTTTCTCTTTCATTCGTATCACTTCTAAGTAATCACTATGATTAACACTTAATTTAGATAAATCATCAACATCAAGTAATTCATTCGCTCTTTTTGTTAATTCTTCATCTAAATACAAATACATTTCTTCAAATATCTCTTTTAACATATTATACCTCTTTTAAATTAGTTAGTTATAAACTAATCAATATTCTATATTAATCTGTTCAGATTGTCAATAAAAAAATTCCTCCTTTACATGCACTCTTACATATACGTGCCTATCTTCCATTTTTTATGCCTTTAGTGTATAATAAATATACAACTAATCTTAAACTCAACACTTATTTAGTACAAAATATTACATATTTCTTAAAGACTACTCTTATGTAATCAACGACTTACTATCTATGTAATCATGAAATTACTTCAAAAGAACATCACATTTCTTACACCTGAGTACCTATACTTATTACATTCATTTATCACCAGAAATTATCAATTTGTTTTGAATACAAGGAGTGGTATGTATGTCTTTATTAATTAAAAACGCAAAAGCAATTGTAACGATGAACCGTAAGAAAGAAGTCCTTGAAGGAGCTAACATTCTTATTGAAGGTAAGAAAATAACCTACATTGGTAAAGAAGAACACGAAGCTACAGAAGTGATTGATGCATCCAATATGTATGTATATCCAGGTCTTGTGAACACTCACCATCACCTCTATCAAACATTTACAAGAAATCTACCTGATGTTCAAAACATGGAATTATTTCCTTGGCTCTTATACCTCTATGAGATATGGAAAAACTTAAGGGATGAGACCATCTACTATAGTTCTATAGTCGGAATGGGTGAACTAGCTAAGTACGGTTGTACAACTGTATTTGATCATCATTATGTATTTAAAACTGGGAAGCATAGTAATTTCATTGACACCCAATTCAAAGCAGCAGAAGATCTAGGTATGAGATTTCATGCTTCAAGAGGTAGTATGTCTCTTGGTAAAGATCAAGGCGGGTTACCTCCAATGGAAGTCGTTCAGAATGTCGAAGATATACTATATGATAGTGAAAGGTTGATTAATAAGTTCCATGATACAAGTCAATATTCTATGAGTAACATTGTTCTTGCTCCATGTTCTCCATTTAGTGTAACAACAGATCTTTTAGAAGAAAGTGCAAAGTTTGCTAGAAGCAAAGGTGTAAGACTTCACACCCATCTCGTAGAAACCATCGATGAAGAAAATTTCTGCTTAGAAAAGTTTGGTAAAAGACCTTTAGAATATATGGAAAGTGTCGGATGGGTAGGCAAAGATGTGTGGTACGCTCATGGCATTCATTTTAATAATGAGGAATTGGAAGTCATGAAAAAGACTCAAACTGGAGTTGCCCACTGCCCTATCTCAAATATGAAACTAGCATCAGGAATTGCTAGAATTAGCGAAATGGTTGAAATGGATATACCAGTCGGTATTGCTGTTGATGGTAGTGCTAGTAACGATGGTTCCAATTTACTTGAAGAAATTAGAACTGGTTACTTACTACAAAGACTTAAGTATAGTAACAATGCTGTCACTCCAGATAAATTCCTTGAATTAGCCACCAAAGGCGGGGCTAAAATTTTAGGTAGAGACGACTTTGGTAGTCTAGAAGTGGATATGGCAGCAGACTTATTTATGGTTAACATTGACAGGCTTCAATATGTTGGTACGGAGTTAGACCCTACTTCATTAATTTGTACTGTTGGAATCAAGCATCCTGTTGATTATACCATTATCAATGGTGAAGTCATCGTTAAAGATGGTTACCTTACAAGAATTGATGAAGAAAAAATAGCTGCGGAAGCTAAAGCAGAATTTAGGGATTTTATTTCAAAGAAATAAATGATATAATTAACAAAAGCATATAGGGGGTACTACAAAGCAAGGAACCAAGGATGGTAAATCCGGCTACCTTTTAGATAGGATATCTAACCTGCCGGTGCAGTAGGACTCTTTCTATATAAAAGAGTGCATTCAAATAGAATGCACTCTTTTCATCTTTTCCTACTTAAGCTTAAGCTGTCTCTTTAGACTCTTCTTCCAATTTTTCAAAGGGTTCTGCGCGGACTTCAGCATCATCCTCATCCTTTGGTAATATTATATTTAGGACAAAAGCTACTAAACCAGTAGCAAAAATTTTATCTTGAAAAATAAAATGGAATGCCTTTGGATAGGCTTCAAAAGCTTCTTTATTTAGGCCTATAGCGGTTGCTAAACCAAAACCAACCCCTAAAGCAACAGCCAAAATAATAGCATTTCTACCAGTTAAATTTGTTCTAGCAATCATTCTAATACCTGTAACTGTGATTAATGCAAATACAACAATGACAGCTCCTCCTAAGACGCTAGCAGGCATAACTGAAACTATAGCAGCTAATTTGGGTACAAAGGACAACAATAATAGAAATCCAATCCCAACTGCTACTGTAAATCGATTAACACATTTGGTTAAAGCTACAATACCAACATTTTGACTGAAAGAAGTATTAGGCATTACACCAAAAATGGCTGCTACAGAACTACCTAAACCATCTGCATAAAGTGACCCTCTTATTTCCTCAGGAGTAGCAGCTCTATTCAATCCTCCTACAGTAACCCCATGGGTATCTCCAATAGTTTCCACTGCGGTGATTAAAAATAGTGCCACGAATAATATAATAGCTTCTAAATTAAAACTTAGACCCATTTTAAGCGGTATGGCTGGTAAAGCAAACCAAGCTGCTTCTTTTACAGGAGTAAAATCGATGATCCCCATAATAGCAGCAATTATGTATCCAACTACCAAAGAAATAAGTATA
Organism: Vallitalea okinawensis; assembly: GCF_002964605.1. Lineage (NCBI taxonomy): Bacteria > Bacillati > Bacillota > Clostridia > Lachnospirales > Vallitaleaceae > Vallitalea > Vallitalea okinawensis. Next base: position 42,535 of record NZ_PQDH01000002.1, read on the forward strand.
GCAGAAGATTTTACCATGCCTTTAGCAAAAGCATTTAACAATATGAATATCGCAAACACTGTTGTCCCCAATAACATATTTGATATGGAACCATAGCTTTCAGAACCTACTCCACCAGCAAAATAATCAGCACCTACTCCAATTAAAGTAAGACCAATACTCATAACAACAATGCCAGAAACAATTGGTGGAAAGAACTTCTTAAACTTCATAAAAGTTTTCCCTACTAACATTTCAAAAAGTCCACCGATGAGACATGCTCCCATTACTGTTCCATAACCGTATGTAAGGCCGATAGAGATCGCAGCCCCTAGGAATGTAAAACTAGTACCCATGACGATGGGCAAACCTGATCCAATAGGTCCTATTTTGAATATTTGAATTAGTGTGACAACTCCAGCGATAAACATTGCAGCTTGTAAGAGATAAATCTTGTCAGAACTGCTTAAACCAAGTACACCTGCAACAATAATTATTGGTGCCAAATTACCTGTAAACATAGCTAAAACATGTTGTAATCCAAGTGGTACAGCTTTTGTAATAGGGGGTTTTCCATCTAGTTGTTGTAGAATTGTTTTCTCACTCATTAATATCCTCCCTTTCAAGAAAAGTAACTCCATTACCTTTCTTACACAAAATTGAATTAGTTGCGTGTACTAATCAATTATAACATTGTTGTAAATTAATTACAATATAATGAATGAACTTCTCTAATCCTTCATAACAATCCAACAATTGATTATCCGGTACTACTCCTAACATGTTTTAATTCTGTAAATAATACACCCACGATCATCTCTCTTTAGTAATTATCAACTAAGAATAAGGGGTTTAACAGAAGGTACTCTGTAGACTTTGTTAATTTTATATCAATTCAATTATTATCTCTTGCCTCCAAGCACAATATGTATTATAATTGTGTTAATTAATTAACATATTTAAAGGGAGGGTTTTTCATGGTAGCTATCAAAGAACAACAAGAGCTCAACTCAAGTAATAAGCTCATTTCATATGATAATCTTTGCGTCAGTACTTGTCCAGAATGTGGTGGAGCTATTTATTTCACTAAGACAGGATGTTTCTGCAGAAGCAATTTCGACCATAATTGTCAATGGAATTGTGAAAAATGTAACCCAAGAAGTGGAGCATGTAAATAATCTTAGATAAATGATTAATATGATATATTAAAAACTGCTACTCTACTTTAAAAAGTCGTTTAGCAGTTTTTTTGATTTGTTATACTTCTATTTATAAAATGCTACCTTAAGCGTCTGAATATAGGTATCAATTTCATCGACGATTGGTCTGAAATCCATTGGATAAGTGATTTTTTTATACCGTTCAGAAAATTCCTCACCATACTTTTCAAAAGTCCATCTGATAATTGTCATAGCTTTTTCTACATCAATATCATCTCTAAAAACTGAGTAATCAACTTGATCACCATAAATTTTGCTTATCAACTTAATACTTTCACCATGATTCATTTGCATGATCTCATCTCGTGTTTTATGATGAAGTATAAGCATTGAGAAATCTAATATATATGGATACTGCTCCACAACCTGCATCTTGATTATGACTGACTGTTTAATGCGTTCTAAGATATCTTTTTCATTCCAATCGAAATGTTCTTCAAATTGCCTCATAATTATCTCTACACTAAATTCAATTAGATATTCAAATAGCCCCTTTTTATTTTTAAAATAATGAAATAATATCCCTTTTGAAATTCCAGCATTTTCTACAATAACGTTAGTAGAAGCTTTTTCGAATCCATTTTTTGCAAATTCTTCTAGGGCACTATTAATGATTCTATCTTTTTTTTCTTGACTAGTTTTTATAAAGGCTTCGTTCATCTATAAACCTCCTTTAATTCCTCTTTACCTAACTCTTATCTTATTATACCCTCCATTGACCAATATAGTCAAATTATCACTTTATAAAGACCACTGAATTCTATAATCTGATAAGAATTTAGTGGTCTAATTGAGGTTGATTATGGTTCAATACTAATTTTAGTCCATTTTTTGCTACTAAAACGTCTAAAGATTACAATACAAAATATAAAAAAGGATATTATTTCAGCATACCAAACGCCAGCAACCCCACTATTGAGACGTATGATGAAAACATATGCTAAAGGAATAAAAACTATCCAAAGTCGCAAAGTTGTAATAATCATAACATTACGCGTATCACCAGCCCCTCTAAGAGCACCAGACATAACGATCATAAAATTTAAGAAAGGTTGATTTAATCCCATTACCAGCATGGTTGCAATAGATAGCATAATGATATTTTCTTCTGGTGTAAATATTCCAAGGAGCTGTCCAGGAAAGATTAAATATATTAATCCCATAAGTACTCCCCAAAATACCCCTAGTAAAGAAGCTGTATATCCAGTATCTACTGCTCGCTCCACTTGCTTCTCTCCCAATGCTTTGCCAACTAAAGTTGCTGCAGCAATGGATAAACCAACAGCTGGCATAAATGAAATAGACTCTAAATTAAGTAATATACGAAAAGCCGCTTCTGAATCCGTATCAAGTTGTGATACAAACACACCAATGAATACAAAGGACCCTTGCATAAGAGCTTGCTCCACAGCTCCTGGATAACTAATTTTCCACAGTGGTTTTAAAATACTTTTAGAGATCTTCATATTTTTAAATAAAATACGAACACGTTCATGTCTAAAAAATAAAACAAAGGAATAAAGCAAGAACGCAATTATTCGTGATATGGTTGTAGACCATGCAGCACCTGCAATTCCCATCTTAGGAAAAGGTCCAACACCAGTTATTAATACATAATTACCTATAATATTAAGGAAAACAGCGATTCCTGTTATAACCATAGGTGTAATTGTATCCCCAGCGCCTCTTAAGATTGCAGCAAAGGAAAAGGATAAAAACATAAAAATCATACCGAAAATAATTATATAAAAATATTCCAACGTTAAACGTAGAACTTCTTCAGTCATATCGTAAATTCCAAAAATCCGTATTGCAAAGGCACCTGCCATAATTGAAATAATAATTCCTATGATGAAGTTAATTGTGACAGCTTGCCCTGCCACTTTATTAAGTTTGGAATAATCACCTTCTCCATAAGATCTAGCTATCATAGCAGTTGCTCCAGTATTAAAAGAAGAAAAAACAAAAATTAACGTGAAAATAATTTGATTTGCAAATCCCACTGCTGCTAAAGCACCTGGTCCAATAAAATGACTAATCATCAATGTATCGGCAACACCCAGTGCAGTATTCAGACTCATTTCAATAATTGCAGGTAAGGCTAACGCGATTATTGATACTAATAATTTTTTATGTTCGTTCAGAAAATGTTTAATTTTGTTCATAATTAGTCACAATCTCCCCATTATGTATTTACGTAAGACCAAAATCATTAGAAGCTTTTTCGTGATGCAGGTCACCAGTCCATTCATTATATATGTAATCCTATGAATTTACAACTATTTATACTAATTTTTTTCATTTTTTCTACAAAGAATTTCTTTTAATTATATTTTATTACATTGAAAAAGGACTTATTTTTAGCTAAGCCCTAAATCAAATGTTCTAAGCCCAAAAGAGCAAATGTATCTTGACTAAATTCTTTGTGTCCGTGTATCCCAGTAATTTTATCAAATCCACATTTAGTCCAAAATCTTAGAGCTGGCCAATTTTTCAAGTAAACACCTATCCCTAATTTATTATAACCAGCTTCTTTTGCTTCTTTTTTAATCAAATTAATAATTTCTTGTCCGTATCCTTTTTTATGAAACACGCTGCTAATTAGAAACATGCCAATCCAAAGGGTTGTTACTTCTGGATACCCATGGTATAAGTCATAAAAACCTATGAGTTTACTTGAATCTCTTAAATGGATTGACTTACAGCGATAATACTCTTGACTTGCATCCTTTATTGGAGGCAGGTCCCCTTCTAATACGCAATTTCTAATATAATCAGGTTTAAACCTTTCACCTTCTAATATTTCTTTTGTTGACCATGATTCACATATACTTTGTAAATTATCAACCTCATTAATCGTAACATCGCTAATAAGTAAGTTACTTGTCTCACTTATCTCAGGTACAACCCTTCTCATCCCCTAACCTCCATATCTCAGTAGTATTTAGACTACCCAATAAAGACTACAGTCTTTAGTTCTCTCCATAAACCCATACTCAATCAAGTAACGCCTTACCGTTACAAAGTCATCATAGATACTTTTTATAACTTGATTAACTTCAATTTCTTTGTATTTTTTATTGTACTCGAATAAACTTGCAAAGTGGAAGAGTATGATAATCTTATCTTTCTCTTTCTTTGGTAATTGTAACAATGTCCCATCTGGTTTAATGAATTTTTCCATCACTTCCTTTTGATGCCCCTGAGAAATAGCGTACCTTTCATCAAGCATGCGTGGTGTTTTGTGAATAGCTATGATCTTATCATCTTCATTTTGCTTTTCATCGACTAAACTCATCAAGGCTAAAAAGACCTTTGCTTGCTTCTGCTTTTCCTTTAATCTAAAGCGATGGTTTCGAACCGTCGACTTGGCAATGCCAGCTTTTTTTGCTACCGCCTCATCATCCAACCCTTGATAAAAATCTGTAACTAGATCTGTTTGTATCTGTGATAATCCAGTGTACTTCTTATCCATATTCAGTAGCACTTCAATCATTGAACCATGGGCATCTAAGATATGTTCTTCTATAGCTTTCTTAGCATTATAGAATACATTTCCTTTGGGATAAATCACATTTTCATCAAAACATTTTCCACATACTAGACAAATATATTTGCCATCATGCTTAACAAACCCAGCCTTCATTTCCTCAATAGAAGCATTCCAAAATACCTCCGATAAATCTTTCAGAGAAAAATACAGATGCTCAGAATTATTAGGCTCAACATCTAAAACAGTTTCTGCAGAGTCTTTTCTTCTATTAGTCAATTGGCGTTTAGACTTTTTTCTATGATAGCCTCGATCTCCATACGGTTGAAGATTCTCTAGCCATTTTTCTTCAAGATCTTTCGCTTTTTTTCTAACTCTCTTTTGAATTTCAGTAAAGTTTTCATCCATGGCATATGCAATTTCATCTTCTTCTCTTCTAACTTCTTCCAAAATTTCGAATTCAAAAGCTTCTTCTCCTAAGGTATTATACTCTTCCTGCAACGCTTTGTTTGGAAATATCCCATTGCTTTCAAGGGATTTCTTAAAGCGATTCATTTTAGAGGTTATATCATCACTACTATGAATAAACACTTTTCCATTCTGTTTGTTTCGAATGCAGAACACACCGGCTGGTCGTTTCATCAGTTCCTCAACATACAATCTTTCAGCTTCTGCTTTTCGTTGCTTCTTATCTTTCTTATCCATTTCATCACCTTCTTGTTTGTATATATGCAAACAACATTATGTTATGTTTGTTATTAATAGTATACCCCAAAACTAAATAATAGTCAAATATTAAATATGTTTGTATATATACAAACATATTCAATATTGTTTTAAGTAAATAATCCAATCAACTATGTTACATCTTTCTATTAATGTTTGCATTTCTTGGTTGCTATACTACTTTACTATAAGAAAAAACAAGTACTATATCCATTTCAAATAGGACATAGCACTTTACTATCAAAAACCAGTTGTACACTTAGGTTTCTCATCTGTTCTAAATATTCTATGTACGGTATCGATATAACTTACATCAGATATATCAACTAATCCATATCGATATAGCGCTTTAAAGCTAATTGCTCCCATAATCATCGAAGAGAACTCCGATACATCAAGCGTAATCTCTACTTCAAAATCACTAGCCTCATAATGAGCTAAGCCATTGATGAAATGTATAATGGTACTCCCTTCATTCTCTTTATAAAAAGAATCTCTGATTGTAATCTTTAGCCGACAAGTTACATCACCAAAATTATGCTGAGATAAAGCCTTAAAGATCCCTTTAACATCAATAACTCGATACATAAGCCCAACACCTTGAATGTTACTTTCATGGTACACATGAGGAATAACATGATCAACGCCATTACGAGGATCAGATAATAAATGATGGAAATACTCATCTTGAGTATTCACGATAATATATCTAATCTGATCTTTTTGACTATGTAAGAATGTTAGTAATTCATATAGACCTTTTCTATCTTCATAGATGAATTCTTTGATTACCATATCATTGCTTAAAAAACTACCTTCTTCATAAGGTTGAAAGGTAAAACTTATATAAGCTAATACGCTACCCTCTTTTTTATATGCTACTACTCTATTTTCCGAATTCTCAAAGATATTATCAAAATCTCCTATACTTCTCTCAATCATCCCATGATTCTGATCCACAAAACGCTGATAGCAATCAAATAATAACTGCTGATCTTCTTGCTTCAGAAAATAGAGGCTACCCTTAGAATCACCTACAGGTAAATTCTCAGGTTTGATCCGATACTGATTCATTTTAGTTCCATAACCAAATCCCATCTTCTTATAAAAATCTGGTCTAAAGGGATAGAGCATGAGCATATAAGTACCCCTCATTTTATAATGTTGAATAAAGTATTCGATAAGTTGTTTAGCTACTTTCTCTTTCTTATGGAGTAAATCAACTGCCACAGCACCTACTCCACCAGCTTTCGCTTTTGTTGATAAGAGTTGCATATTGAAATCATATAAAATCATCCCGCCTAATAAATAATTGTCATCGAAAGCACCAAAAAAATTTTTATACCCACACTCTCTATGGGCTTTCTTGAATTTTTCAATTCTTTTTTCTCTTTCTTCAGGTGTATTAACCGCCATTCTTGTGTAGGCATTTCTTGTAACATCTAAAAAAGCTCCAAAATCTTCATTTCCTAACTGACGAATATTTAACATACTCCCCCTCCTTTTACTTTACATTAACATGAGATCGATATTCTTATTGTAAAATCAGCACCATAATTTGTCAATATTGTAGCTAAGCAAAATATTTTAAAGACCACTAGATTAATTATCCAGTGGTCTTATGCAACATTACCTCATGACTTCTTTATGAACCTCCATCAGAAAAAAGTCATTTTTTCTAATCTCTAGCAATTCATTATTAGGGTATTGCCTCACCTTTTTATTTTTATTAATCATATTATGAAAAAAGATTTTCTTCATCTTTAAAATCCTCCGTGAATTTTATTATGCTCCACTATTTTAACTTTATTTTATTGTTTTGTCAATATATGGTTATGTATTTTTTTTAGAACACAATAAAAGGGCACCTTTATGAGATGCCCAACAGAGTAACTTATTCACTTTGCTTCATTTCTTCTACTTTTTCACTTACTTCTGGGTCTAAAGGTTCTTCTTTCGTTTTCCCAGTAAATCTCTCGATAACATCTGGAACCATGTCAATTAATTTTGTAACCGTATCTTGTTTCTTGATATTAACTAATTTAGTTTGTCCATCTTTTATTACTAAAACTGCACTTGGTTGAATCTTAGCACCTAAGCCACCAGCTCCACCAGTTTGACCATGTTTATCTTGTTGCTTTTCATTAGCGCCTGCTCCTACACCAAAGGTAACATCTACTAAAGGCAATATGATGGTTTCCTCTATATGTACAGGATCACCAACCACTGTTTTGGAAGAAACAAAACTCTCCATTTCACTTAATAGTGCACTTAATGTTTCTTTAGCCGTCATTCCACTTCAACACCTTTCATTCATTTATTTTCTAAAGGTTCTCATTATAAAGCTTGCGTAATTTCTTACTTTTTTATCTAATAATAATTTACCCGCTATCAAGGTAATATAGTAGAGATATATTCTACCTTTAAAATACCCCTTACCTTCAAAAATTTCATTATTGAACTCACCCTGGATTTGTAGATGATTGTTTTTGTCTATGAAAGGTTTGAGTACACCATCTAAGGCAAGTACATAACCAGTATTTGAAGGATCTTCAAAACCTACTACTAGACTAATATTAAATTTTCGTGGTTTAATATGCTTCAATAACTTGATGAGACTTTTTTTGCAGGAGCGAAAAACTGCTTCCCGATCCTCATGTTGATATACTGCTTTTATCTTATCAAGAATACTTGGTTCTTGAGTTTTTGTTTTTTTCTTGTATTTTGTCTTATTTCTTTTCTTTTTAGTTTTATGTTCTATTGTTGATTGATTCTCAAATCCTTTATCTTTTACTTGTCTTTCTGTTTTCTTGATTTCTTTCTTAGTTTCAGATGGAATGTTATCTGCTTGTCTATATTCTGTTACCAGTTCTGGTATGACTTTATCATCATCTTTATCACTATCAAGATCTTTATCAACTGTTTTATCATCTACGATTTTATTATCTACTTTATTTGGTGCTTTATCACGTACCTCTTTAACTGGATTATTGTCTGTTTTTTCTTTATTCTTATCTTTCAATAGCTTTATTACTCTTATCTTTATATGCATTTCATTATTAATATATTCCCACTTAATAGAAAAGAGTTTTAAAAACCAACTCACCTTAGCTTTTAGAGTTAATTCCTCATCATACTCAAACTCACCTTCATATCGAATGGGCACAAATAAAACAATTAGTATTAATAATAAAATAAAACCCACTATTGATACAAGTACAATACCTATCACTTTTAATATTGTCAGGAGAATCATTAATATTTGCATATAATCGCCTCATTAAATAGTTAACTAAAGAACGCCCGATTATAGAAATCTTCACCTTCTTCATACAGTTGACTAATGATATCTGTCGTAATAATTAGAGCTCCATCTTCATCACTGGCAATACCAACAACGACTAAGGATTTCTCTTTATACATAGCTTTTTGAAGTTCCTCTACTGCAATAAACTCCAAAGGGAAACGACTATCATCATCATAGTATATAACGTAGTAGTCATTTAATACTTTCCCTTTTTTTAAAGCTTTTATAAGTCCTTTTTGTTTTTTTTCATTAATATCTTCACTAAAAAAGAGCTTATCTGCAAATTGCATAGCATCAACCTTTACATATATTCAGCTTTTATGACTTGATATTCCCGCCATGTATATAACTTTTCTTCTAGGCGTGAACATGATTGTAACGCTACTAAAATAAAATCGAATAGTTCTTGTGGTCTTCTAAATGCTATAGGTAACGTGTATAAAAGCTGATTAATTTTTCCACGACCAACTTCTTTTTCTGATGTCACCAAAATATCCTCTATAAAATGATTTAAATCATCTATTGACATTTCTAAAGCTTTACGGTCCGTTTGAGTTTCGTCTAATGTATCAATTTGATCAATTTCAGCGAAAAGACTTGTTGACAATAGTCTCTTCGAAATAACCAAATCACTTAAATATTCTTTTATGCTTAAGTTTTCAATGAGACGTTGATTGTTTAATACTAGATCAACAACGCCATCCATTTTATCAATTTCTTCATGCCACTTCTCAGGTATACCTTCTAAAGCAGTTAATGAGTCATAAACTAAGGAATCACTTAGATCATCGTTTTCAGTCACATGCTGCATGATCCTACAAAAATGTTTCATAGCTGGTTCTTTAACTGAAATCCTTTGGCAATCAAATGGTGGTCCTATAAATATGACAATTAATAAGTTAACTAACTCAGTAATCGACCTACATATATCCAATCCTTGCTCTAAACGTTTACTTAATTCCTCCAACTTGCTCAAATATTCACAGGCTTCATCTTCGGTTATTTCATTAAACGGAATTGAACTGAGTTTATGAAGTATACTTGTGTAAGAATTAAAATAGTCGCCATACCCATTAACTCTTTCAGGTAATATCGTATCCTTAACCCCTTTTAGATAATTCTGCAGGTCTGTTTGATAGCCGCCATAATAAATTTGCATGCTGTTTCTTACATAATCATATGTTTTTTCTTTTGCCATCCTAATGGGAACAATTCTCAGAATCTCTTTAATACGTTGATTGATTAAGAACTTGTCTTGATCCATAAAAGCAAAGTTTAATAATTCTCCCGCTAAAGCTTCGTCATCAGGGCATTCATCAATCTTATTAATCTTCTTTTTTAGAATACTTTCAAACAATTCAATGGTGTCATTATAGGCTACAAGAACTTTAACTCTGTCTTCCAAAGTTCTCTTAGCTTTTTTTAATTGATCTGTATAAATGACTTTTTCCGCTTGATCATTGACGATAGGACCAATGTTCCGAACACAATGCTTCATATTCTGATAGATATCATTCAATTCAGCTTCGTTGGTTAGCATCTCATGTAAATTCTGTTCAGTGAACGTTTCTTCAGTTGCAATGTAATGCATAATTAAATCTAATAACGCTACAATATGATAATTTTGAAATTGATAATTATTTAATTCTTTAATTGCTTCTTCAAAAGTATCTTGATCAATATCTGGTTGTGTTAATATATTTTTTATATACGATACTTCCATTTTATACCCCTCTATTATTTTAATCTTCTACCACAATGAACGCAGTGGGTTGAATCAGGATGATTACCTATATTACAGTACTTGCAAAAACGCATAACAAAGTAGCCTTCTTCATTTTTTTTAGGTTCAATAACCACCTTCTCAACATCTGTTTCATTCTCTAAGTCTTCAGCAGGCTCAACCACAACCTCTTCCTGGTCAAAGACTTGTCCCTGCTTGATGTTTTCAATGATATTCATGTTATACTCTATTTCTTTGAGTAAATTTTTAATCTTGTCTGAAGGGTCGCTTATCTCATTTTGGGCTGCTTTGTAGGTTAGTATACCAATTTGCCTAAAATACTTGTTATTATCATACTTAAGCTTTTGAATATCAACCTCGTCTTTCGTTTTTTGAACCACATCTTTCGTTTTATCAGCAATGACTTTTGAACCTATATAAGCACTTTTCTTCAAACTGTCAAATAGATCTTTCATCATTTTTTCTTCCTTTCCCATTATCTGCATACTTATAAACATTATATATGAAACACTACACTTATTCAATAAAACTAAAGAAAAATTAAATGTTATCTATTAAACTTAATAACCATGAACCTTTGACGAGCATCTTCGAATACAATGTAGTAGCAAAATTAGGAGGGCTTACTATGAAGAAAATAGCAATTCTTCTTACAGTCTTAATAAGTATTATACTCATCTTACCAGGATGTCAAAACACAAAGAAAGAAACAATTCGATTAAATGAAGTAGTCCGTTCAATCTTTTATGCACCACAATATGTAGCACTTGAAAAGGGCTTCTTTGAAGAAGAAGGTTTAGAGATAGAACTGAGCACTGGTTGGGGTGCAGATAAAAGTATGGCGGCACTATTATCTAATAATGCAGAAATTGCTCTAATGGGACCCGAAGCCTCTATTTATGTTTATAATGAAGGGCAAGAGAACTATGCCATATCTTTCGCACAGCTTACTCAAAGAGCTGGGAACTTTTTAATAGGTAGGGAACCATCTCCTGACTTCCAATGGGAGGATGTTAAAGGTAAAACCATCATCGGTGGCCGACCAGGTGGTATGCCACAACTTGTATTAGAGTATATACTCAAACAGAATGGCATTGAACCTTTTAGTGATGTAGAAATTATCACCAATATCCAATTCTCTGCTACAGCTGGCTCCTTTGTAGGGGGCACAGGTGACTATACAGCTGAGTTTGAACCCACTGCATCAAAACTTGAAAACGAAGAAACAGGTTATGTCGTTGCATCTCTAGGAACAGCTAGTGGTAAAGTTCCTTACACGACATATATGGCAACTAAGGAGTATCTGGCTGGAAATGAAGATGTCATTCAAGGATTTACCAATGCCATTTACAAAGGCCAAATTTGGGTAGAGGATCATACCCCTGCCGAAATTGCAGAAGTTATTCAACCTTATTTCGAAGAAACAGATTTAAAATTAATCACACAAATCGTTGAAAGATATAAAAGTCAAGATACTTGGCGAACTGACCCTTACTTTGATGAAGGTGGATATGACCTACTTCTTGATATATTAGAAACAGGTGGTCAGCTAGAAAAAGCACCTGAGTTTGAAGTTCTTGTTAATAATACTTATGCTGAAAAAACAATGGAGTAGCTCACGCTACTCCTTTCTCAATGTACTAATACTTTCTCCTTTTTCTGATCCCAATATTCTTCAGTCATGTAATATGTAATCTCAATTAAATTTGCATTTAATCCTTTATATCTTGAAATTATTATCCTATCTTCGTATTTATGCCAACTTGCCAACTTCCACTCTGTTCCTTCATATTCTGGATTATCAAAATCACTTAAATCTGGCTCCTTATAAATTTCAGTAAAATAACTAACAAACTCGTGAACATATTCTTCATCCACGTCTCTTATAGAATAATAGTAATCCGTTAGATAATTAGAATTAAATTGAACATAATCATCACCTACAAACAATCCTTTAGGGAAGTGAAGCTTCAAAAATACTTTTTTATTACATATTGTCATGTAATCATCAACTTTTATTAATTTTCCACCTTCAGACGTATCTATTACCTCGTATTCAAAACCCTTCTCTTCGATTATCTTAATACAATCCTCATAGGAAGCTAGCATTTCATATCTATCAATTATATTGCTATTTTCGCTGGTCTGATTTTGAATTCTTAGAAAATTATCTTGCGCTGTATTTGAAGTGTATGCAAATGTAATTGACCCAATAATTAGAACAATCGTACTTAAAGTCTTAATCATCCATCCATCTACCTCTTTCATATTCATTAATGTTATGGGTTAAAGATTTATCCCATCTTTTGAACTTTATTTTTTACTATTATAATATAGATTAAGTTAAAAATAAAGAAACTTTGGCTGTAAAATCCTCCTTTGATGATTGACCTATGGCAGTCATTCTAGCATTGTAGACTAAAATATCATCATCATCATCAATTTCTATTGGTATAACTTTTACAAAATAGTCACAGCATTTCGATAAAGCATCACATTCACAAAATATGCTTGTTTACTAGACCCAGTGTCTTATAATTGTTGTTAACCTTCTTTGCATATAAATCAATCCTTTAGTGTTAAAATAAAACTTGATTATAGACGACCGATTTTAAGATCATAAAAGTAACACCTAATTTTAGGTGTTTCAGTATTTCTGCTATTCTATACGCATCCGGTTCAAATTTAAATACATCTATTACACGAGTTTCACAGCAACATCCGTCTGATTCATGTTCTGATAATATATATACGTTCATTTAATACCTACTAGTTTATATTACCTTTATTACTCATCCATAGACTTCACGTTCTTGACCTGCTGCAAATTGAATCCTGTTACCTTCATCATGTTACCAGAGGCCAAGCATCTTTTTATTTGACCTACGGTAATGATATGAGCATTTATTAGTTTATCTTTTACCTGGATATCTATATCTAAATTCTTAACATGTGTTCTTGAATACATCGTGTTACCTCCTTATATCATATATTTGTTTTACAAACCTCTTAGAATTTTACTTTTAAAGTATTTTTAGTTTACTAAAATATTTTAATATTATTCGACATCTCTATCTCTTTTTTATTTACTGATGAATAGAATATAATAGGACGAACTGTAGAATCATTAATGAATAACATAGCTAAATTGAATAAGATGGGAGGAAGAAAATTGAGTGATTCTTATGTACTTACTGCAAATAGGATATCAGACGATACATCAAAGATAAGTGTAGAAAATGATAATCTCGTTGCCACAATACCAGTCGGTGAATTCCCTCAGGCAATAGCCGTCACACCAAATGGCAATTTTGCCTATGTAGTTAATAATAGTTCAAACGATGTGTCGAAGATAGGTGTATCAAATAATAGCGTTACGAATATTGGTGTAGGAAATGTCCCCAATTCAGTAGCTATAACACCAGATGGTCAATTTGTTTATGTTTCTAATGGTGGCTCAGGAAGTGTATCAAAAATACGAGTGTCAGATAATTTTGTAACTAATATAGTTATACCATCCCCTAGCCCCCTCGCAATTACTCCCGATGGTCAATTTCTGTATGTTGCATCGTTTGGTGCAACCGATGTATTTAAGATTGATATAAATACTGATATGACCATATCTATATTACCAGTCGGTACTGGCCCTGGAGCTATAGCAATTACACCAGATGGTCAATTTGCTTATGTTGTTAATCGTAATTCCGATAATGTAACAAAGATAAATATACTTACAAATAATGTTGATGCAACAATACCTGTTGGAGACTTTCCTGTAGCAATTGCAGCAACGCCCGATAGCCAATTTGTTTATGTCGTAAATCAAAATTCCGATGATGTAACAAAAATAAATGTTGGAGACAATTCTACAACATTTATAAATACTGGTAATACACCTTTTTCTGTGGCAATAACTCCAAACGGCGAATTTGCTTATGTTACAAATATTAGTGATGATAATGTTGCTAAGATAAAAATTTCAGATGATACTTTTACATCTATAGGAGTTGGTGATTCTCCTGTTGCTGTTGCCATAACATCAGATGGTCAATTCGCTTATGTTGCTAACCGTGACTCTGGTAATGTATCGAAAATAAATGTAGCAACAGACAATGTCGAGGTAACTATACCTGCTGGAGATCAACCAGTCGCTATAGCAATTAGCAAGATTGCTCAACCAATAATTACACCGCTAAATCTAAAAGTGACGATAGCTAATATAGAAATGACAGCAGTAACTTATGATCAGATTTAAACTTATAACTTCACCTTATTAATAGTTTGCCTTTCTAATGAATGTTAATGAAGGGCAAGAGAACTATGCCATATCTTTCGCACAGCTTACTCAAAGAGCTGGGAACTTTTTAATAGGTAGGGAACCATCTCCTGACTTCCAATGGGAGGATGTTAAAGGTAAAACCATCATCGGTGGCCGACCAGGTGGAATGCCACAACTAGTATTAGAGTATATCCTCAAACAGAATGGCATCGAACCCTTTAATGATGTAGAAATTATCACCAATATCCAATTCTCTGCTACAGCTGGCTCCTTTGTAGGGGGCACAGGTGACTATACAGCTGAGTTTGAACCCACGGCATCAAAACTCGAAAACGAAGAAACAGGCTATGTCGTTGCATCTTTAGGAACAGCTAGCGGAAAAGTTCCTTATACAACGTACATGGCGACTAAGGAATATCTGGCTGGAAATGAAGATGTCATTCAAGGATTTACCAATGCCATTTACAAAGGCCAAATTTGGGTAGAGGATCATACCCCCGCTGAAATTGCAGAAGTTATTCAACCTTATTTTGAAGAAACAGATCTAACATTGATTACACAAATCGTTGAAAGATATAAAAGTCAAGATACTTGGCGAACTGACCCTTACTTTGATGAAGGTGGATATGACCTACTTCTTGATATATTAGAAACAGGTGGTCAGCTAGAAAAACACCTGAGTTTGATGTTCTAGTTAATAATACTTATGCTGAAAAAACAATGGAGTAGCTCACGCTACTCCTTTCTCAATATATCAATGTGCATTTAGTACTATCGGTACGTAACTCTATTTAATTTTTTTATTCTCTCTAGTCTATATGAAGTAAATCATATCCGCCATTTTCGTTCAGCATGAAAATACCTTCGAAACTGAAATGATTCCCATAAACATTTTCTACACCTTCCACTGTTACCTTCAACTTTTCTACTCCAGGTAAGTTTAAAAGAGTCATTACTAGTACATTAGTCCGAGTTATGCCACCACAGCTGCCATTATCAAAATTTATGGAAGCCGCTTCTGTTAAATCAGCAATGACTAGTTTTTCATCCTCATTAATCGTTAGATTATTTAAGCTTATTCCACTTTCTGAAAAAATTAAATTTAATACTTTAACCAAATTATTATTATACTCTTCTTCTGATATTGTAATTACTTTAATGTCTTCTGGATTATCATAATCATCAGCCCCGAACTCATAGAACGATAGAACTACATCAGTATTTACCCCTCCAGACTCTACACTTCTCTTTTCTTTCATATAATCTAACAAATTTGTTTTCTCATTCATATTGTCGCTGTAAAAACTTAAAACATAGCCATTACGAATATATGAAATGTACCAAGATCCTCCTGATAATTCAGCATCAGAATCAATAAATCCTTGAAGATCAGGACTTCCTAAAACCTCAATAATTTCCTCTGTAGTCATACCAAGTTTAACGCCTAAGAGTTCATGATTATTCCTAACAGAAATCAGTGAAACCGAACCTGTTCTATCACTTCCATCTCCAAAATAGAAGATGTCATCATAGTTAATATAATAGCCACTAAACCATCCTTCTTGATCAGGCTCGCCCAACTCAGTTGCTATGTCTTCTAACTTTGTACCAAGTCCAAATCTAACATTTTCTAACTCTCCACCTTCTATCCCTTGTAATGGGTCTAGCATTTCACTTTCTTCAACTTCTTTTATTTCATCGCTCTTCTCAACTTTATCAACCACAGGCTTTTCGTCATGCTTTGTTGATTTGTCTATACTATCTACTTTCATCACATCGTCATTAACTTCAGAATTTATCTGATTATCACCACCTACACTATCTGCATTTTTTACGCATCCGGTAATAGATTGTAATGACAAGATTATTGCAGTAATTAACAATAGATACCTAAACCTATAAACTTTATCTTTCATATGTACACTCCTTCGTTTCTATATAAGGAAATTGATGAGTTTCATACTTATTATAGATTGTTAAATAATATATGTCAAAACTTTTATATCCAATTTTTACAATTACGTTTTAATAATTTAAAAAAGCCTTATGAGACCATTTATATAGGTCAATTTGAGTGGAGGATCATTTGAATACCATTAACATATATAGTATACTGTAGATACTAACTTAATATAATAAGAGCAAACAGGTAGTGACGTGCCTACTAAGTGATGAGGGGGGTAATCATGAAAACAATAGGAAATATCATATGGATCATCTTTGGGGGACTCTTTGGTGCAATAGGTTGGTGTATTAGTGGCTTAATACTTTGTATAACCATCGTTGGTATCCCATTCGGAAAGCAGTGCTTTAAAATGGCAAATCTTCAATTAGCACCATTCGGTAAGACTGTGAGAGATAATGGTTCTGGAACTTTAGGCTGTTTTGGAAATATTATATGGCTTGTTCTCTTTGGTTGGGAATTAGCTCTTGCTAACTTAATTGCTGGTATCATTTTTGCTATTACCATCATTGGTATACCTTTTGCAAAGCAAAGTTTTAAATTAGCTAGACTTTCACTTATGCCTTTTGGTAAAGACATTGTGTAAATAACAAATCTAAATCCTAGGATCACAAGAAATAATGTGAACTTAGGATTTTTTTATACCATAGGGAAACATTTACTTCCGGTCTAGACCATGTTATAATACAGATGAAAAAATATCAAAGATGGGGTGACAGCAATGGGAACTCGAATAAAGTACATACCAGGTATTCTTTTGGTACTGGTAATATCTATAATTTCCATGTTTCTAAATGACTTTCTAATAGCTGAATTTAATTTAGCTTTGGAAGCGCTTACAATAGCTATTATTATTGGTATCCTTTATAACAATACGATTGGTACAAGCGTTAAGTTAAAAGATGGTATTACATTTTCATTAAAGAAGTTATTAAAAGTTGGGATTGTCTTACTGGGTTTTAAGCTAAACTTTGCAGCACTTCTCAGTTTAGGACCTAAAATCCTTATGATGGTTATTATTTATATACCTGTTGCATTGATACTTTCTGTTTTGCTAGGAAAATTATTTAAAATTGATACAAAATTAGCTACCTTAATAGGTGTCGGTTCCAGTATATGTGGTGCTTCAGCAATAGTAGCCATGACACCTTGTATCAACGCAGATGATGAAGACTCTGTTATCGCTGTATCTATTGTTAGCTTTCTAGGTGCCATTGGTGTTCTCGCTTACTCTGCAATCGCAGTAAGCAATATCGGTTTATCAGATTTACAATATGGTGTTTGGTCTGGTTTAACACTACATGGTGTTGCTCACGCTATTGCAGCAGCCTTTGCTAGAGGAGATGCATCAGGTGATATTGGTACCTTTGTAAAGATGACAAGAGTGTTAATGCTTGTACCAGTTTCATTAATTCTTAGTTTCATCTTTAATAGAAACGCTAACTCAGAAGAACGTAAGAAAGTTAAATTCCCTATGTACGTCTTATACTTTGTTGTGGCAGGAATCATCAACTCCTTGGGTATTTTACCACCTGCATTAACAAATGTTCTTAAAGAGTTAAGCAGTCTATTTATATTAATGGCAATGACGGCCATGGGGCTATCAGTCAGCTTAAAAAGCATCATAGGAAAAGGTCTTAATGCTCTTATAATGAGTTCCATTATGTTTACACTTTTATCATCAGTAGCATTAATGATTATATTTCAGATCATTTAAAGTACTAGCTAAACTTATAAATGAATTTAAATAGTACAAAAGCTCATTGGATTATATCCTATGAGCTTTATTAACGCATAACACTATTCAATTATTGAGCAGGTGCAAAACTCTCTAATAACCAAGAGCCATCAACTTTCTTAGCTGTATAAACCCAATCATATTCTTGTAATGTTTCTACACCATCTTGCACTTTTCTAAATTTCTCATAATTATATATGTATGCAACATCGCCTTCCACACGTATATCGTTCACTGTCATCTCTAAAAGTTCTTCTGTTAATCCTACTTTTTCGAATACCATGATATCATAATGGATATCACTGTTGTTTTCTACATAGTTAAGTACATCTGTTGAATCCTCATTAACATAAGTTATCCAAGCATTATTAAAGTCAGTTATTAATGCATTCAGCATATCATGATCTGTTAGTTCTGTAGAGATTGTTGGTTCTGCTTCATCAGTGTCGCTTTCATTTTCTTCATTATCATCTTCGACTAAAGTAAGTTCACCTTCAATAAGGTTTCCTTCTGCCAATGGATCTTCTTCATTACCATTAAGCATACCGAATACAAATAAGAATACAACAACGACTACAATGACTCCTAGAACCAAATAAGAATTATAATTTTTTTTGTTCATACCAAGGCCCCCACAATATTATTAAGGCTGGTTATTTTCAGCCTTAATAATTAATTTTCAATAATATTATATTTGCGAGAAAGCCAAAATATGTTTTATTTTTTAAATAAGCTTTGAATAAATTACAAATATGATTATCATAACAATGATAATTAATCCAATATTATAGCCAATAAAGCTTTTATCAATATTTTTCATTATAAGCACCTTCTTTAAATCAATAACAAGTACTAATATTATAGCAACTATACTCAACACATTCAAGCTATCGAGTCTAGATATCTATAAGCACATTCAAAGCTAATCCTTAATATGATAATACTATGGAATAATGTGTTAACTAGGAGGTTAAGTTATGAAACCCCTTTTATCAATAAAAAATCTTTCCATGAACTATCACACCCTTCGAGGAGAGACACCTGCCTTAAGAAACATCTCTATGGATGTGCATAAGGGAGAATTCATATCTATTGTCGGACCCAGTGGCTGTGGTAAATCTACATTACTTTCATTAATAGCTGGTTTATTGGACAGTTCAAGAGGTACCATTGAATTAAATGATTCTCAAATCACCAATCATTCACATCCTATTGGCTATATGTTTCAAAAAGACCATCTCTTCGACTGGCGCACTATCGAAAGCAATGCTAAAATTGGTCTGGAAATACAAAAGATGAAAACGGACGAATACCTTTCTTATATTGAAACTTTGATGAAAGACTATGGACTAGATGACTTTCGTAATCATTATCCTTCACAACTTTCGGGCGGTATGCGACAAAGAGCGGCTCTAATCAGAACACTAGCATTACAACCTGAAATATTATTATTAGATGAACCCTTTTCTGCCCTTGACTATCAAACACGCTTAAGACTTTCTGATGATGTTTGGAAAATCTTAAAAAAAGAAAAAAAGACAGCATTACTTGTTACACATGATATTTCGGAAGCCGTCAGCATGTCGGATCGTGTTTACATTCTATCCGAACGACCTGCTACAATTAAGAAAGTGGTCTCCATTCAATTCGAAATCGATGAGCCATCACCAATAGCTTTTAGAAGCATCCCTAAATTTCAAACTTATTTCCATACTATATGGGAGGAGCTGAACGAAACATGACAGATGCTCAAAAGTCCTATATTAATCAAATAAAAAAACAAGAAAAAATAATATCCATTTCTCGTGTGCTTATATTAATCTCATTCCTTGGCTTGTGGGAAGTTGCTGCAAGACTTAAATGGGTAGATGCCTTTATTTTTAGTAGCCCCAGCCGCGTTGCCATAGCATTATGGGAGATGATCATTAATGGATCTATTTTCTACCATACTGGTATAACTGTATATGAGACATTTTTAGGCTTTATTTTGGGCACTAGTTTAGGTATTATCATTGCTATTATACTGTGGTGGAATCATACTTTAGCACGAATTTTAGAACCTTATCTTGTCATTTTAAACAGTTTACCGAAAACTGCATTAGCACCAATACTTATCGTATGGTTTGGAAACAACATGAAATCAATCATCATAACATCGATCTTAATATCTGTCGTCATTACCATTATGACCACATTAACAGGTTTCCTGGAAGTTGATGAAGATAAAATAAAACTCATCTACTCCTTCGGTGGCAAAAAGAGTACAGTACTAAAAAAAGTAATTTTACCTGCAAATATCCCAACAATCATGAACGTATTAAAAGTCAACATCGGCTTGTGTTTAGTGGGGGTCATTATTGGTGAATTCCTAGTTGCTCAAGCTGGATTAGGCTATTTAATTGTTTACGGAAGCCAAATTTTTAAGTTAGATTGGGTAATGCTAAGTATTATTTTATTAGGTATCTTAGCAGCATTCCTCTATAAGATTATTGTGTATATTGAAGCAAAAATAACAGAGCATTTTCAATAAACATTAAAAAAGATTATAATAATAACTGATAAACAAAAGGCACATGTTCAAAGTCTCTTTGATCATGTGCCATAATTTATTCACTCACTAGATTTTTAACCCACTTCTTTGAACGATAGCGGTATAGTCCAAAGAAAAGTTTGAACACCTCTTCAAACATCACAAGTATGTACACGCCATAAAGATCAAATCCAAGAAAATACCCAAGCCATGCAAGTGGTACACCCACACCCCATACACCAATACCATCCAGTAGGAGTGTAAAGAAGGTATCTCCACCGCTCCTTAATATACCCACTATGTTTATGGTATTGAAGACCTTAAAAGGCATGACAATCGCATAAATAACGATGCAGCCTAATACATAATCAATAACAACCTGCTCTACATTGTATAATTGTAGGTATAACGGTGCAAATCCTACGAGTGCTATACCGATAACTACGGAAATCATAGCAGATAATAATACAATTTTTTTAGAATAGTCCCATGCCTTATCCAATTCACCATTCCCCAGAGCATTACCAAGCATGACTGCGCAGGCATTACCCATACCAAAGAAGAGTACCATGCCTAATTGCTCGATAGTACCTAATATGGTTATGGCTGCAAACTGTTCTGTTCCTAAGTGACCATAAACTACTGAATATATGGTAACTCCAACTGACCAAGCAATTTCATTTAAAACTACTGGCAAAAGTTTAATAGTTACTTTCATTAAAAGCTCTTTGTTCCAATCAAATAATTCTTCGAGCTTAGCAGCCAAGGGTGTTTTCTTTGCATAAACTAATAATAATAAAATAACCACTTCTATTAGTCTGGCGATTAGTGTAGCTATAGCAGCTCCCAATACACCTAGTTGTGGAAACCCTAAAAGTCCAAAAATTAATACAGCATTTAAACCTATATTAATAAACACTGAGATTATACTTGTCACCATCGGTAAAGTAGCTTTACCAATGCCTCTCAAAGCAAATCCATAGCTAAATGAGATTGCTGTTATACCATAACTGAATCCAATAACACGTAGATACATTGCTCCAGCTTTGATAACCTCTGGGTTATCATTAAATACACGAATAATGTTCTCTGGTATAAGAACCGCCCCTAAAGTAAAAGGTAAAGCTCCTATGATACTTAGAGTCATGGCAAAACCTAAAACTCTACGTATATTCTTAACGTCTTTAATCCCCCAATATTGAGATACAAAAATAGCTGCCCCACTATTAACACCGAAAATAAATAAATTAAACAAGAAAAATAACCTGTTAGCAGCACCTACACCTGCTATGGCAGAATCACCAAATTGTCCAATCATTAAGTTATCTGTCATATTTAATAAGGTAAAGATTAAGTTTTGAAAAGCTATAGGTAATGCCAAAGAAAATAACTGTTTATAAAATACTTTATCACCCTTTTTAAGTAACTCTTTCAACATATGATGCACCTCCTATACATGTCATGGAATTAACTCACTCCAGGTTTTATGTAATAAATTAATATTTAAGTTTTGCTGTTAAGTTCGTACTCTATGAGTTAAAACACAATATAAGCAATTAATGGTATCGTAATCATCGATAACAACGTGGATATAAAAATACTTTTTGAAGCTAGATCCGGATGCTGATCATACCGTTCAGCTAAAATAGCAGCATTAACAGCCACCGGAAGTGCTGATACAATAATAGGTACTCCCATAAGATAAATATTCAAGCTGTCCCCAAAAAACAATCTCATCAATCCGAATATTAATAAAGGAAATACAATCATTCTATAAAAACTAACAAAATAAATCATATAGTCTTTAAAAAGATCTTTTAACTTAATATCAATCAATAACCCACCAACTATAATCATGGATAGGGGGGTTGTTAGTCCTCCTACAATACTGATAGCTTCATTAATGGCATAAGGTAGTTTAATAGGTAACACAAATAACGCAAACCCTATAAAGACAGCTATAACACCTGGATTAAAGCATTTCTTAAGGTTAAACTTTTCAACATGTTCATTATTCTTCGTCATATAATAATATCCTAGTGTATAAACTAGAAAATTAAAAGGTAAATTGAAGATAGCAGCATAAAAGATAGCTTCTTTCCCCAGAACAGCCTCCACTAATGGATAGCCTATAAAACCAACATTAGCAAAAACTAAAATAAACTGATATAAGCCTAATTCATTCTGTTTGATAGGTAATAGTCTAGGTATGATCATTGCCAGAACAATAGCAATCAAATATGTAACGATGGAAATACCGGTTAGCAATAGAGTTTCTTCCAGCAGTTCTGAATTAAAGTCTCTTAATTGCATGGAACTAATAATTAACGCGGGAAGCGTTACCTTCAGTAAAAAACCAGATAATTTCTTTATAAAATTAGCGTCTATGATTTTAAGCCGATGAATAACATAACCTAGTATTAATAATAAAAATAATATAATTATTTGATTAATAACTAATATAAAGTCCATAGATGGGCACCTCTTCTGTCTTCTTTTCTCATTATGTACTCCCTCTATTATATCTTATCCTAATCAAAAAACAATACCTTTATCTTGAGGTACTTAAAAAAACACAAGATTGAAGGCTGCTCACATGAGCAGCCCTATGTAGACTATTTGTAGTTTTCATTTAATCCAAAACTAATCATCAAACATTTATCTACTTTGTTCATAATATCTAAATCAAGATGACAGATTTTTTCTTTAAGCCTTTTCTTATCAATGGTTCTAATTTGTTCTAATAAAATAACCGAATCTTTAATCAATGCATATTTCTTTGCCTCTATCTCAATATGAGTAGGCAATTTTGCTTTGTTAATCTGAGAAGTTATAGCAGCGCAAATAACTGTAGGACTATATTTATTTCCTATATCATTTTGAACAATTAATACTGGTCGAATACCTCCTTGCTCTGAGCCAATAACAGGTCTTAAGTCAGCATAAAAGATATCGCCTCGTTTTACGATCAAGTTTTTTCACCTACTATAAAGGAATAGGAAAATTTATAGCCATATTTGCTCTTCTTAATCGTTTTTACAACTTCTCTATATTTATTTTGTCGGTCTTTATTTGACATATAAGCAATCACTCCAATATCAAAAAGTCCATTATCTATTTGATATTATTGCCAGCTGTGACGCTTACTATTCCCATTATTTCAAATTTTTATATAAATTACTTCAAATAGCCTCTTGGAACTCTCTTGCCAACCATACAAATAACCTCATAATTAATGGTTCCCATAAGAGACGCAATATCTTCAAAAGATATCATTTGATCACCTTGACGACCGAATAATACAACTTCATCTCCCACTTTTATATCTTTTATATGCGTTACGTCTATCATAAATTGGTCCATACAAATTCGACCTATTATAGGTGCAAATTCATTATGAACTAGTACGCCGCCTTTAGAAGACAGCAATCTAGAATATCCATCACCGTATCCCACTGGAATGGTTGCTATTTTTTTCTTACATGGTGTTAAGTAGGTACCTCCATAACTTATAGGTGTACCTTGATCAACATCTTTTATGAAGATAACGTGTGTTTTCAGGGTCATTGCTGGTTGTAAACGAATCAGGTCTTTATTCGTAAACTCTGAAGGGTATAACCCGTATAAAATGATTCCGGCTCTCACCATATTAAAATGGCTGTCACCAACATCAAGAATTGCTGCACTATTCGCAGCATGCTTTATGGGTATATGGATGCCTCGTTCTTCAAGTCTTTGATTAAATGCATTAAATTGATTGATTTGATTAACTGTAAAAGATTTATCTTCTTCATCAGCCTTCGAAAAATGTGTAAACATACCCTCTATATCAAGATGAGGCAGCTTATAAATCTGCTCGATCTCATTTATGGCCTGGTCATTACATAAAAAGCCGATACGTCCCATTCCAGTATCTATCTTTATATGTATTTTTGCTTTCTTTCCAAGCTTATAAGCCACCTCCGAAATAGACCTTGCCATACTATATGTAAAAACAGTTTGAATAAGGTCATATTCAACGATCTTGTCACTGAATACTTCTGGTGTATAACCTAGTATAAGTATAGGTAAGTTTATCCCTTGTTTTCTTAACTGTACCCCTTCATCAAGAATAGCAACCGCCAAACGGTCGACGCAGTTTTCTAATAGTGTATTACAAATACCAAAGACTCCATGCCCATAGGCGTCCGCTTTTACAACAGCCATAAGTTCTGTATCCCTCGGTATAATCCTTCGTATTTCGTCTATATTATGCGCTATAGCATTTAAGTCAACCTCTGCCATAACACGATAATATTCTTCCATGCTGGTTCCTCCTAGATAGATTTGAATTATTGCTTAACTTCAGGTATTTTAAATAAATCATCCTCCAAACCTACATTATATATGAAATCTTCATATTGAACAACTATGCTTTCTTTTCCCTCTGCATTGAGGACTGTCATCGAAATGGGATTTAAAGTTTCATTATCAATCAGTAATTTGTGTGTAACAAGATGAGGATTATTGCCTGGTATGACTGCTTCAAGTTCAGTCACATTTTCTAAATCACTGCTTGCAACAACAACAACATCTTCACCTTGTAAATAGTTTTCAATAAAACTATTTAGCAGTACAAGATTACGTACCACATTTGGCTTAGCCACGTAAACTTTACCACCTACTCGATTATCAATTTGTACAATTGTATTTCCATCATATAAAGTTACAGTATCTTTTAAACGTTCAGGTTCTAGTATTTCCATACGGTATTCGCCACTCATTCTCGCATATTGAACCATTCGATAATCATTTTGGCTCTTGTTACCGATGAATGTAACAACACATGTGGCTTTGTAATCTTCCATAGTAGTAAACATCTTTTGTATTTTAGCCAGAGGAGGTTCATCAGAATTCGTTCCTGTACATCCTACACTAAAGGTAAAAACACCAATCAAAAGAAGAACAATAAGTATTTTAAATCTTTTGATAAAGCATAACCTCCTTACCGAGGCCAAAAGGTTCTACAGAAGAAGCTTTAACATATCATGACGACTTATGATACCTACAAGTTTTTCATCATCATTCACTACTGGTACACGATTAACATTGTCTTCTACCATTATTTTTGCAACTCTTTCTGAAGGGTCATTTTCATTGACATACTTTACTTCACTAGTCATGATTTCACCAACTTTTGTAGCAACTAGTTTTTTTAACTCCCTTTCGTACCTCTTTACACCTTCAATATATATTATACTCCCAAGAATATCGATATATGAAGGTAGACGAGGTTCTTTTTCTTTCTGAATTAAATCTGCCTCAGTAACCATCCCAATAATATGCATGTCATCATTAACTACTGGAACACCACTAACACCTGTATTATACAATAATTTCACTACATCCTCTATCAGCATTTCTTCGTGAACATAGTGTACATTTTTTTCCATCATATCTTTTATCAGCATAGTATCCCTCCTAAACCATCGCATAAATCTCCAGCCATTAAGGCTCTCATACCATTTTCTTTCGCTACCCAATCGCCTGATGCACCATGAAAATAAACACCTAAGAATGCAGCTTCATTTACAGACACACCTTGAGCAATTAAACCACAGATTATACCTGTAAGTACATCCCCTGAACCAGCAGTTGACATCCCCTGATTTCCTGTTTGATTGATATATACTTCACCATCAGGGATGGATACAATTGTTCGCGCATCCTTTAAGACACATACAACACCATACTCTTTGCTAAACTCACTAGCTGTATCAATAGGATTACCTTTAATCCAAGCTATACTCTTTCCAGTAAGACGACTCATTTCACCAATATGAGGTGTTATTATAATTTGATTACTACAACGCTTAAGTAAATCTTTGTTATTTGCAATCAAATTGAGACCATCTGCATCAATAACTAGAGGACATTGACTTTTCTTAATAATATCCTGTAAGAAATCATATGCATAATCCTCCTGACCTAAACCAGGACCAATGCCTATGACAGTAGATTGAGTGCATAATTGTTCAAAAGTGTCTCTATTTATAATATACCCAGAACCATCAATTCCATAAGGCAAAGTAACAGCTTCTGCTAATCCTTGCTGTATAATAGGTTGAATATCCTCTGGTATGATAAGGCGTACTAATCCCGAACCGATACGATAAGCAGCTTTCCCAGAAAGAATAGCTGCTCCAGTCATGTTTTTTGATCCTGCAATAAGCGAAACTTTACCAAAAGAACCTTTATTACTCCATGGAAATCGCTTCGGTAATTTACTGTAAGCTTCCTCTTTCGTAAGAGTAAAAATATTTGCTTCTTCTATTCGAGGTATATTTTGAGGTATACCAATATCAGCTACCGTTAATTCACCACTTTGATAGGCTCCTGGATAAAGCAGATTACCTATTTTAGGTAAAGCAAAGGTAACTGTCTCATCAGCTTTAATAGCCACACCCATGATTTCCCCTGTATCACCGTTAATTCCAGATGGGATATCTACCGCTATCGTGTAGGAACTATAGGCATTAACCATATTAATAACATCTAAATAAACCCCAGTCACTTCTCTTGATAATCCTGTTCCAAATATACAGTCAAGAACCAAATCACTCGTTCCTATGATCTGATTGAGATTCTCTATTGGATAATGTTGGCTTATCAGAGTTACGTTAATACCTAATGGCTCAAGCATATCATAATTTATCTTAGCATCACCTACAATCTTTTCCGTCACTCCTATGATGAAAACTTCTACTTGATAATGCTTTTGATTAAGATGGCGTGCCACTGCAAAACCATCACCACCATTATTCCCTTGTCCACAAAATATGAGGATTTTTCCTGATTGTTTATATGTCTCAACTGCATTTACAACGCTAATAGCTGCATTTTCCATCAGTATAATGCCAGGAATACCATAGTCTTTAATAGCGGACTCATCGATCAACCTCATCTGAGAATTATAAACTACTTTCATCTAATGACCTCCTCAGCCACCACAAAAGCAACTACATCTTTTCGATTATGACTTATCGTCACATGAATATGGTCAATACTTAGTTCATTTTTAAGGGTTTTGGCTTGATTATATAAATTGACATAAGGCTTACCTAAGCGATCTCTTAGAACTTCAATATCTAACAAAGAAAAACTTCTAAAGCCAGTTCCTAAAGCTTTTGAGACAGCTTCTTTTGTTGCAAAATTGGCTGCAATCGTACTGGGATTAAATGAGCGTTTTTCAAATAAATCACGTTCATCCTCTGTAAAATGCTTTGTTAGAAAACGTTGATTCTTTTCAACGGCTTCTTTTACTCTGTCAATTTCAATAATATCAGTACCAATTCCTTTAATCATCTTTGCCTCCAAATATATTATCAAGTTTTTCTACAACTATTGCCCCTGCTACATTATGTATACTTTCATAGAGATGCTCCATCTCTGAATTAATTTCTTCTTTTTGTACCATCTTCTCTTTAATCAGTTGACGAAGTTCTTCAACTTCTTTATCGATCTCACTTACTTTTTGACTTTTTACTTCTAATTTATTATAGCATACAACTGCGCTATCAATAAATAATGCTTTGTTAGCAATCTGGATTTCATAAGGAACGTCGATTAAGCGATCTTGTATTTGAATCATTTCATCATTGATGTCTTCAACTCTTTCTTTTAGTTTAAGCAATTCATCATTGTCTTCTCCAGAATTTAAATTCTTATTGGCAACAACTAAAATCTGATCCATTAGCTGCTTCTTTGTTTTAAAAAGTCTTTTGTGATCGTTAGTTAATCCTCCTCTTTCTTTAAGAAGAGTATTCACTTTTTCCTCTAATTTTATAATCTCTTGATGCTTCTCACCTTCATCAAATAACTCATGCCAATTTACATCAATGGTCAATATGTTAAGTTTACTAGCTGCAATCTCGCTATTAAGCCTTTGAAATAGTTCTTCTTTATCTTGTTTTTTTAAATTCATCTTCAACCTCTTTCTAGACCTATTGAACTCAATAATTAAAGGTTTCTTTCCTTAACGCTCAATAAGTCTAACATGAATAGCATTTTAATCTTTTTTTTATGCTTAAATCTTACCCGTCTCATTGGGGGTAACGGGTTCCATATAATATATCGACAGTTCTATCAATTATTTGAAGTTAATGTCTTCATCTGCTACACGATGAATAAAGCCAAATTGATCTCTAGCAAAAAGAGTTAATGAATATGTACCTTTCAAATCTTTTTTAATAGCATTAACCCTACCATCATCCAAGGATTTGATGCCGCTTCCTAACCTTGCAACAGTTTTATCACTCTTCTCAATTCTCTTTATAGGTTCTGGAAAACTATTGTCACCTTTCGGATACATAATGAGAGTATATTCTTCAGCATCATTAATAGGTATCCAGTTAACAAGGTGACTCTTATACCCTTCTAATACGTCATTTTCTTCAATGATGAGATTGGTATATGACAGAGTCTGTGGCATTATTACCGGTTTCGTACCTGTAACTTTCTCATACCAGTATTCAAATAATCCGACCACATCAGCTGCTAAAGGTATATCCAAGTTCTCTTGGGGTATGAGATTAAAATCCACGTTTGTATAGGAATATTGATAAATGCTATCTTCTAGTCTTTCCTCAACATCTTTAAAATCAATGGAATTCCTAGCTAAATCTGATCCAAATAACTGTACATAATCTTCAGCAGCTATTTCACTTATATCCCATCGATGCTTAAGTGGGTCTAATTTATCATCATATGACTTCACCAAAGGGTACATATAAAATTGCCTTATTTTAGCGTATTCTGTTTCTGTCCACTGTTTTTGCCCCTTTCTCTCTTTTTCAATCAGATAGTAGGTGGTGAAATGATGCCCATATTCATGGGCTAATACTCTTGCGATCTCTTCTATTTGATTATACTCGTCCATGTTGTAAATCTCAATCCGAGCCTTTTTGCCTAATGAAATCCCACCATCTCTTTCGTAGTAGTCATCATAATAATATGCTGCAACATCTTCTTTTTGTGGATACAGATAAATTCCTTCTAAGTACTTTAATTCTTCACCATGAAAATTATTTAGCAACTCATGGTAAAGCAACTCAAGTTTTTTTACATCCTTCCAATTATTTGAATAGCTAATAATCCTAGTGCCTTCTTGTCCTTTATAAACACTAACCGGCTTGTCAGTACTATAATAAAATACTGCTAGTCCAATCAATATTAATGAAGAAATAAGCACATATATTTTAAAAAATCTCATCCACTATCACCTTGTCCTTTATAAAAATCTATTAAGAACAACGTTTATTTAGTACAATTTTTGGATAACCCCTAGAAAAAAAACTAAGAAACCTATATAATAATTGAGATAAACAATATTGAAATGAAAGTTTTAGAATATAGAATGGAGTGTTTATATTGGCTAATATTGAACTCATCGCCACTTCCACATTTGGTTTAGAAGCCATTGTAAAAAAAGAGGTTAAAGATTTAGGTTTTGAAATAAAACAGGTTGAAGATGGTAAAATAACCTTCTTAGCAACTAAAAAGGATATCCCCAAAGCTAATTTATGGTTAAGAGCCGCTGATCGTGTTCTTATCAAATTAGCTGAATTTAAAGCTGTTACCTTTGAGGAACTTTTCCAAGGCGTTAAGGCTATCCCATGGGAAGAATGGATTTCAGAAGACGGAAATTTTATTGTTAATGGTAAGTCTGTTAAATCCAAATTGTACAGTATTCGTGATTGTCAATCCATCACCGAGAAAGCTCTCGTTGAGCGATTGAAAAAACATTATGAGACAGACTGGTTTAGTAAAAAGGGACCTGATTTTCAAGTACAAGTTTCTATCCTTAAAGATGTTGTTACTATAACGCTAGATACATCGGGTCCAGGGTTACATAAACGTGGCTATCGAACGCAGGCAGTTGCAGCGCCTTTAAAAGAAACCTTAGCTGCTGCATTAATTGATATAAGTTATTGGAATCCTAGTCGTGTGCTACTAGATCCTTTCTGTGGTTCAGGAACTCTAGCAATAGAAGCTGCCATGATGGCGAGAAATATCGCTCCTGGCTTAACAAGAAGTTTTGATTCCGAAAAATGGCCAACCTTAAATAAAGAATACTGGCAAGAAGCTCGTAAAGAAGCTTATGCAGCTATAGATCTTTCCAAAGACTTAAAGATCTACGCCTCTGATATTGATGAATCTGCCATTGAAATAGCAAAAGAAAACGCCATAGAGGCAGGCGTTGATGATTGCATTCACTTTGATGCCAAAGGAGTAAGTGAAATCAAAGTTGAGGATAATTATGGTGTTTTAATTACCAATCCACCGTATGGGATAAGGATAGGTGAGAAAAAAGAATTAATAAAAATCTATAAAGATATGCGAAGAATATTCCGCAATCGTAAAACATGGTCTCTTTATGTGATTACTTCCGACGAGCGTTTTGAAGGAACTTTTGGGAAAAAATGCAACAAAAAAAGGAAGCTATACAATGGTCGCTTAAAAGTTGAGTACTATCAATACTTTGGTGAGCGACCAAGCTCCCTTTAGAATTAAATTATGAATCCACCTTCGCCAAGTTGGAATGTAATTGTTATACCAACAGTAGGTGTTAGATTAACTGTTAGTGTGAAATATGGTGGATCTGTTGTAGTTCCTTGAGTAAAAGATAGATTAAATGATATATTGGCTTTAGTTAATGTATTAATAGCAGCATGGACTTGTGCAAGATTAGCTGCTTCTAAATCACATGACGATTTATGTATATCCGTTAATATCAGGTCTAAGAGTTCCTTATCGTTCATAAGCTGCCCACCTATTAGTTCTCTTAACCATTATATGCAATATTATGTATATCGGTGAACGGGCAAGCTTCATTTAAACTATTGAATTAAACCTCCTTCTCCAAGTTGGAACGAAATTGTTATGCCTACAGTAGGAGATATAGCGATAGTTAGTGTAAAGTAAGGCGGATCTGTATTCGTTCCCTCATTAAATTGAAGGTTAAAAGATACATTAGCTGATGTTAATAAATTAATGGCAGCATGTACCTGCACAAGATTAGTAGCCTCCAAATCACAGGTTAATTTATATATATCTGTTAATATGAAATTTAATAGATCTTTTTCGTTCATATGCTGTCCCACCTATTAGTTCTGTTATCATTATATGCAGATGATATAGACATATTCGGTAACTAAATCATTTACAGAAAAAGAAGTATACAAAAAGCTCCTTATAGGAGCTTTTATATACTTCTTAGCCATTTATTAACCGTTATAAAAATTTCTCTGATCCGATATAATTCACTTTCTTTATTGCGTTGTCGCCATATCCTCTTATACTTAACCAACCATTTTTCTATCCCCTCAGCAATTGTCTCTGGATTTAGTAGAAGTTGACACGATTGATTGAGTATATTTTTCTTGCATACAAGATAGAGTGCATTGAACAGATAAACACCTTCTAAAGAAATCAGGAACTCCTCCAAATCTTGACGATGCTCTACTTTTAGACAACCCAAATAATCTAAAAGCTGCTCTTTTATTTCTATTAGCTCATTGTTGGCTTTAAAGACAGATTGCTCTTCTACCTTCAAGTCCTTAAGTTTTTCTACATGACCATTATGAAAATATCTGCCAATAGGTGTAAGATCCATTAAATGATTATTCGACACTTCAGCTATCCTATTGACCAATTTACCAGTCGTATCACCATAGTGAACTACACTTATTGCCTCATTACATTTTTCAAAATCTCTATCCTCATCTGTGTTCCATGACATGATTGCCCCATATATGAGACCTGGCGTAGAATTAGCCAAAAGATTAATGTGTCCATAATCGCCCCAATCTGTATTTAGTAATCCAACAGCATTATATTTAGCAGCGTATTGACTTAATCGTCTAATATTCTCATAGGCATTTTGATGGTGATTCATTAACTTATTCCATCCCATTACACCTGGGCATACATATTGCTGTAAGCCACTCTTAGCAATTTCAGCAAATTTATCTTCTTTGACCTTCGGATTGTAATCCCAGTTTAAGCAAATGATGTCCTTAGGTAATTCTTCTATGAAAGCAGGTTCATTTAAAATAATATCTCCCCAAAACATCACCTTTTTATTATGCCCTTTTACAATATCTATGATTTGCTTCAAAAAGTCTACATACAGTCGGGTTTTGCCAACTTCTTCAGCTTTAACCTTATTCTTACCACGACCTAAGTCAAATGTTTCATCTGCACAAATATTAAATTGGTTGGATGTAAATAGAGGTATAAATTCATCTATCATATTTTTCACAAAATCTATACTCTTTGGATTAGATACATCTAAAGTATGATGCGCCATTCGATCATGCCAAGAATAGTTTGTATCTAACGAGTCATCTAATTCACATAATTCATTAAAACTATAGCTTTTTAAGGCTTCATAAAGATGCCCAAATGTAGCTATCGAAGGAACTAACTCAATGTATCTTTCTTGGCAATAGCGATCCAGTTCCATGATTTCTTCGGCAGTTAAAGGGTCTGTAACATTCCAAACTTCGCTTTGACCTTCAAATGCAAATGTATGCTCAATATAAAGTTGAAGTTGATTGATTTTATACATGGAACAGATATCAACTAAATGTTTCATCGTATCAAGTGTTGGAATTTTCCCTCTTGTTACATCATGATAAAATCCCCTATGAGGTAGTGATGGTTCATCTTCAATTTCTAAGCAAGGAATGCGTCTACCATATTGCTTGACTAGTTGTAAAAGCGTTTGGATACCATAAAAGACACCCCTGGATTCTCTACCAAGAATTTTAATATTTTCCTCTGTTATAATTAAGTGATAACCCTCAATATCGCTCAAGTCCTCTGATAATATCAGCTCAATGCATCTCTTACTATGTGAGAAGCAATCTAATTGGCAATGTAATCCTAAATACTTTTGAATGCCTTTTTGAAGCTGCTTACTATTGAATAACATGGCATTTTCTCTTTTAGAAATAATCTTTATCTGGTCATCAATGGCAAAACATCCAGTATGTTTGACCAATGTTTTAGGTTTTGGTAATAAGTACATAAAAAAACCACCTTCCATAATGATGTTTACATTATAAAAGATGGTCTATTTCTCAACAAGGAGAATGTTGCTATTATTTAGCACAATATTGCTATTGATTAAAGACACTTGATTAATCTCTAAAAGAATTATCGAAGTCATGTCCTTTATATTTCTTAATTAGTTCAGATAATTGTTGAGCATGATGGCCTTCATCTTCTGCTAATTGTTTAAAACAGGTACACACTTCTTCGTCTTGAATACCTTTGGAATACATTTCATAGTCTCTTACTGCTTCCTGAGTATTTAATAACGCTCTTTCTAAGCAATCTAGTTTATCCATAGTAAAACCTCCTACATCAATTTTCATGGATAACACTAGTATACCCATTATTTCAAAGCATATGCCTAAAATAATATTTTCTCATCTAAACGACTTCTTGCTCTTTATGGCTGTACTTTTTTCGTACCTCAATAAATTCTTCTTGATTTAAGAAGAAGAGTTCTATTAACCTTGGGTCGAATTGCTTACCCTTTTGATCATTAAAATATTCCATAATATGTTCTCTCTCCCACGCATCTTTATAGCAACGTTTGCTACTTAACGCGTCAAACACATCAGCTATAGCTACTATTCGTGCATAGATATGTATGGATTCACCCTTTAATTTTCTTGGATAACCAGATCCATCCCATTTTTCATGATGTTCATAAGCAATAATACGAGCCATCTCAAAGAGTTCACGTTTAGAACTTTTTAAGATGTCATTACCTAGCTTAGTGTGGGTTTTAATAGTTTCAAATTCTTCTTTTGTCAATTTCCCTGGTTTCATAAGAATTTTCTCAGGTACACCAATCTTTCCTATATCATGTAAAGCCGAAGCTATTTTTAAGTTTTCAGCTTCATTTTCTGGTAGGCCCGCTTTAATCGCTAATAAATAGGATAACTCGGCTACACGTTTTACATGATCAGAAGTTGCTAGACTTCTAACTTCTATTACATTACCTAACATATAAATAAGTTCCTTTTGCGTATCCATTAATTCATTAGATAAATCAATGACTTCGCTATTCTTCTCTTCAATGACTGTTTGTCGTTTGTTGACTGCCATTAAATGAGCAATAATCATTAACAATAAAGCCATTATGATTGAGAAAAAAAGAAGTATTAATCCATATTGATCTAGAAAGCTTGGTGGTTTATTTACTAACACTGCACTTTCAGGTAATGAAGCTTCAGTAATATGGTATCTTTTTATTTTTGAATAATCATAAATTGAGAACTTAAATAATTGCTTGTCTTGTATAATAGAGGGTAAGTCAATACCACTCCAATACTTTTCTAAGGTTTCCACTGCTGTTTTTCCATATGTCATTTCGGAAACTACGTAGCCACCAAAACCACCATCTTCTATTTCATATTCAAAAAAACAAAAAATAGGAACCGATGATATCTCAGAAAAATCTCGTAAAGCATAGGTTGGATTAAATCGTTTACCATTAGCATCCTGAGCAAAAACACTATAAAATATCAAATCTTCTGGTGTTGCCTCATACAAAACTCTCTGTAAATCTGAATACGAATATTGATCCAGATACTCAACATTATATGTTTCACTATAAGGTTCTAATGTTTTTTCTAATTCTTTTTTTAAATAAATACCAGTTGTTGTTTGGTCTACGATAACTTTAATATTTTTGGTATCTTCGTTAACCATAAGTGCTTCCTTAAAAGCCCTATCGTAATCAACTTTATCAGATATAACAGTTGTAAGAGGTTGTATCTCTTCTACTGTATATAAATTATTAATACCAATGGCTACAATAGGTTCATCTTTAAATAATGTTTCTCGATTTTTTGTTATAAATTCGTAAGCATTATCATCTGTAAGGATAATACCATCAATAGCCATATCACCATATTTCATTAGTAGCTCTTCATAAAGCTGTGCAAAATATTCATCTGAATAATGTAATTTCGTATCAAAATATTCAACATAATATGTAATTTTATAATTTGATGTTTGTTCGATGGTTTCAATTTGCTCTATAATCCCTGAATGAAGTTGATTGGTCCATTGATAAACTGCATCATAGGAATGTAATATTAAAATACTCTTTTCTTCCTTTGCACTTACTGTAGTCATCTTGGGGGTATTAAATAAATTAGCATTCTCCTGAGTAATAATGAATATAGATCCTAGAACAGCTAATAAAATAATAGATGATACGAGTAGTAAAATGTTTATATTTCTAAGCTTCTTCATCCTAATCACCTTATCGTATATTTTTTATCTAGGTTTTTCGAATAGTAAAATTTCCTATAAAATAAAAACACATCAATTTTTTCTCTCTATAAGTAGTGGTATTTCACACTAAAAGGAAGATGAAAACGGAGCTTTTACGCTCCTTTTCTTAAACTTATTAAATTATAAAAGAGCACATACACACATAATAACATCATTGTAAATAATCCGACAAAAGATAGCATATCCATATGTAATGTTTGGATCACATTATTGAATAGTTTTATTGGATTTAAAATATCCCAACTATTTAGTCTTAAATATCTACCTATATATATAGCATAACTACTGAGAACCATAACAATTGCGACAAATCCCCAACTAAATAATGGTCCATAATTGGAATCAAGTATATTTTGCATTGCATATAACGAGATAATCCCCATAATAAAACCAAGTAAGATCACGAATATTAGTAACCAAAATTTAAGCCAACCGCCATTGTCCATGACAACAATGTCGTTATTAAAGTAGTAATCAACTCGACTTTTTATGTGTAACGCATCTGTGATTATATATAGTGTATTGGGGTAAAAAAATAACCACATCAAAGTTAATAAATGATTAACCCATGACCTGCCGCGTTTTATAATCATTTTTCTTCTATAAATAATTAGAGAAATAATATATGGAACCCAACTTAAGAAGATATTCCATATCAAAAACATAAGACTCCTATCGTCAAAGAACATGTATCTACTAGCTATAATCACAGAACTAACTATTGAGAAAAAAAGTAATAGGCTGGACATGAATTTGAATTGATCATAAAATTTATTCTTCATAACACCACCACATAGTTTATTTAGATTTTACTGCAACGTATACTTTGTCAACACCCTCCTTTTTTATTTCCATGAGAAAATTATACCAAATTTTTTGACAAGTTACAAATAGATTATTCAAGTTTCGTCTTTTTAGTAAACCTGTTTACTTCAAATTATTCCATATTATATGGGTAAATGAAATAAAGCACATATCAGCATAAGACATGTGCCTGTATTGGTTAAATAACATTTAAAAGATTTTCTATAAATTCAAAGTTACTGTACCAGTGGATATGAGGATATCCACATAAAGTATGATACTTTTGCATACCAGATTGCCACTTAGACTCTCTGCCATTTCTAATCTTGTTCATGTTAAATAGCAAATCTTTTTCTTCCTCTAGTTCAACGATGGACCGATGAAATTCATGCACTTTAATTTTTCTTCCTGCTATACCGTAAAGGGACGAATCAGCAAGTTCAAGGTTAGCGTAACCAAATCGCTGCAACCTTTCTGTCATCTTACTTTTCCCATTAATGAATCCAACCATAGAAGCTTTATTTCCATCCAAATCTTCAATCTCATTGGTTAAGTACATATATCCTCCACATTCAGCTATACAATAAAGACCCCTCTCTAAGTTTTCAAGTATTGAAAGTCGCATGGAACGATTATTCTCTAATTCTTTCATGTAAACCTCAGGAAATCCCCCACCTATATATAACAAATCCACATCTTCAGGTAGCATCTGATCTCGCAAAGGGCTAAAAAAATGTATACTAGCACCATAAGCACGAAGTAAATCTAAGTTATCCCAATAGTAAAAGTTGAAGGCTTCATCAAAAGCAACTGCTACTTTAATCTTTCTCCCCAAGGGTGTAATAGATGGTTCCAAGTAGTGTAGTTCTTGTGTGGAGTCGGGTGTAGCTGCTAATTCAAGTAATCCATCCACATCTATGGTTCTTTCCATGGAAGAAGCAAGTAAATCCAGTCGTTCATTTAGCCCTTCTTGTTCTACACTTGGTATAAGACCTAGATGTCTTGAGGGTAATGTAATTGCTGCATCATTTTTAACGTAACCAAAGGGCTTAATATCTGTATAAGCCTCCACGGCTGCCTTTAACAATTCATAATGTGCTTCACTGCTTACGCGATTGAAAATTACACCCTGTACTTGAAGATCAGAATCAAATTCAGAGTAACCTTTTACGATGGCAGCACTACTTCTTGCCATGGCCTTTGCATCCACTACTAATATCACAGGTGCTTTAAGTATCTTGGCTACATGAGCTGTACTCCCCAAATCGTTATCTGGCTTTGCCCCATCAAATAACCCCATAACGCCTTCAACAATGGACACATCTTTTCCCTTAGAATTCTTATTAAAGAGATATTTAATGGTGTTCTCTTCTAACAAAAAACTATCAAGATTCCTACACTTTTCCCCAGTTATATAGGTGTGGAAGCTAGGATCAATATAATCAGGACCTATTTTGAAAGACTGAACATTCATCCTCTTAGAAAGTAGTTTCAATAGCCCCATGGTGACAGTTGTTTTGCCCGCTCCACTATGGGTACCCGCTATGACTAATTTAGGTATGCTCATCACTTAACCCCGTTTCTTATTCACAATAATAGTAGATAAGTAATTAATTTTTGTACCTTTTTTACTTATAAGATCTTTACAAATCTCTTCTTCCTCATAACCACATTTTGTGATCATATAGGCTTGATCCAATAATTGTTGTTCCTCCAATTGGTCAACGATCTGGTCAAATGCCTTTGCAGCTTTCATTAACACTACATTATCAAATTCCTTTAAGTAATACTCGATCTTATCTGTCTGATAGTTAGATGGATAGATAAGCAAAGGTTCATCCCATTCACAAAGACTTTTACCTCTCTTGGCTGCAATAGAACAAAAAGAAGGAATGCCAGAAATAAGTTCTACATCAAATCCTTTCTCCTTAACGCCATCCATAATATAAGCAAATGTACTGTAGATTGAGACGTCGCCAATAGTCACAAATCCTAACTGCTTGCCTTCTTCTAAGTGTGTAACTAATTCATTGATATTCTTATCCCATTGTTCAAAAAGCACCTTTTTATCCGTTATCATTGGGAAATACATCTCAATTATATCTTGATTAGCAAGATAAGACTCAATAGCACGATATGCTTGACTCCTCTTACCTCTCATGCTCAATGGAACGATAATAGCATCGCATTTTTCGATAGTTTTAACAGCTTTTATTGTAATTTCTTCTGGATCTCCTGATCCAACACCTATACCGTATAATTTCCCACTCATCATATGCCTCCTTAAAGCTTAACCCAACTAGCCTTTCTCTATCACTACCTGGACCATGGATATCTTTTCGGCTGTTGCTTCTAAATAATAATATTAATTCATATTTTGTAAGTATTTAAGAAGCTCATAGATCTCATTAAATACTTTGGGATACTTAATAGCTGGTCGCTCTACGAGTATCGTCTTAACACCACACGCCTGCGCTGCTTCAATTTTCTCCTTTGCTCCACCAATCTCTCCACTGTCCTTAGTAATAATTGTTTTAATATTAAACTGTTTATACAATGCCATATTGAGCTCCTTAGAAAAAGGACCTTGCATTGCAATTATCTGTCCTAACTTAATTCCTAAGTCTAAACACTCTTTAATGACTTCTGGTTGTGGCAATATTCTAACAAACAACCTATCCAACGGTATGCTCATGACTAATTTCTCTAACCTTCTACTTCCAATAGTTGATAAAACATTACCTTGTTCAAGTGAGGCAACTTTTGCGGCTTCCAAATAATCTTGAACTGCCACAATTTTATCCATTGAAAGTTCTTGAAGAATTGAAGGTCTTTCGTAACGAAGATAGAGAATGTTCAGCTCCTTTGCTACATTTAAAGCTAAATGACTTATTGCTTCGGCATAAGGATGGGTCGCATCAACAATCACCGAAATCTCGTACTGTTGAACTACACTGTGTAATGCTCCCTCATCTAACTTTCCACAAAGAACTTCCAAGCCATTTTCTCTTAATAACTGACTCCCATAGTTGCTTGTAGCTGTTGCAATAACCTTTAAATGACTATTCTTTAGTTCTGTGCCTATTGCCCTTGCATCAGAGGTTCCTGCTAATAAGAGAATCATATATGATAACCTCGAGGTGTAATGAATAAATTGTTAGAGATAAAAGAGCAACTATTACCGATTATAACAATACTATTCATGTCCACCCATTCATCATTGAAATCTTTCAAGGTTGATAAAAACAACTCTTCCTTCTCTCTTCCTGCATGCTTGACAATTCCTACTGGCGTATTAAGTTGTTTATGCTTTGCTATGATGTCACGAGCTCTTTTCAATAGATGAGGTCGTCCGTTACTTCTTGGATTATAAAGTGCTATTACAAAATCTCCAGCTGCTGCATGTTCTAACCTCTTTTCAATGGTTTCCCATGGGGTCAGTAAGTTACTTAGACTAATGATTGCAGTATCATGCATTAACGGTGCCCCCAAAGCTGCAGCACCTAAATTCATAGCAGTGATTCCTGGAATTACTTCCACATCAACATCCGGGAATTTTTCTGCTTTTAATTGAAGGATGGGACCAGCCATACCATAAACACCAGCATCACCACTACTGATCATAGCAACCTTTTTACCTTCTCGGGCACATTCCAACGCCTTAGTGCATCGTTCAATTTCCTTTTTCATACCTGTACTGAAAATCTCTTGATCCTCTATCAAATCTTCTATATATTGGATGTAACGTTTATAACCAACGATCATGTCACATGTCTGTATGACTTCAATAGCTTTCAAAGTCAACGACTTCCTATCCCCAGAACCAATCCCCACGATATAAAGTTTATTCTTCATGTTAGACCTCCATATAAAGTGTCAAATTTCATTTGCTATGCTCACTCCTGACGTGTAAGACCCAATGTCTTTCCAATAGTTGTATGAATAACTCTATTTAATTGATACATTTCCCAATTCAATACCAAAAGCTTATTTGGGGGGCTATGGAGCAGTGAGCCATGGATGGTGAACCCAACTGTCTAAGACATGGACATCTTTTCAGTTGGCGTAATAGTACCCCATATAAGCTTGACTCAATTTAAATTTCTATTGAATACGCCCTCTCTTTAACCAACGCAAAAGTAATCCCATCATAACTCTCTTTACCTACAATAACCTCTGGCTCCGTTGCCCCTAGATAAGCTGCCGGTTCACATACAGCCCCTACCCCAAGTACATTTTTAACAAAAGGTGATTCCTCGAATAAATGAATTACCCTAGAGATTTCATCTACACCATAAGTTATGAAAGGAATATTATACTCCCTAGTTAATTCAATAATTCCTTGTTCATCTGCTTTGAGATCAATACTGACCACCTTAGTAATAGAAGACATACTTAAACCCTTTTGTCCAAGAAAGTCTTTTAGTGCTGTATCAATTTTAGCTTTTTCTACACCACGTCTACACCCTATTCCTAATATAAGGCTAGGTGGTCGTAATATTAAGGCTTCCTCATCAATATTGAATACACGTTCTGAAATGATAACCTTACTTTCAAAAGCCTTTAAGTCATCAATATGCTCAACAAGTTTAATGGAATTAGGAAGCTGGGTAGGAAGATCAACAGAACTGTATAACCCCACTTTTTTATTTTCCAATAAACCAGAAGAGATTTCCTTCAAGTAATGGAAATTCTCAATTTTGCACTTATTTTGTTTAGCAATAACGTCAAAAGAAAGGACTCCTTGAACATCAGTTGCAGTTGTTATCACTGGCTGTGCATCAATTAAGTCAGATACCTTTATAGCCCAGTCATTGGCTCCGCCCAAATGTCCAGAGAGTAATGGAATAACAAAGTTACCACCTTGATCAAGTACTAGTACTGCAGGATCAACAGCTTTATTCTCCAGTAACCCATCTATAGATCTAACGACTATTCCTGTCGCCATGATCATGATGAACACATGATAATCCTTCCAATTTTCAGTTAAACTCTGCTTTAAGCTACCAACTATAGGATGGTACTTTTCATTAGCATGCCTTTCTGAAACAAATAGATAGCAATCTTCTAACTGGTCTATTATTTTTTCAGCTAATTTTATTCCTGGTTGAGTCAATGCATAAATTGCTATCATCCTTCACTTTTCCTGTACTCATGGGTAAAGTTTTTATCATAAAGCTTTGAAAGCTCGTAATCATCTCCTAAAAAATCACCAACTAAAATTTGAGCTGTCTTAGTAATATTGGCTACCTTTACTTTCTCAGAGATAGTGCTGAGATTCCCTAAAACGATTATTTCATCTGGCCAACTGGCTCGTTGGACAACAGCAACAGGTGTATGCACTGGATAATGAGTCTTTAGATCCTCAACTACTTCATCGATCATACCCACACTTAGAAAAATAGCCATTGAAGCTTGATGAGCAGCTAAAAGTTTAAGATCTTCTTTCTCTGGTACAGGAGTCCTACCAGCTTTGCGGGTCAATATAACTGTTTGTGATACTCCAGGCAAAGTGAATTCTTTATCAAGAGAGGCTGCTGCTGCAACAAAAGAGCTCACTCCTGGTATCACTTCGTAGTTTATATTTTCATCTTTTAATCGATCCATCTGTTCACGGATAGCGCCATAGATACTAGGGTCTCCTGTATGTACTCTAGCAATTATTTTATCCTTTTCTTTCTCCTTTACCATCACGTCAATAACCTCATCCAAGTGCATGCCTGCACTGTTATAAACAATACTATCTGCTTTTCGCCATTGCAAAACTTCTTTATTGACAAGAGATCCTGCATATATGAGAATGTCTGCACTTTCAATAATACTCTTTCCTTTTAACGTCATGTATTCTGGTTCGCCAGGTCCTGCACCTATAAAGTAAACTTTCATTTTTTTCACTCCTTATCAGCCCAAATAATATGAACGGGGTTAAGTGGTGAATAATAATGTCCCGTCCCCAGTCGTTTTAATCTCTTTATATCAACGGAAATACTGCTTGGGTTAAACCCTTTGTCATTTAATACTTTCATAGCGTCTTGATAAGTTTCTAATAGTATAGCATTGATTACTATCCTTCCACCCGGCTTCAATACTTGAGACGCCCAAGATAATATAGCTGCTAATTCTTTTCCGGCACCGCCGATAAAAATTCGATCTACATCATAAATCTGACGAATAATCTCTTCAGCTTGCCCTTTTATAACTTCTATATTACTACACCCAAATTTTTTACAATTTTCATGGATAAGCTTTATAGCTTCATCCTTTTTTTCAATAGCAAGGACTTTTCCAGAAGGCAAGTAACGACTAGCTTGGACAGAAACAGAACCCGTTCCTGCTCCAATATCAACTAAGGTAAGTTCATCCTTTAATTTTAATTTCGCTATTGATAATTC
Organism: Vallitalea okinawensis; assembly: GCF_002964605.1. NCBI lineage: Bacteria > Bacillati > Bacillota > Clostridia > Lachnospirales > Vallitaleaceae > Vallitalea > Vallitalea okinawensis. The sequence continues at coordinate 86,067 of NZ_PQDH01000002.1, forward strand.
GCGTATTTCTTCTTTTGTCATCGGAACCTCACCACGAATGAAATCACGATCTTCTATATTTAAATAATTATTATTCATCATAAATCACCATCACATTCAAAGGGCTAAAAGACTTGTCAATCCATTCTTCTAATACTACTTTTGTAATACATTCATCATCATAAGACAAATTTTCCCCCACTAAAATACGTTTATGTTTTATAGAGGCATTTTGTAAGCGCTTTACAATAGCATTGGGATGATTAATAGCGTCAGTAAATAAAGCTACTTTTTCATGGGCACCTACTATTTCTTCTAATTTTAATAATTCTCTACCATGTAAACTCGTTATATAGCTTTCGTGCCATGGAATAATCCCCTTTGCAAAGAGATATTGAACAGCAGATATCCCTGGATAAACTTCTAAAATATTCGAAGGAAAATAGTTCATTAGTGTCTGAGTAAAACTATATAGCCCGGGGTCTCCAGATACAAGAATTGTAATTTTTTTATCGGCATATTCATTTTTGATGGTTTCTACAATACCTTGGATATCTTTTGTTATAGGAACTTTGATTCCGGTAAATGTTTTAAATAGCTCTAGATGCCTAAGACCACCTATCAACATATCTGCATCTCCTACTAGTCGATGTACAAGAGGCAAAATATAATCTGGATGACCAGGTCCCATTCCACAAACATTAATCTTATTCATTTTTCATCTCCTTTATCATTTGCTCGGCACTTTTATCCCGGTATAGTTCACCAGTGCTTCTTGAAAAAATAACCGTCCCTACATTTACTTCTTCATGACAATAAGAGGTTGCTCTACTTGTGACCCCTTCAGCTATTTTTTTATAGAGATTTTGTATCTCATTAAATTCCTGTTTGACTAAGATCTCAATTGCCGCAACTGTTGTTGATGCTTCAAGCAACTCCTGTAATAGTTGCTGATCTCCACCTAATAAAGCAACATACGCAATCATTAACTCGATACGACAATCCGCTTGTCTACTATGAGTCTGAAAGATGCCACCAGAAACTTTTATGAATTTACCTAAGTCTCCAACCATCAAAACTTCTTTAACTTTTAATCTCTCACATTGTTCCAGCATATAACCAACAAAATTACTCATCTTTATGATAGGCCATCTATTCATACCTAAAATATCTTGGCAGAAATCATAACCATAGTTACCTGGTACTAAAATCACTTTTGAATGACCGTTTTTCACATACATTTCTAGTTCAATACGCAAGGATTCTTTATAGGCATCCTCTGACATAGGTTTTACTATGCCAGTTGTTCCTAGGACAGAAATGCCACCGATAATACCTAACTTTGAATTCAAAGTCTTCTTAGCTAACCTTTCACCCTCAGGCGCATAGATGGTGACAATAATTCCCTCTCCTTCTGGTAGTAGCTTTTTACATGCGTCTTTGATCATCTGATATGGTACTGGGTTAATAGCATGCTTCCCTAATTCAACAGGTAACCCTTTCTTGGTGACCATACCAATACCTTGACCACCTTTAATAATAATTTCTTGACTATCATTTCTCTCTACCTTGGCATAGATTTCAATACCATTGGTGATGTCTGGATCATCACCTGCATCTTTCACAACACAACAGCTTACATAGTCCTTCCCCATTTTTATATTACTTATTGGGATGACAAGCTTCTTACCGATTGGCAAATCAACACGACAGTATTCTAATCGACTTTTTGAGAGCAACATTTCCAAGGCAGCTTTTGCTGCAGCTGTGGCACAGGTACCTGTAGTAATCCCGTTTCTTAATTTCTTACCACCTACATAGGTATATCCTAATAATTGCTCCAGTCCATCCATCTACCGCTCACCAATCATGTATAGTATTGCATTGACAATTGCAGCTGCTACATTACTGCCACCCTTACGGCTAAGTGTAGTAATGTGGGGTACTTCATGTCTTGCCAATAGCTCTTTAGACTCTTTAGCTCCAACAAATCCCACAGGTACGCCTACTATCCCTTGTGGAAATGCTTTCTTTTGCTCTGTTAATTCTAAAAGACGTACAAGAGCAGTTGGTGCATTACCAAATACAAACAGGGCTTCGTCAAAGGTATTAACTGCTTTATCTATAGCTTTTACAGATCGTGTCATCCCAGTCTCTCTTGCCACTTTACGGACATCTTCATCCCCTACAAAACAATGGATTTCACATCCAAATTGGCTTAAAGTTCTTTTATTAATCCCTGCTTTAACCATATTAGTATCCGTAATAATAGGCAATCCTTTTTTGATAGCCTCACTAAAAGCCTGGATAAAATCATGATTCATTCGAATAAAATTCTCATAGTCAAAATCAGCAGTAGTATGTATAACCCTTTTAACAATCTGTAATTCTTGTTTCGTAAATGATTCAGGCGATTTCATTTCAGCTTCAATTATAGACATGCTGTTGTTTTCAATGTTCATCGGGCGTTTATAAAAGTCTTGGTAGTTCATTTTCCTTCCTCCTAAGTCTGGTTATTTTTAAAAATAAAAAAACTGGTCAATGACCAGTTATGTATATGAATGGATTATAGAAAATCTTTTCAATTCATAGACCTAACTTCCCACCGAAGTATTGCTAACAGTTAGGATAAGGCAGGTCTCCTGGCTTCGATTCAACTTACTCCCAACCTTCCCAAAACAAAAGCTTCAGTGGTATTTGGTTTCATCCTCGTTACAGTAGCGGGGGCTGCGTCGGTTTCTCACCGATCTTCCCTTTTCATCCATCTTCTCTTTTGATGTTATCCATTAGCATTTCATCAAATGATTAGAAGATTAGAACCCGATCCTTTTATTCAGTTACTTATAATTATAATTCGTTACAAGTAAAAGTCAATGCTTTTTTTGATACTCCTCTTTCTTTCAGTCTTTAAGAGGTTTTTTTAGAATACTTTACTGATAGTTAACTGTCCTATGGCACTTAATAGAATGAATAACCTGTCGAAAATATCTCGTTGACAAAACTTCTTTCGGTATGCTAAATTGAAGAAGTACAATTGAATGTTAAGAAATAATAAGTTAAAGGAAGTTCGGTGTAAATCCAACGCAGCCACCGCTACTGTGATAACTACCTATGTACATTGCCACTGATTAATAAGTTTCTTACTTATATTGGGAAGGCGTCCATAGGGTTTGATGTTTAAGCCAGGAGACTTACTTATTGTTTATAACATTCCATATTTCGGATGGGAATTATGGAATATTCTTTCACCCCCATCCTTAAAGTAACACAGAAAATATTCTGTCTTTTAAGGAGGTTGATCATTATGATCAAGAAAAATTTAAGTTTCTATTTACTATTATCACTGTTTTTTCTATTGGCTCTGTTTACACCTGAGCGTATCTATGCTATGCATATCATGGAAGGCTATTTACCTCCAGGTTGGTGCATTTTTTGGTCCCTTGTATCTCTACCATTCTTTATTTTAGGTATTTTAAAAATCAAACAATTGATTGCAGACCATCAAGAAAACTTGATGCTAATCGGTGTTGGTGGTGCATTCTCCTTTGTCCTATCTGCTCTCAAGTTGCCTTCCTTGACAGGAAGTACCTCCCATGCAACAGGTATTGGTTTAGGTGCTATTCTTTTTGGTCCATTTGTTATGACCGTTGTTGGTTCCATCGTACTTCTTTTTCAAGCCTTATTATTAGCTCATGGCGGTATTACTACTTTAGGCGCCAATGTCTTTTCAATGGCAGTTGTGGGATCCTTGGTAGCTTACGGTATTTACGCAGGGTGCAAGAAACTAAATATATCATTGAAAATATCAGTGTTTTTAGCTGCCTCACTTGGAGACTTAGCAACCTATATGGTTACATCAGGGCAACTTGCACTTGCTTTTCCTGATGCTAATAGTGGCTTCATTGGTGCATTCACTAAATTTATGTCCATTTTTGCTATAACTCAAATTCCTCTAGCAATTGCAGAGGGTATATTAACTGTACTGATTATAGATATACTCTATAAATACAATAAGGAAAACTTACATATCTTTCAAAAGTCAAACATAAGAAAGGGTGTGAACTAAAATGAAGAAAAACATTTTCCTCCTACTTATTGTTTTACTATTGGTCATCGTACCTTTTTATATACAAGAAAATGCGGAGTTCGCTGGTGCTGATTCCCAAGCTGAAGAAGCTATCATAGAAATGAATCCTAACTACACACCTTGGTTTGAGTCAATTTATGAACCTGCAAGCGGGGAAATCGAAACTTTACTATTTTCTCTTCAAGCGGCACTTGGAGCTGCTTTCATAGGCTATTATATTGGATATAAAAAAGGTAAGTCAGGTAATACAAGATGATCATCGATAACATTGCACAGGAGAGCCCTTTAAAAGGGCTTCATCCTGTCGAAAAAATCATTGGCTGCATACTAACATTAACTACATTACTCGTACTTAAAGAGATAAGATCACATCTTTTAGCAATTGTTCTTTTGAATATGTTTTTACTTTTTATAGCAAAAATTAACTGGAAAACACTAAGCCTTATGCTACTTGCTTTTTTGCCATTTCTTTTGTTTGGTGCTTTATCCATTGCTTTAACACTATCCGTTGATTCTGGCATAACGGTAAACATAACATCAGCGAGTTTAAACCAAGGCATATTCATTTTTTTTAGAAGTTTCTCCTGTCTCTTATGTATGTATTCTCTCGTATTGACGACACCTATTCAGCAAGTCATTTGGGGATTAAGGAAGTTAAAATGTCCAACAATAATATGTGAAATGATGTTAATTATTTATAAGTATATCTTTATTCTTGCTGAAACTTCAAAAAAAATATACCTTTCTCAACATGCAAGACTTGGTTACAAAGGTTATAAACAAAGTTTACGTTCCTTTGCTGCATTACTTTCGGCTTTATTCATAAAGTCTCTTGATTACGGTAGAAAATTATTTACTTCATTAGAATCAAGAGGCTATGTTGGTACTTTGCACACAGTTGCTACGTACCCTCCTGTTAAAATCAGTCATTTACTAAGCATCTTAATCATCAATTTAATCATTTTATTCTTTGGCTATTAATGGTAAGCCACTATTATTAAGGATACTTGTTTAGAAAGAAGGTCATTTATGTGTCAATCACTTTACCAGATACAGTCACTTGACTATCGTTATTCCAATGGAACAATGGCTTTAAGAAACATCAATGTAACAATTCATAAAAATCAGCGTGTTGCCTTAGTTGGCAGTAATGGAGCAGGTAAGTCTACCTTCATACAGCATTTAAATGGTCTTCTGAAACCGACAAAAGGAAGGATTTATTTTGAAGGTAACCCCATAGATTATCATAGAAAAAACCTCAATCAAATTCGTCAAAAAGTAGGTATCGTACTACAGGATCCAGATGCCCACCTTTTTTCACCTGACGTATTAGATGAGTTAATATTCGGTCCCATCAATTTTGGTATGGAAAAAGATGAAGCAATAAAAAATGCTTATCAAATTATGGATAATCTAGGTTTAAAACATTTAATTGAGCAACCTACACATCATTTAAGTTATGGACAGAAGAAACAAGTGAGCATTGCATCAATCTTGGTAAGTAAGCCAGATGTCATTATATTAGATGAACCAATGGCTGGGCTTGACCCATATAATCGTCAGTTAGTCATGAGATCTTTAGATCATTTATATCAACAAGGTATTACGATCGTATTATCAACCCATGATGTCAACTTAGCTTATGAATGGGCAGAAGAAGTCATCGCTTTTTCTAATGGACATTGTATTGGTCAGGGAGACCCTATTACTATCTTCTCTAATGAGATACTATTAAAAGAGGCGCACTTAGCCTGTCCTATGGTTCTTGACCTTTATAATAATCTTCCAGATAAGCTTAAAAAACAAATTCCAAGAAATCATGAGCAACTAAAATTACTTCTGCAAAATGCTTAATGAGATGTAATATTCTTAGATACGGGATTAAAATATATTTTATTATTGTGAACTGAAAGGATTTGAATCAATGAAAAATGCAATTGTCGTTGTTAGTTTTGGTTCCAGTATGGAACATGTTATAAACACATATATACAGCCAGTTGAAAAAGCTATTAAAGCTGAATTTACAGATGCCCATGTCATCAGAGCTTTTACCTCAACCTTCATTCGCAAGAGATTAGGGAATAAAGGTGTTCATATTCTGTCTCCTGAAGAAGCTATTGAAAAACTCATTTCTGAAGGTTTTGATACCATTAGACTACAACCCCTCCATATCATTCCAGGTTATGAATATGAGAAAATTGAAGAGGCATACAGAGCTTATAAAGATCAAGTAAAACTCTACCTTTCTCAACCATTACTTTTCTCAAGTGATGATTATAGTCGTGTTGTCAATGCCATTAAACCCCACTTACCAGAATTATCTTCTGAAGAAGCTTTATTATTTATGGGTCATGGAACTAATCATCCTGCAAATGCAACTTATTTTTGTATGGATCATCATTTTAAAAAGATTCACCCCAATATTTTTATGTCAAACATAGAGGGCATCCCTCTCTTAGAAGAAACCATTCATCTCTTAAAGGAGAAAGGTATAAAAAAAGTAAACATTATGCCTTTTCTATTAGTAGCAGGAGATCATGCTCATAATGATATGGCTTCTGATGAACCGGATTCATGGAAAAGCCAGTTACTTCGTGAAGATTTTGAAGTTGAAGTGATCATGACAGGATTAGGCTCTTTTCCTAGCATTCATAAAATATTTGTAGAGAAATTAAGGAGTACTTATGAATAATGGTTGTTTTAGCATTTAAAAATTATACTGAGCAAAAGTAATTTAGTCTCGCTCAGTAACTTGTTTTCAAGAGAAGAAGAAAAGAAGGACATGGTAAGTAAAATATTATACTTATTATGTCCTTCTTCAAATTTAACCTAAATGGTCTTTTATATTATTACGTAAAGCTACTGCTTCTTTTGGATTTCTCCCTTTTGAAGAAACTGCAATCTGATAATCATCAGCTTCAATTAAAGCCCCAAATCTAATATTACAATCGTCAGGTGAAGTGATGTTGTTGACTAAAATATGGTACTTCATACAAAACTCAGCTATTACCTTGTTAAATGCCTCATCATTTGTTGCAGCTATAACTAGGTACGCCTCCTTGAGGGTATCCATTTTAAAGTCATTCTCAATAATTTTTTTACTCGGAAGAACTTCTCTAATCCTAGATTCTTTCACTTCCTTTGTAAATACCTTTACATCCGCTCCATATTTCTGCAAGGTTCTTATTTTACGATAAGCTATGTGTCCTGCACCAATAACTATACACGGCATCTTCTCTAATTTTAAGAATAGAGGAAAATAATCATGCATCTCATCAACTTCTTTCACTTATTGCTTTAAAAGCCTTATCAATAGCACTTAATGTCAACTCTAAATCCTCTTCCATATGAGCACTGGATACAAAATGAGCTTCAAACTTGGAAGGAGGTACCATTATCCCTTCTTCAAGCATCACATGGAAGTAAAGATTATAGTTTTCTGTTGAAGTAGCCAAAACATCATTTAGAGATGTCACGCTATCACTTATTGTGAAGAAAAGCGTGAACAGTGATCCTAATTGATTGATACAGATAGATACGTCATATGCTTTTGCAATCTCTTTAATTTTCTTAACAAGATTCTTAGTACGTTTCTCAAGAGTTTGATATAAGTCGTGGTTTTCTTGTAAAGTTGTAAGAGTTTCTAACCCAGCGCATACGGATATCGGATTGCCAGACAAAGTACCAGCATGATATACATCGCCAACTGGCGCAATGTGATCCATTAATTCCTTCTTACCACCAAAAGCACCTACAGGGAATCCACCACCAATTATCTTACCTAATGTAGTTAAATCTGGTATGACCCCATACCTTTCTTGGGCACCCCCTAAACTTAATCTAAAACCACTGATGACTTCATCAAAGATTAGAAGAACACCGTATTGATCACATAGATCTCTTAGACCTACCAAATATTCTTTTTCTGTGCAGATTAATCCCATATTAGCAGGTACTGGCTCAAGGATAATACAGGCAATATCTTGATTTTCTTGTAAAGCATTCTTTACTGCATCTATTTCTCCAAAAGGAAGTACAAGGGTATCTTTCATTGTTCCTTCAGTAATACCATTACTATCTTGGTGACCTGAAGTCAGTAATCCAGATCCAGCTTTGACTAATAAAGAATCACTATGCCCATGATAGCAGCCATCAAACTTAATGATTTTATTTCTTTTTGTCACTGCTCTAGCAAGGCGAATAGCTGACATAGTAGCTTCAGTACCCGATGTGGTTAAACGAACCTTCTCTACGGATGGAACCAATTCAACTACTTTTTTAGCTAATTCAATTTCTCCCTTAGTGGGTAACCCAAATGAGCTCCCCTCATCCAGTTGTTCTTTAACTCGATTAAGTACTTGATCTGGATTATGTCCCAAAATCATAGGCCCCCATGAACCTATATAATCAATATAAACACGGTCATCTTCATCGACAAGCTTGCTACCTTTAGCGCTCTTTATAAATACGGGATACTCTTTACCAACAGCTTGAAATGCTCTGACTGGACTATTTACACCACCAGGTATGATGCGTCCAGCTTCTTCAAATAATCCTTTTGATCGGCTCATCTTAACACTCCTTCAAATATTCCGCTATATCTAAAGCAAAATAAGTAATGATAATATCTGCACCAGCTCTTTTAAAACCGTACATGGTTTCCATCACAATTTTCTTTTCATCAATCCAACCATTTTGAGCTGCAGCTTTAATCATGGCATATTCACCACTTACATGATAACATGCGATAGGTACGGGATAACGATCTGATAAATCCTTGATGATATCCATATAAGCACCAGCAGGTTTTATTATGAGAAAATCGGCTCCTTCTTTTAAATCTTCTTCAGCTTCAATAAGGTATTCTTTTTGACGTCTGAAGTCCATCTGATATGCTCTCCTGTCTCCAAAACTAGGAGCAGAATCTGCTGCATCTCTAAAAGGTCCATAGAAAGATGATGCGTACTTAACACTATAAGCCATGATAGGTACATGTTGATAGCCTTCTTGATCCAATAAAGATCTAATAGCTTGTACACGTCCATCCATCATATCAGATGGTGCTACAATATCAGCACCTGCTTTGGTATGAGATAAGGCTACCTTGGATAAATAGCCAATGGTAATATCATTGTTCACATCACCATTTTCCTCCAAGATACCGCAATGACCATGGGATGTATATTCACACATACATACATCAGTGATTACTAAAATATCGTAATGTTTCTTAATGTATCTAATAGCTTTTTGTATGATACCATCATCATTATATGCTTCTTTTCCCATTTCATCTTTAACAGCAGGGATACCAAATAGGATAACGGCTCCAATCCCTGCTTCTACCACGTTATTCATTATTTCATTTAAGCTCTTCATTGTATAACGAAATTGACCTGGCATTGATGGAATTTCTTTTTTATAAAAGTCTCCTTCATCAATAAAGATGGGATACACTAAGTCCTTTGCAGTTAAGTGAACATCTTGTAACAGATGTCGCATACCTTCACTTCTCCTTAACGATCTTGTTCGTTTAAACATGTCATTGCCTCCAATAATCCTTCTACAGTATATTCCTTAGCTTCAATAGCTACCTTTAACCCATGCGCAACAATCCGCTGGCTTGTTTTAGGTCCGATTGAAGCGTAGTGTAGATGTTCTAAACCGGAATAGTCACCTTTCAAACAATTATGAAAAGACTCTACAGATGAACCACTTAAGAAAGTGACTATATCCATATCTTTTAAGATCTCTATCATTTCATCTCGCGTATATTCGATTGCACTAGTAGTGTGACTAGTGATTACATGAACCGTCTTGCCATAAGCTTCTTGAAAATTTACTTTATGAAGTGGAGACTGATCTGATGTAATCACTAATATCTCCTCATTGCTATTAGATGCTTTTATTGTTTCTTTAATTAATACATCTGAAACATATACTTCTGGCATTATATCTGGAGTTATTCGATACTTTAGTAGAGCTTCTTTTGTCTTTATACCTACTGCCCCAATTTTCTTGTCTCCTAAAATCCGAACATCAGTAATTTGATGGAAGAAGCTATGGACACCATTAGGACTATTAAACAAAATGTATTTGTATTGATTTAACTGGATTTCAGGTAAGCTATAGGTAATATCCAATAAAGGTAAGTGAATACCCTCACCACCAAAATCGTATACTCCTTGAATTAATGATTGTTCTTGCCCTTTTGCTCTAGTAACCAATACCTTTTTACCATAAAGAGGTAGTTTTGAGAACCAACCAAAATCATTTCTTAGATCAACAACTTCACCAATAACAATAACAGCTGGGGGTTCCACTTCTTCCACCTTAGCAATATTGATAATAGTATCTAAAGTACCTGTTATTGTTCTTTGCTTTGTCCTTCCACCTTTTTCAACAAGTGCAATGGGTGTCTGTTTATCCTTCCCAGCCTTTATTAGTCCATTGACAATTTTGTCAAGATTACCAACCCCCATGAGAAAAATAAGAGTTCCCTCTAAAGGGGCTATAGCCTCAAAATCCAGCATCATGGATGGCTTACTAAAATGAGCAGTAAACACGTGAAAAGAACGACTGATACCGCGATGGGTAACAGGTATTCCAGCATATTCTGGAGCTGCTAATGATGAACTTATACCTGGTACCATTTCAAAAGGAATTCCCTCATCGATTAAAGCCCCAATTTCTTCCCCCCCTCGTCCAAAAACAAATGAATCTCCGCCCTTTAATCGGACGACTACGGCATGTTCTTTTGCTTTATCAACCAATGTTTTATTGATACGCTCTTGTAACGTTCCACCTTCTGTATTCCCTTTGCCTAAGTAGATTAATTCTGTTTTTTCTTTACAATAGTTAAGAAGCATAGGATCAATTAGTCGGTCATAGATAACACAATCTGCTTTTTCTAATAAACTTTTACCTCTAACTGTAATCAGTTGATATTGGCCGCACCCAGCCCCAACAAGATACACTTTACCCATTAATCTTCCTCCATATATCTTCTGCTAATCTATCAGCTAATATTTCTGGTTTACTTATAGATCCTTCAGCTGTTCCTCTATAGAGATTTCCTTCATAGACGTACATCCCTTGAATGGTCATTTGATCACCTTCAAAAGAAGTTGTACACCCCATAGGTGTATGACAGCCAGCATCAAATAATTTAGCAAATTTTTTCTCCACCTTAGCCATAATAGCTGTTTCTGGGTCATTAATTGCAGAGAGTATTTTTAATGTCGACTCATCATCTCTTCTGCATTGAATGGCTAATATTCCTTGTGTCGGAGCTGGTAACATCTCATCATAAGTAAAATAACAAGTTATTCGCTCTTCTAAACCAGCTCTTTTTAAACCAGCAGCTGCTAATACGATGCCATCATAATCGCCAGCCTCCATTTTTTTAATACGTGTGTCAATATTTCCTCGGATAGGTTTAACCTTAAGGTCTGGTCTCACATGTAAAATGCTTTCTTGTCTTCGCAAACTGCTAGTTCCAATAACAGCTCCTGCTTTAAAATCATAAAGAGGTATATTTCCACCTGAGATCAATACATCACGGTTATCTTCTCTTTTTGGTATAGCTCCAATGACCAATTCCTCATGAGATACTAAAGGCATATCTTTCATGGAATGCACTGCTAAATGAATATTGCCAGCTAAAAGCTCTCGTTCTATCTCTTTAACAAAATCAATCTTTAGTGATCCGCTGTCACCAATCATAGGTACCTTTTGATGCTGATCTCCCGTAGTCACAATGGTCTTTATTTCAAATGACAATTGAGGATGAACTTCTTCTAGCATTTTCTTGACAAGATTGGTTTGCTTGACAGCTAAAAGACTTCCTCTTGTGCCAATTATTACTTTCTCCATAATTTGCACCTTCCTAGAATATAAGTTAAAAAATCCCCTAAACAGGGGACTTTTCATATACTAAAGTTTCCTAATTCAATTATAATAATTGGATGCTTTACTGTCAATTAGTTGAGTGATATTTATTTACCTTGTTGATAAATACTCATAGGTACTCCTAATCCTTCATGGTATGGTACCATTTCAAATGAAAACTGAGCTTTATGCGGCATTAAGCGATATTGTTCTAGAACCTCTGGTCCACAACTATGATTACCAAGACCACATTGAGCGTAATCTAAATTAATAATAGTTTCCTTTCTCTTTTTTAAGTCGTAGGTATGCATAGCTTCTTTTAAGTCTTTTGCTGTATAGTGATGAACACTCATATTGATAGTTGTATTAGCACATATCAACCAACCAAAACCGTTACCATTGGAAACTAATCCCCAACGAGTATCCATCTTATTACCGTTTTCTTGAGGTACGATATAATTAACAAATTGCTCATCGACAGTACCTTTATAAACGTCAACAATGGCACTTTCATTTCGATCAACATAACTTTCATGAGGTCCCTTACCGTACCAACTGAAGTATTCAAAACCTTCAGGAGTAGCCATTGTAAGACCTAATCGTGGTAGTACAGGTAGCTCTTTTTTAGGGTCGAATGTGGTATCAACTTTAATCTTACCACTTCCATCCACTATATATGCAACATTGGTTTCAAAGGCAATCTTTTCACCTGGTTTACCAAAGTTGGATAATACATTAATCTTAACTTGATGTTCTTCTTTTTCAATCCTTATACTTAATATGTTACGCATGAATACATCTAAACCTGCTTTTGTCCATTGTCCAGCATAACTGTCTTCTCGTTTCTCCCAGCCACGTTCATCATTGTCTGTTCCTGCTCGCCAGAAGTTCTCTTTCAATCCTCTATGAATAAGCTCTACACCTTTGTAGTTATAAGAAACAAATGTACCCTCAGCACGATCAAAGATGGTAGTGAAATCTGTTCCTTCAACAACAATGTTTCGCTTCTCCTCTTTCACTTGAAGAAATGAAGTTAAGTGACAAACTTGCTTTTCTTCCTTATAATCAACTGGGATACTAAATTGCTGTCTTCTTATTTCATGCCCAGGTTTCCCCCACTTTGTGACCGTTTTTGTGGTGAAATAAATATTCAGCCAATATTCACCTTTCACTGCTTTATTGATCTTATATGGTAATGCTATATCTTCCTCTTGATGAGCTTGAATACCTTCTGCTGTCATCTGCCCACTATCAATAACTTGCTCATCACGTTTCAACTCCCAAATGAGATTGAGATGGTCTAGAGTAAGAAAGTCATAGCGGTTAATAATCTTCACGATACCTTCAGTGAGTTCAACAGGAACAGCTTCAACAGGTGCAATTAAGTTTTTGTATTCGATTAATCCGGTATGAGGTTGTCGATCAGGATCTACCATGCCATCAATACAGAATTTAAAATCATTAGGATAATCACCAAAGTCACCACCATAAGCAAACCACTCTTCGCCCTCTTCAGTAAACTGACGTATACCATGATCTGCCCACTCCCATACACATCCACCTATCAATCGAGGATATGAGTAGATGGCATCCATATATTCTTTAATATTCCCCATGCTGTTACCCATAGAGTGGAGAAATTCACATTGGAAAAATGGTCGTTTATCTGTATCATTTTTTCCAGCTTCAATGAATCGCTCTACATCCCAATACATAACACTAACGACATCTACCATCGGAGCATCTACAGCACTTTCATAGTGAATGGGACGCGTTGGTTCATGAGCCCGAATCCATTCTGCCATGGCATCATGGTTGGTCCCATAACCGGATTCATTTCCTAATGACCACATGATAATGGATGGATGATTCCGATCTCTTTCTACCATTCTAATTGCTCGCTCAACGAAAGCCTCAGTCCATTCGGCCTCACCATTAATAAGTGTTGTCTGACTAATTCCATTATGACTTAATCCCTCAGTTCTTATTATTCCATGCATTTCAAGATCAGCTTCATCAATGACATACATACCATACTGATCACAAAGATCATACCAGTATGGATCGTTGGGATAATGAGATGTTCGAACGGTATTAATATTGTGTAATTTCATAGTTAGAATATCTTTAACCATATCATCTCTTGTAACTGCATAACCTCGATCTGGATGAGTATCATGACGATTAACACCTTTTAACTTAATGGATACGCCATTCACCCATAATTGCTGCTCTTTAATCTCGATTATTCTAAAACCAATATTAAAAGCTTTTACTTCTAAAATATGATTTTCACTGTCTTTAATTGTAACAAGAAGTTGATATAGGTTTGGTGTCTCAGCTGTCCACTTGTTAACCTTAGGTATTCGTGCACTAAATTGATGCTTTAACCCCTTATCCGCTTTCACTTTTAATTCCTTAATATCAGAATAAGACAAATCATCTTTAAATAATAGGTTTACCTCAACTTTCACACACTCATCAACTGTAGAGGAAAGCTCAAGATCAATAGTTAACTGTCCATCTTCATATGTATCACTGAGTAAAGCATCTACATGAATATCACTAGCATGAATACGTGGTTCTGAGATTAAATACACCTCTCTAAAAATACCATTCAAACGCCAGAAATCTTGATCTTCAATATAACTCGTGCAACACCACTTGTAGACTTCTACGGCTATAGTATTCTCACCACTAACGATGTAGTCTGTTATATCAAATTCAGCCGGTATATGGCTTCCTTGACTATATCCAACTTCTTTACCATTAACATAAAGAGTAAAAGAAGAACTTACGCCACCAAAATGTAAAATAACCTTGTCGTCATTCCATTCATCTGGCACAGCAAATGTTCTTCTATAACACCCAATAGGATTTTCTTCAGGAACATGAGGTGGGTTAACAGGGTATGGATAAATAACATTGGTATAAACAGGTATATCATAACCATGCAATTGCCAGCATGCTGGAACGGGTAACTGACCCCAATCCCTATCATCAAAATCTGGATGCTCATAACCATCTGGAACATCTAGAGGATGTTCATTATATAAAAACTTCCAAGTACCATTTAACAACATAAAACGATCTGACAAGTGTCTTTGGCCTTCTAATGCCTCTTCTACGCTTGGATATGGTATTGCAGTTGTTGATGGACTCATTCTATTTATGCTCAAGCAATTTAAATCTTTCCAATAGTATTTTGCTCCCATCATCTTACCTCCATTAATAAATTATTTTAAGTATTTACCTTCATATATAAGAATTTTCATCTATTCATACTTACATTTTAACAACCTATTATTTATCATTCAATCTAAATATATAAAGATAACTATAACAATATTAAGATATAAGAAAGTAGCTTTGCTACTAAAAAAACACTACCGAAGTAGTGTTTAGCTAATTTTTTCTTTATATTTGCACCAGTCTAAAGTCTTATTCATGTACTCTTGTAAGATGAAGTAATAATTCTTCATATAATCTTGTCTCTCTTTAAGGCATTGGTTATAGACTTCCCAACAATCATCTAAGTTAAGTAAATCCACGCCCTTTAATGTCTTCACTTCACTTTCAATATCCCGTGGTACAGCTAAATCCAATAATACTCTTTCTTTCTCATCCACAAGATAATCTTTCATGTCCTCAAAGAATAAGATGGGATGCGGCGCAGCAGTAGCGCTAATAATAATATCACTATCTGGAATGAATGTATACTTATCTTTGTAATCAATACCTTTAACAGCATACTGTTTAAGAATTGGATGCAGTTTATCACCGTTTCTATTACAAATGGTTATATCAGCTGTCTCTCCAATAAGGAGCTTCATAATATCTTGAGCTAGATCACCTATCCCTATGATGAGTACACGCTTTTCATATAATGCTTTACCATATTTACTCCTGAGTAAGCGTACAACAGTAGCGGGTAAGGATTGACTGTTATGAGAAATCCTACTTACAGTTCTAATCTTTTTCCCTAAAGCAATAGCCTTATTCATAAGGACATTTAAAAGTTTTGAAGTTGTTTTTTGCTCAGTCGCTTTAACACATGCTTTTTTAAGCTGTGATAGTATTTCATCTTCTCCCATGATGACAGATTCAAATCCACAAGCTACTCGGTAAAGATATTCAACAGCATCTACGCCTGTAAAAATCTGACACGCTTTCATATAATCCACGAAAATGCACTTAGCAGATTCGAATGATTCTTGGTCACACTCCAAATAAAACTCTAATCGAAGACATGTAGATAGATGTACATAACCCTTCAATAGCTGTTTTTCTAGCAATTCTTGAATTTTCATATGAAATTTCTCTTTAACGATTAATTCTCTTTCCTCAAGTTGAAGATATTTATAATTTAAACTTATGCAGTAAAAATTACTAAAGTAAATCCCCATGTTATGTCACCCTCTATTAGCGTTCTCTCGAAAACAAACAAAAAATAATACATAATATCTTGTTTTCATGCAATAATTATTGCAACATATATATCATTATATGGAATAAGTTATAGCTTGTCAATTCAATCAATTGAACAATTACATCCACAAATGTTAAAAATTGAGAACATAAAAGAGATAGGGAATGGCGTTCCTATCTCTTCTAGTATTCTATATATTCCTAGGGGAAGGTTTATATGAAAAAAATTATTAACTTTTACGCTTTAGCTTTATTCTTTCTTGATGAAATATCAACCCAAACAGCAATTAATAAAATTAAACCCTTTATAATATATTGCCATGTTGGTCCAACATTCATCAAACTCATACCATTATTAAGTGTTGCCATAACTAGAGCACCTATAATAGCTCCGACAATGGTACCTTCACCACCTAATGTACTTGTTCCACCAATAATGGCAGCTGCAATAACCTCAAGTTCCATACCATTACCAGCTTGTGCACTTGCAGCATTTAATCTTGCTGTAAATACAATACCACCAATAGATGATAAAACACCCATTAATACAAAAATCATCATGTTAACTTTTCTAATATTAATACCTGATAACTTAGCTGCCTCTTTATTACCACCAATGGCATAAACATAACGCCCAAATGGTGTCTTATTTGTTACGTAAGTGAATATAAGTGCTATAATCAGAACTAATATAATTGAATACGGAATACCTTTGTACATAACAAGAATCATAAAGAATGATCCAATTGCTATTGATACAAGAATCATCTTGATTAATTGAAGTGACATAGGTAAAACTTGAAAATCGTATCGAATTCTTTCGTTTCTTTTCTTAATTTCAAATAGAATATAGATTAATATGCTTGCTGCACCAAAGATCAATGTCGTTACATGAAATGATGCATTCGGCATAATATTAAACAAATATTCTTGACCAATAGCTTTAAAACTATCGTTCATTGGAGCAATTGTTGCTCCATTTGTTATACCAATAAGCGCGCCTCTAAAAATAAGCATACCTGCTAACGTTACGATAAAGGCTGGGACATCTCTATATGCCACCCAATACCCTTGCCAAGCACCTATTAATGCACCTACACCTAAAGTCAGGATAATAGCTGGTATTGTACCTAAACCAAAATTAACTTGTAATATGGCTGCAATAGCGCCTGTAAAACCTACTACTGAACCTATTGATAAGTCAATATGCCCTGCTACTATGACCAACACAACACCTGCAGCTAAAATAGCGATATGACTTGTTTGTGAAAATAAGTTTGATAAGTTTCTGGAACTGATAAATGTTCCTTCTGTTAAAAATGTAAAAATAAGCATGATACCTATAAGTGCTATAAACATGGTATATTGACGCATGTTATTCTTAATAGAAAACTTAAGGATCTCAGAAGCTTTCTTTTCTGTAGAAACTTTTCCCTCCATCTTACATACCTCCTGTTGCAAAATGCATTACTTTTTCTTGTGTTGCTTCTGCCCCGATAATTTCACCTGTTAATTTACCTTCATGCATGACTAGAACACGATCACTCATCCCTAATACCTCAGGTAACTCTGATGAAATCATAATGATAGACACGCCTTTTTTGGCAAGTGAATTCATAATATTATAGATTTCATATTTGGCTCCAACATCAATACCACGCGTTGGTTCATCTAAGATTAAAACACTTGGTTCAGCCATTAACCATTTTCCTAGAACAACCTTCTGCTGATTACCACCAGATAAATTATTTGTTTTTTGTTCTATAGATGGTGTTTTAATACGTAACATTTCTGAATAGTCTTCAACCTGCTTGATTTCTTCATTCTCATTGATGGCTAAACCACTTTTTATTTTATCCAAGCTGGCCATTGTCATGTTTTGCTTTATGTCCATCATGAGAACTAGACCATTCTTTTTCCTATCCTCTGACAGATAACAGAGTCCTTCTTTTATAGCACTCTTTGGATTTTTTATATGAACTTCCTTACCATCCATTTTAACTGTTCCTGATTTATTAATACCGTAGGCACCAAATAGACTCATGGCTAATTCAGTTCGACCAGCTCCCATTAGACCTGCAATACCAAGTATTTCACCTTTTCTTAATTCGAAGTTAATGTTATCAAGAACCTTTTTCTCTGGTAATTCTGGATTATAAACATTCCAATTCTTTACTTCCATAGCTAAAGCTTTTCCAGGTGCATAATCCTTACTTGGATAACGCTCTGTTAATTCTCTACCTACCATGAGAGATATGATCTTATCTTCTGTCATGTTTTCATCATTAGGTAAAGAATCAATTGTTTTACCATCACGCAAGACAGTGATTGTATCAGCAATAGCTTTAACCTCATTCAGTTTATGCGATATATAAATACATGTTACACCATTATTTTTTAACTCACGAATAATATTTAGTAAGTTTTCACTTTCAGTCTCATTAAGTGCTGCTGTTGGTTCGTCAAGAATCAATATGCTGATATCTTTTGTCATTGCCTTTGCTATTTCAATAAGCTGTTGTTTTCCGATACCAAGATTAATAACCTTTGTCAAAGGATTGTCATCAAGTCCTACTTGACCCAAAACTTTCTTCGTCTTTTGAACTGTCTCATTCCAATCAATGAATTTACCTTTTTTTATCTCATTTCCTAAATAAATATTTTCAGCAATATTCATTTGCTTAACAAGAGCAAGCTCCTGATAAATAATAGCGACTCCAGCTTCTTCTGAATCTTTGATTCCATAGTATTGCTGTATTTTCCCATTTAATACAATATCACCATCATAGGAACCATTAGGATGCACACCACTTAGAACCTTCATTAATGTAGATTTCCCTGCACCATTTTCACCACATAAAGCATGGATTTCTCCGCGCTTCACCTTGAAATTAACATTATCCAATGCTTTTACACCAGGGAATTCCTTAACAATGTTCTTCATTTCAAGTATAAAATCACTCATTCTTTCACCACCTATAATGTGAATCTAAACCTTTATTCCATCAAAGAAAAGCGAAGGGGCATATAGCCCCTCAACTTTCTTAAGTGTATCTTACTTGTATACATCTTCTTTCTTTAAATAACCGCTCTCTATTAGAAGTTCATCTATATTATCTTTATCAACTACATAAGGTGTTAATAAAACAGATGGTACGTCTACAGAGTTATTGCTAACAGCCCCGTTTGTTTTAACTTCTTCACCATTTGCAAGAGCAATAGCAATATTGATTGCTTCTGCACCTAGCATTCTTGTATCTTTGAAGATTGTCATGGATTGAGTACCTTCTACGATTCTTTGAGCTGCTGCTAATTCAGCATCTTGTCCAGTGATTGGAACTTGACCGTCTAAACCTTGTGCTGCTAAAGCTTGTATAGCACCACCAGCTGTTCCATCGTTAGGAGCTAAAATAGCTTGTACATCATTGTTTGCTTTAGTTAAAGCATTTTCTATGATTTTAAGTGCGTTTTCTGGTTTCCAGTCATCAACTGGTTGGTCTACGATGACATTAACTTTACCTTCGTCGATTAATGGTTGAAGATAAGTCATAGCACCTTCTTTGAATAATTTAGCATTGTTATCTGTTGGTGCACCTGACATGATGATATAATTACCTTCTGATACTAAGTCAGTGATATAAGCACCTTGAAGCTCACCTACTCTTACATTGTCAAATGAAAGGTAGTAATCTAATTTATCTGTGTTTGTGATCAAACGATCATAAGAAATAACAGGGATTCCCTCTTCACTAGCTGCTTCTACGATTGATGCTGCTGCAGCTGCATCTTGTGGAGCTAAGATAAGCACATCGATACCTTGTGCAATAAGGTTTTTAGCTTGTGCATCTTGCTGCGCCACATCATTGTTAGCTACTTGAACTAATAATTTAACACCAGCTTCTTCAGCTGCTGCTTCCATTTTCTCTTTATCTCTTACCCATCTTTCTTCTTGTTGAGTAGGTAATGATAAACCAATAACGATCTCATCGTCTGCTGGTTCTTCTTTTTTAGTTTCTTCCTTCTTAGTATCTTCTGTTTTTGTAGTAGTTTCAGTTTTTGTTTCTTCATCAGAAGAACATGCTGCAATTGTGAATACCATTGTTAATAATAAAAATATTGCTAAACTTTTGCGTAAAAATTTCATTACATTCCCTCCATTTTAAAACTCTTCTTATATAATACTAGTTACTAGAGTGCTCATCCATCTAATATGAATTACCAATGTGTTAAGCACCTTGTGATATTATAATACTGAAAATATGCACAAATAACACTAGAATTAAATACGATAATCTAGATATTTTTAAGAAAGAGAAAAAAATAAATCCACTTAATAGCATTATTTTAATATGGTATTTGTACTATTACTTCTTTTTTGCAGAATAAAAGTAGCTTTGCTATACCTATCTTTGAATTAATAACTCTATAAAATGAAAAAGGTGGAGAATCAAGGATTTCCCTTGACTACTCCACCTCTTTATTAGCATTTGTCGTTCTTTCAGGCCATTCACTTTCTGGGATGTAGCGATAAACATCTTCAAACTTGTGAAAACCATCAGCAATAACTGTGTCAACAATATTATCTTTATTAACCGCTACAGGCTCGATCATAACATATGGAATCTCTCCAAAGCCATTATTAATAGTCTCTTCATAATCAGCCGTTTCATTGATGACCAGTTCTATAGCTAAATCTACAGCTGCTGTTGCCAGTTGACTGATTGGTTTATATACTGTCATCAACTGTGTTCCTTCAACAATTTGCTGACACGCAACCAGATTGGCATCATGTCCTACAACCTGAACCTCTCCTGCCAAACGGTATTCAGATAAAACACGAATAGCAGATTCTGCTAAACGATCATTAGCGCAAATAACAGCATCTAAAGTATTCCCTTCATTTAATAACCGATTTAAGGATTCATAGACAATATCCTCTCTCCAATCATCAGCCCACTGTTCATCAATAACTTGTATTTGACCAGATTGAATATAAGGTTTCAAGACATCCATATACCCTTCATTAAACATATAGCTATTGTGATCAAAGGTAGAACCGTTGATCACTGAATAATTTCCTTGTGGTACATTTTCAACAATTGCCTGCCCCATAAGCTCACCTACTTTAACATTATCAAAAGAGATGTAAGCATCAATATCTGCATTCAGTATCAGACGATCATAGGATATAACTTTGATTCCTTTTTTCTTTGCCTCAGCGATAACCTCAGTAAAGCCATCTTTATCATAAGGAATGATGACAAGAACATCTACATCTGAATTGATAAGTTGTCTTGTTTGCTCTACTTGCTTTTCAAGGCTTTCATTTGCATTTTGGACGATGACCTCTGCTCCTTTTTCCTTTGCATTAGCTAGAAACATATCACGGTCTCTTTGCCATCTTTCAATGACAAGAGAATCCATAAGTAAACCAATCTTAATCTGTTCATCTTTTTTCTCCCAATTGCTTACACACCCAGTTACTAATATTAGAATAGACATTATTGATATACCAACTTTTAGTACTCTCTTCATACCTACTCCCCCTAAAATTCTTTAACATATTCAGTTGGTCGGCACCCTACTTGCTTTTTAAATAATCTGCTAAAGTAATTAGGGTCTTTATAACCAACTTCAAAACATATCTCCTTAATACTTAAATTATTTTCTTTTAACAGCTTTTTAGCTTCTTCTATACGTAAATGCGTCAAGTATTCTATGAAGCTTCTCCCCGTTTCTTCCTTAAACACTTTACTAAAATACTGCGGACTAATAGCCACGTTATTCGCTACGTCCTCTAAATTAAGATCAACCTTGTAGTTTGCGCTGATAAATGTAATAGCTTCTTTAACTTGAGTACTTATTCCTTGAGTCTTTGATTCTTCAATATGTTGCACGATATCAAGTAACGTTTTAATACTCCTTCTAACTACTTCTGCTAATCCTACTCCTGTATCTAAGACAAAACTATAACTGGTCTTGTCCATATTTTCCACAACCCCTAAATCCATAGCTTCTCTATTCATAACTACTAACATCTCTAGTAGTTGGTTCTGGATAAGCCCTACAGCCTTTGTGTTTAAATCAACAGAATCTACAAGATGGATATATTCTTTCCCTAGCAGAGTCATTTGCTCAAAATTTCCAGCTTTACCTTGACGAATAATATTTTCTTTTAAGTCCTTTAATTTATTAAGACTTTTATCAAAATAATGACTGACATCCATGATATGAAGATAACGTTCTCCATTATTATACCATAATGCTTTTAAAGCTTCATCATAAGAACTATAGAGTTGTTCCATTCTCTTATAACTTCCAATGCCAATGAAGAAATTAACATCTGATATAAATTCAATTTGTCGCCCAATGCTCTTTAAAAGATGGAGTGCTTCTTCCTTTTCATCCAGGGCTTCATCATGCTCATAAGATGGTATAAAAATCACTAATCGATTAACGATAATCGGACCAACAATACATTTAGTTTTGTATTTTAATATTTCTTTAACAGATTCATAGATCTTTTGACTCTGTATACCTGCCCCGATCTTATTAACCTGTTTTTTGGGATCATCACCTTCGCCAAATTGAATAACCACCATGTATCCACCAGTTGTTTTAATATCAAAGAGTTCACGATAAAGATTAATCTCATCCTCAAACTCTTGATTCATCATAATGGAATAGATAAATCCATTCTCCAGCATTGGGGTGACCTTATTGATTTTTTCAATGGTCTCCAGTTCACGTTTCTTTACATCTTTTTCTTTCTTAATCATCTCAATAGTTTTCTTAATTGTTTCAACTAACTTAAAGCGATTGACTGGTTTAATTATATAATCAGTTACACCTAGAGCTACTGCTTCTTTAGCAAATTCAAATTGTTCATAGGCTGATACAATAATAAACTTGATGGCAGGATCTCTTTTCTTGATTTCGCGAATAGCTTCAATCCCATTAATACCTGGCATACGAATATCCATTAAGATGATATGAGGTCTTGCCTCTTCAATTTTTTCAATAGCTTCTCTACCAGATCTTGCAACTTCTATAACTTCAACCTGCTCCATGTACTTATCTATTATAAATTGAACACCTTGTATAACGATCTGCTCATCATCAACAACCATCAGTTTATACATACTCTTTCCTCCCCACTTAAAACTTCTTAAATCATACAGATACTTCTTTAACTATCTAAGCTTGTATGATGAGCTGGTAAAACAATACGTACTTCTGTCCCTTCTCCAAGTTGACTCTTAATACTCAGTATATCTTTAATTCCATAGAATATTTCTAGACGATGAATAACATTTGACATACCAATGCCAGTGGTATGTCCCTTTTTAGGCTTTGTTAAAACAGATACTTCAGGACAATTCACCTTTGAATAGATATGATTAATATCCTCTTCACTCATTCCTTTACCATTATCTATAACACAGATAACGATGTTTTCATCTTCTCTTTGAACTTTAATCAGAATTCTCCCACCATCTTCACTGTCTCCAACACCATGTATATAGGCATTTTCTACAATAGGCTGTAACACAAGTGGCGGCATTTTCATACCTAATGTACTTTCTTCAACATTAAACTTAAATTGTATTAAATCTCCAAAACGTACTTTAAGTAACTCATAATAGGACTTAACATTTTTAACCTCTTCTTTTAGAGTAACACTTGTATCTAACTTACGAACATTATAACGGAACAGGGATGCAATGTTTTCCACAAACATACTTGTTTGGTCTGCTCCCTCGATCATGGATAATTGCACTGCAGCATTTAACGTATTGTATAAAAAATGAGGATTAATTTGAGATTGTAGTGCTTGTAATTCTGCATTGTTCAGAAGATGTTGCATGTTAAGATTCTTCATCTTCTCGTCCATTAATGTCGCTTCCATCTCAGCTTTCTCATGCAATTCATTAATATATTCCTGAATGTTGTATTTCATCTTATTGAATGCTTCAACCATGACCTTAATCTCATCATCAGAAGTAACATTGACTTCTTCAACATCAAAATTTCCCTTGGATAATTCATTGGCTGAATGGGATAGTTTTCTAATAGGTTCAGTCATCGTATATGTTGAATAAATAATAATCAAAAGTACCAGTAGAACAATAACCACAATCATAAAAATATTTGCACTTTGAATGTTATTCATATTCTCTGAAATAGCTCTATAAAAATCTGTATTCTTGTTAATTTCTGTAATACTTAACTCATCAATATATATCTTAATAAAGCCTGCTATTTTGGATGCTTCTTTGTAATGACTCATGTATTCATCAACTTTACGACCTCTTTTAGCAGCTACAGCACTATCTGCATATTCAAAATACGTAACAGTCATGTTCACTATATCTTCAAGCTTTAAATATTCATCATAATCGTGTAAATTCGCTTCTAGCTCATAAGCATCATTTAAGAGCTCAGTGCTATAACTGTTATACAGTACCAAATTATCTGAACTCTTTGTTGTCAAATATTTCGTTAATTGCTCTTGTAATAAATCCAGATCTGTCTCAATCTTCTTTAGTGAAGTCGTTAAATCATACATATTGCTCATCTGATCAATAAAATCTTCAGATACTTTGAATGAATAGATACTAACAGTACTTATAAGTACAGTCGTCATAATAAACACAAAAAGCATTCTTTTTCTAATACTGTTAAGCTTCACCTTTCATCCCTCACTTATCTGAGTAGTTCTTTATGTTGTCTTTTGTATAAATGATAATTCCAGTATCAATGAATTCTGATACAACTTGCTTTTTTAGTATCTTTTTCATGGTTTCTATGCTTTTTACTCCCATTTCTCTAGGATTTCTAGCAATAGCACCATAAACAATACCTTTTTGTATATAGTCCACCATGTCTTCACTCATATCATAACCGATAATTTGAACACTTCCAACTCTATTAAACTCAATCATAACCTGAGCCACACCAAGGGTATCATTAGCACTTGTACAGATGATCATATTTGCTTCTGGATTGTTGTTAATGATTTTATATGCAATACCTTCAGCACTAAAATCAGCATAACTTGATTTTTCCTCAGCTATGATTTCCATGTTCTCGTCATTATTTATTACTTCATATATACCAGATAAATAATTACTGGTACTTATGTCTGTACTCTCGTGTTCATCTTCCTGAGTAATAATTACGATCTTAGCCTCATCCGTAGCTTCTTTAATAAGTTCACCTGCTTTTAGGCCCGTCTCATACGCATTGGTTCCTATGTAAGATTGGCGAGTACTTTTAATACAATCAGAAGCAACAGTTATTACTGGAATCCCTTTTTCTGTAGCTTTATTGATATAGGTTTCAAAAGCTATATCTTCCTCAGCTTGTAGAATTATACCATCTACTTTAGAAGCTATTGCCATATCGATCTTCTCTAATATACTTTCTTGGTCATCTAATGGCGATACCTTACTAATTTCTAAGTCAACCTCTTCTTTGATACATGCTTCCAAAGCACCTGTAACAAATTCTTCCCAAAAAATGCTATCTTCTTCACTATAAATCAGAACATAATGACCTTTTTCATTATTATAATCTCTTATCTCAGGTATTTCTGTTTGTCCTTTAATCTTATTACCATAATAAAGAGATACACTGAGAGTACCGAATAAAACAACAAGTAAAATACCTAAGGTTACTCGAAATAAAATTTTCATCTTACTCACCCTGTCAAATACTACTGATATTTTTATATTCAACCTTCTATATCTAGTATGGATTTTTTTAAAATCATTTATAAGGTTTTTAGCACTCTTATAACTCATTGATTTTTGCAGTTCTTATTATAACACGATATTTCACAGAAAAACAAGAACACCTACTTCGATACTTGTAAGTGTTCCATCATAGCTTCATTCCAATGACCATATATGAATTAAATAAATCTAGCTCACCATATCCCCACTCTCTATTGGGGTATAGGAGCATCTCCTTTCTTCTAGCCCCTCTTGCAAGATAGGTCTTAACTGCCACTGTATTAAGTAATGGATCGTTCCCTTTTACTATTCCCCACTCCAGTAAGAGGGCGCTGGCACCAGCTGTGATCGCCGCTGATACACTGGTCCCCGAATAGAGTCCATAGACATTGTTCGGGTATGGTCCTATGACATTTACTCCTGGAGCAACAATATCTGGCTTGATTCTATTATCTTTTGTATAACCTCTACTGGATGGTAAGTAAATACTGTTAGCAGCTACATTGTATGCACCCACAGTTATGGTCCCCACATTAGTTCCTGGATTCACAATAGTAGTATTTGGATTGGGTTGCATAAACACAGTTAAATCATCTATAAACCCTTTTACTGGCAACCATATATCAAATTCTCCATTGATAACAATGTCTCCATGAATAACAATAGTCCATAATCCAGGTAAGGGATTAAGAATCCTTACATAGATGGCTTCTTCACCACCACGCTCTTCTATGAATTCATAATAGATAAGAATTTTAGTTGATTCCAATAATACCTCAATTTCTTGCCACTCATCTGACACAAAAGGAACTTTACCTGTTGTTTCTCCTGAGGGAGTAATAAGTTCAATGGTTAATTCATCTGGGAGCCCACACCAGACATTGAAGAAAAGTCCTCTTTCTTCCTCAGCAATATTGAGAGATATATTGATCCGCTCTTCATCATCTCTAAAACGACCATGATAATGTTTACTTGCTCCTGTCTCATTACCTGCACTTACTACAGAAACAACTCCAAAAAAATTACCGTAATATTCTAGTTCCTTCTCCAAAAAAGCACTTCCATTATGGGGACCTTCATTTGATGCACCTGTAAATAATACCACAAGAGGCTTCTTGAATTCCTTGGCTTTTGACTTTAGATAATTGAGTCCTTGGATGATATCATTTGTCTGAAATGCTACAGCATCCTCTTTAACTTGAAAATAATCGATAACATTCTTTTTTGCTTGCTTTAACTTAACAATAACGAGTTCTGCACCAGGTGCAGCCCCCTGAAAATTCTCTTCATTATTAGGCATACCCGCTGCTATACCTGCTAAAAAAGTCCCATGTCCAATATCGTCAGTAGAAGATACTATGGATAGAGGATTTTCAGATTGCAATGCATGATTAATTTCTTCATTGGTATACTCAGTTCCATAAAGAAATCCTTCTGGCGAGTTTCCAGCAATACTCTGATCCCATATGGCTATTATTTTGCTCCTTTTTTCATCGAACCTAAAAGCTTCATGGGTATAATCGATTCCTGTATCCAAAATACCTATAACAGTACCTTCACCCGAAATTTCTAAACTTTTATTATCTAATATAGCACTGATCCCTGCAGCCTCAATACTTTCACTACTTGTCAATCCATAGATATTCGGTAATATAATATGAGGAGTAGTTTCAAAAAAACTCTCAAGATCTTTTTCTTCTACTTTAACATGTAGTACCCAATCATTTGGTGCCAATTGCTGAAAACACTCCACATTAAGTTCTTCAGCTATCTCTTTAATCTCATCTATCCCTATGGTACTCCTTTGATAAATGTCGATGTATTCCTCTGATATTATTATTTCATGACAGTTCTGTCTTTTATCAAAATCATAAGATTTCATATTGACTCACACCTACTCGTTAAAACTATTTTGTTCCAACTACATTATATGTGTTCAATAAATCTAACTCACCAAATCCCCACTCCCTGTTTGGATAATCAATATTCTCTCTTCTTTTTGCTCCTCTGATCAGATAGGTTTTCACTGCAACTGTGTTAAGAGCTAGATCATTACCTTTTACAATACCCCATTCTAATAAAAGTGCACTGGCTCCAGCAGTGATACCTGCCGATGCACTAGTACCAGATAAGACGCCATAGACACCTTTTGGATATGGACCAATAATATTTACACCAGGTGCTGCAATATCAGGCTTTATTCTCCCATCTTTTGTAAATCCTCTACTTGAAGCAAGAAAGATACTATTATAGACCTCATCATATGCTCCCACAGTGATTGTTCCTGGATTAGATGATGGATTCACAATGGTTATATTAGGGTCCGGCTGCAAGAATATTGTTTCACTATCGATTAGACCACTAACAGGTAACCATATATCAAACTCCCCATTTAGAACAAAATCTCCATGTACTGCAATGGTCCATATCCCAGGCATCGGATTAATCATTCTTACATAAATAGCTTCCTCACCACCTCTTTCCTCAATAAATTCATAAAATACAAGTATTTTTGTGGCTTCCAGTAATAATTCAATTTCCTGCCACTTATCAGAGATAAAGGGGACTTTACCCGATGTTTCTCCAGAAGGCGAAACAAGTTCAATGGTTAATTCATCTGGTAGAACACTCCACATGTTGAAGAATAAACCTCTGTCTTTTGGGGATATATTCAGAGCCACATTAATCTTTTTCTCACCTTTTTCAAATTTCCCATGATAATGATGAGCTGCATTACCTTCATTGCCTGCTGCTATAACAGCCACAACGCCATAAGTATTACCATAATAAGCAAACTCTCTTTCTAAGAAAACAGATCCATTGTGCGGTCCCTCTGTCGAAGCTCCTGTAAATAAAATAACCATTGGCTTGCCAATCTCTTTAGCCTTTTGCTTTAAATAGTTTAATCCTTGCATGATATCGTTAGACTGGAAACCAACTGCATCTTCCTTAAATTGATAATATCGCATGAGACACTTTTTGGCCTGCTTTAATTTAACAATGACTAGATCTGCATCAGGTGCAGCCCCTTGAAACCTCTTTTTTCTATTAGTCCTACCAGTAGCAATTCCTGCTAAAAAAGTTCCGTGACCAACTTCATCTGTTGAAGGTATCATTGATAAAGGATCTTCTAAACTTAATGCCTCATTAATTTCTTCATTGGAATATTCAGCCCCATAAAGAAATCCATCTGGAGGATTACCAGGTAGGGTTTGATCCCATAGACTCAGTATCTTACTGGTATTATCTTCATATATAAAGGCTTCATGGGTATAATCAATACCCGTATCCATTATTGCAACGACGACACCTTTACCAGTTATGTCTAAACTTTTGTTCTTTAGTATTGGACCTATGCCTGACGCATCAATACTACTCATGCTGGATAATCCATAGATATTCGGTATAACCATATAGCTTAATTCATTATAGTAAGCATCACATTTATCTTCATCCACTTTTATATGAAATATCCAATTCTCTTCAGTTAGATTTTGAACACATACAGCACCAGCCGCTTTAGCTTTCTCTTCAACATCTACAGTTAATCTCTGGTAAATATCTACATAATCTTCTGAAGTAATAATTTCATGACAGTTTATTCGATCTATTTCTTTTGGACACATGCCACTTCACCTCTATAGAAAGCTTTATTAGTGTCTATATGTACTTCATTATGTAATTCCATTAGGCAACGTATTGTACTAATTCTTTAAGAGCATCAACAAGTATATCTATTTCATCAACAGTGTTATACATGCCTAGACTAATACGAACTACCCCTACAGGTTTACCTTGAGTATACTTCTCATATGCTTCCTGAGGATTAACCTCCATTAAAGATTGAACATATACATCTGCTCCTACAGTTCCGATTCCTACCTCAATACCATGATTATAACCAAGATACTTACCAACCTCCATAAAATCAATACCTTCTATGTTAAAGGAGATAATTGGAATATTGATATGACATGAGTTCTGTGCATACATCTCAATTTTGGGCACTTCCCACAATTTACTTTGCGCATAGACCAATAGTTTTTTTTCATAATCAGCAATTTGGTCAAGTCCTATTTTTTTAAGAAAGTTTAATGCTTTACCCATAGCCATTACTCCAAATATATCAGGGTATCCTGCTTCATAACGTTGAGGTGGGTCATCTAATATAATTTTTTCTCTACTAACAAATTGAGTGCTACCGGAACCATCAACAAAAGGATGATATTTTT
This sequence comes from Vallitalea okinawensis, assembly GCF_002964605.1. Classification (NCBI taxonomy): domain Bacteria; kingdom Bacillati; phylum Bacillota; class Clostridia; order Lachnospirales; family Vallitaleaceae; genus Vallitalea; species Vallitalea okinawensis. Next base: position 116,420 of record NZ_PQDH01000002.1, read on the forward strand.
CAAAGAACTCCTTGGGTCCTACTAAAGCTCCCCCATCAAAAGGTGTATAACATTTATGGGCACTAAAAACCATAAAGTCCAAATGATCATCATCGCCATAAGGTTTCATACTAAAAGGACGGTGTTGTATTGATTGTACGGCATCTATTAGTATTTTTGCACCATATTTATGTGCTAGTTTAGCGATTTTATAAATTGGAGGTGTAATACCTGTTACATTACTTGCTGCAGTAACTGTAACTAATTTTACTTTTCCCTTAAACTTTTTAAGCTTATTCTCCAAATCGTTTAAATCAAGATCACCGAATTTTGTTACATCTACAATGGCTATTTTAAACCGACTTACAAAAGGTAAATAGTTAGCCATATGTTCCATGGCAGTGGTAATGACAATCTGATCAGGGTCTTCTTGATAGAATAAGTCACTTAGTAGATTAATACCTTCTGTAGCATTCTTTACGTAAATAACATCATCTTTTTTTTCATCTCCGCCAATATAATTAATAATCATCTGCCTTACTTCTTCATAATGTATTGTATTCCTTTTGCCTAATGGACTGGGTGCATCTGTATATGTTAACATCGGAACATTGGTATTAACTTTCCTCATGACGGATTTTAAAGCTAATGATGTTGCTGCATTATTAAAATATATTCTTTTCGTTATTTCTCCATCTTTAGTCTTAACAGGTAGGTTCGCTCCCTCAATGTATTTATTCATATTATTTAGCACTACTTATACCCTCTTTTAAGCTCTAAATTACCTTTTACTAATGTTTATTTTTCTTATCAAGAAAAATACCTGCTTTCTTGTATTTAGCAAGTGATTAATAACTTTTATGTTGAATTTAATTATACAAGGATTTCAATAGAGGCTTACTTTGAAGAATCCATAGACAGCTCTATAGAATCAACCAGCAACAGAATAAAATCAAAGGTATGTTAACATTTTTTGTAGTGTTAACAATAATTGGTTTATTATTTTCACTCTTAAATATGTTAGCAACTTATTAAATAGAATAAGAATAGAGCGATAGCTTAAACCCATCGCTCTACTCATGTAAGTATTAGAAAAATTATCTATTGATATACTAGTACAAGCTCTTCCTTAAATAAAATATTGTCAACTAACTCCCCTGTAATATCATATGTTAATTCCATCTTTTCTCCATCTTCAAATAGTCTATTAAAAGTAATTTCTAAGGTATAAGGATCAATAAGTGATTCTGATATTTGAGGTGTTCCAGGCTCTTCATTATAACTAATTGAGTGAGAACTCCTATATGCTTCTTCAATCTCTGATTCAAACTTAATAATGATTTTTTGGGGTATTGCTGTAATATCAGGTTCCTCCCCCTGTATTACCTCATAACTTAAATGCTTTGAATCATTTTTTGCAATACTTGCCACTTTAATCGTTCCATAAGCATTTAGTACTAATAAAACTATTAGAATGATTAGACTAATTCTTTTTATTGATTCATGATTTTGAATTGATTTTTGTGATATCAAGTACATTACATTATTCTCTATATCCTTTCTCCATAAGAATGCAAATGGGATAACAACAATTATAGATATCAAATGCAATACTTGCCCAAAGTTCTCAAAAAAACCTTGTTGCTTTACTAATACCTCGAAAATAGGAATCCCAAATAAATCAAATATCAATAGAAGAATAGATAGAATTATGTAGATGTCTTTGAATAGTCTCTTTCCCTTATGTTCATATAGTATAATAATAATAAGTATGAAAAATGTATGATACCCCCATGCTATCCCCGATGCTCCATGACCTAAAAATCTACTTGTTGTATGAAGATAACTGACCAGTGTTGTTGAAAAAAAAGTCAACACTGTTATAAAGGCAAATCGCTTAGAACCTATTAGCATCTCAGCTAAAACTCCAAAAAGTAAAAATGCCAAAAGATTTCCTATGAGATGTGTCCCTAACATACCTGGAGAATGTGTGAATGAACTTAATGTAAATAAATAAAAACTTTCTGCAGTTGCTTTTTGGCTAGCGATGTCACTATAGATAACCGGCAAAAAAAATTGTGGCACCGTTGAGAGAATACAAGACAAGATGAGTAAAATACTGACAATAGGTACCTTCTTTTTAAATTGAAACATTAAATCTTTTATCATCTGAATACTCCTTAATAACTTATATATACTTTTAAAAACTGAGAAAATCAACCTAGTAACTTAGTACCTCCAAAAATCAGCAATTGAATCAATAACCCAATTCTTGGTTACATTTTCGTTTTTTCTTTGTTCGTTCTTCAACCAGATATAAAATTAGAAGTAGAACAAGAATTCCGACCAAAGAAGCGCTTAGCATAAATACACCAATAACATTTTTCTCAAAACCAAGTCTTTTGCTTAGAAACATTGCTAGAAAAGGAAATACAAATCCCCCAACCGAGTTGATAAATCGTTGAATGGATAATATGTAAATCTCTTTCGGTAACCCTTGATACTGTTTAAATGCTCCAAATATCCTCATTGTATCATCCCCTCGTACTAATATATTTTCAAAATTATTGTTATACATTAATTTTGTGTATTATCATATAATGAACCAAACCCCATTGCATGTCAAGAAGTTTTTTCATATTTTAATATAGATCCAACCCTTTACTTACAAACAAAGCAAAAAGTATAAAAACCAACTAATTAATATATTGAAATAAAGATAAATGATTTATAAAAATCTAGGATCTTGCGTAAAGATAATTTTTTATTTTAATGTATAAAAAATTTTAAAACGTGCATACTATTATTGATAGTAATTATAGTCTTTAGTAGATTATAATTTACTATCACCTATATCTCGATTGATATAGGTGAAGAAGAGCGATGACTACGAGGTTGTCGCTCTTTTTTTACTGCTTTTCATTATTTTTCTTATATCTTCATTCCAAATTAAGACCATAACCTCTATAGTCTGAACACTTTATCAGCTGTAGCATATTATGTAGTAAAACGTATTATTGAGGTTGGAAGGAGATATAATTACATGAATTTAGAGCATATTTGTATAAACAAGATCGAATGTGGTGATGAAACTGTCTTCTTAGCGAGAGTGAAACGTGATTCTGCTGAAGGTGAAATTCGTATAAGTGAAGAAACAGCTAATTTCCTAAATCTTATTCTTGGTGTTCCATTCTGTGAAGAAAATATTTAAAAGTATAAATAACTTAAAAGATCTCTGACTAATCAGAGATCTTTTATAAAACCCATAATATCTTTACCTATCCGAAAAGCTACTCTTGTCAAATATAGTTTGATGAGGAACTTTTATTAACTCCTTAAAGCTTAAATCAGGATACTTTTCCATGAATGACTTAACAATTTTACTTCCGAAATAATAACCTGCCGAAGGTGGTATCCCTAATTTTTTATTCCCAAACATATAATGACCCAGGTCTTTTAGAGAAATTTCATCATAGAGTACAGATTTGAAAATTTCCCATACCCTCTGTTCATCTTCTAATGAGACTCCTTTATGCCATGAAGGCTGCCAACCAGGATACAGACTTTTTGCAAATTCATCTGCTTCACCTTCATTAATAAGTTTCTCTAATAAATTACCTTTAGTTTCTTTCCCTTCTTTTTGACAATACCAGTAATTTCCCAAAGCGACATGATGATATTCATGCGCAAATACAAAGGGGATCAAATTAAATGATTTTGCTGTCAATGGATTAATACATATTATAATGTTCCCCCAAACATTTGATCCAAAGACACCCTCATCAATGTTAGTGGCTGAAGGATAAAATGCAATCGTCATTGGGTCTTCATCTTCGATAGGTAGTTCTTTAGCAATATTCTTAAACACCTTCTCGAAAGTAGATAAATCTAATTTCTTAAATAATTCAACCTGTTTTATAATGATTTGTTCATCTTGAATAGCTGTAGGCTTCATAAAATCACAGGAATCCCCCGCCCATTCAGAAATTTGATTCCAGTATGGAGATATCATTATCCGTTCCCACAATTCATCTTTTTTTTGCGGGTATTGCGAATATTGCTCTAATTGTTTATAAGGGTACAGAAATTTAAATTCCATTTAAAGTCCTCCGTTATATTGAGAAGTATGCTCTTCTCTTTTATTAACTCTAAGCATCTGATGTAATAATCATAAGATAGACAAAAAAAGATATCAATGCAGAAAATAACTATATCCATACTTACCAACATGCACCTTCTTCAAATAGTTAACATTTATACTAAAAAGAGAGAGGATAACTCCCCCCCCTCTAATTCAATATTTAACCTTAACTACTTAATATATTTACCTATTATCATTCTTAACAACAGGTATCCATACTTCAAACTTATAATCATCATCATGCTTATTTCCTGCATTGGGGAAACATTCAATCTCTATTGATTCAGCATGTTTATAGTCTGACGTCGGTAACCATTCAGAAAAAATACGCTTCCATGCTTCTGCCATTGCGGTTTTAACTGGTCCCATCACTTCAAATATAGCCCATGTCGATTCGGGTATTATTTGACTACTCATGCCTTCTGGTACTTCATCATCAGATATGCAAGCAATGGTATAGTCAACAGTATCCTCTCCTAAGACTTCGATAAAACCATGTACGCCACTAGGAATACCTGATGATAGGTCAGATAAATCTTGTAGAACTCCATTTCTGTAAAGTTCAACCCAAAATTCAGGTACAACAATTCCACTTTCGTCAGGAGCTTTAAAATGCTTCTTGATACCTATAATCTTAAAAGCTTCTTTTCTCTCAATCCTGTAATTCATTTCATCATCTCCCTTAATTGATATATGGAAGGATATACGCGGGTAGGCTTTCAAAGATACACCTCCCTTTCGAACTTTTGAAGGGATTATCCCATGTAAATTTTGAAATGCTCGTGAAAAGGAGTCTGGTGACTGGTAACCGTATTTGATAGCCACGTCAATAATCTTAACATTGCTATTTTGCAATTCAAAGGCAGCCAGTGTCATTCGCCTACGCCGTATATAATCCGATAAAGTTATATCAGCTATAAACGAAAACATTCTCTGAAAATAATAAACTGAACAACATGCTAAATTTGCTGCTATCTTATAGTCAATTTCTCCATCTAAATTATTCTCAATATAATCTAATGCATCATTCATTCTTTGCAAATAATCCATTCTACGTCCTCCTTCCTGATAATAATATATCAGAAATGAATTACTCTAACCCGATGATTCATGCTCTTAAAAGTGGGGTTTAAATCGCCCATTTTTTTACGTAGAGGCATGAGAAAAGAGCCTATGGGCTCTCTACTCTTGACTTTCTTCTAATAACTTTTCCATTAAATCTAACATTCTTAGTCTTTGCTCTTCTGTAAAAGGTAGATCATCTCCTTTTTCATCTGGGGCTTTTGAGTTATCATCTTCTTTAGTATTCATGCTGTCATCCCCTTCCTGCGTCTACTTTGCTTAGATTCTTTATCTTTTGTAAATATATATATGACACTTTTAAAAGCTATTTTGTTCCAGAAAAATTGAAATTTAATTTCTTTTATTTATATTAAACCTTTTGATTGTAAGAAGAGTTCTACTTAAAGTCTTATAAATTATTGTATTACAGGTAAGAGCTATAGTTGATTTATTAAAGACAACAAAAAAGACCCTATATCATTATAAGGTCCTTATCACTACTTCTTTGATTATGTACTTTTACTTAAGCTGATTTTATTTATTCTCAAATTATGATTGAGCTAGTTCTATCGTAACGATGTAACTCTTATCATTAACACGTGAAATACCAATAATGCTTTCTTCTTCAATATTTGATGAATTGAAATCGAATTCTTCAATGTCATCAATGTAATATACTTCATTGGTCTGACCATTTTCAGATTTGATATATAGTATTTTTTCGTCTTGCAATAGAATAAGATACTCTTCTAAAGTCATATGGTGCGTATAGATGTACTCTGAATGCACGTTACCAACATAGCGATAATGCCAAGGTTCATACATAATATTTGTTATTTCTGTCTTATCCTCAGGATATCTAAGTATAAAACCATATTTATAAGCATTGTCCATTAACCACGTTCCTGCTGGTGTTTGAGCAAAAGAATTATCTAAACGGTATGTAGTAGTAGATAAAAAGTCAACAGCCATGCCAGATTGATGCTCACTTGTTCCTGGTGGAGCAACTGCTAAACTAGCTTTCTCATATGCTTCCTCTTCACTATATGTATTGGTATAAAGGTTCATTTCTCTATTAAATAAGTTCCTTTGATAATTTATGTCTCGGTACCCACTAGCAATTATAAGATCTGAGATATTACTAGCGGTACTATCCTTAAATAACTGATTTAATGCCTTTTGTGCTTGATCATTCATGGATATTACCTTGGTTGCTGGCAAATCATTCTCAACTAAGTTGCTAGTGAAATCAACTTGTATAGGACTTGTTTTACTAATTAACAGTACTTCTGGTATATCATCGCTGATAATCCTCTGCTTTAATGATTTTATCTCTTCTGTTGTTTTTAATAATTGATCTTCATTAGATGCTTTTGCTTCTACACTCTGATATTCAATACGAGATAAGTTTCTCTGTTGAATATCTTCTTCAGTTGTTACTTGAGTAAAAGTAAGCATCGCAGAGGAAAATAATACAGCAAATGTAATGTTTTTCATCACAAGATATCATCCTCCTTTTTTGTATGACATTATTATATCCTACTCGACCCTTAGAGTCAAATATATTACATTTTTATTGCACTATGTATGATTTTTGTAATATTTTTTACACTCCATAGTATTAATCCGACTTAGAATAAGTTCTATACTCATTATTAAGCGAATTTAATTGCTTCACGAGTAATTTATAAACTATATGGCATTATAGCCTTGATTGGTATATAAATCTAATTTTATACACTAAAGTATTGAAATGGATTATTATATGTAGTATACTTAACAGTCTAAAAAATGTCATGTAGGGGGTAAAAGCATGCTTGTTGAATCTAAAATTATTCAAGGAAGAAATTTTTCATGGACACTGAGATGTCCTACAAAATCTGATGCATATGAACTATCACAACTGAGAGTTAAAATCGATGAAGAAACTGATTACCTCGACCGTGAGCCTGGTGAAGGGATTTTATCACCAGAAGATTTTCAGTCCCTAATTCATGAAGATACTTCAACTGATAACAATTTATTTTTAATCGCAGAAGTTGATAATAAGATTGTAGGTTTCACACGATGCGCAGGCAACACATTACATAGGTTTAGACATAAAGCAGAATTTGGTATATGTATCCTAAGGGAATATTGGGGAAACGGAATTGGACGTGAATTACTCTCTAATCTTCTAAAATGGACTGATCATGCAGGTATTGAGAAAATTACCTTAACCGTAGTAGAAGATAATACTAAGGCCATTCAATTATATAAACAGTATGGGTTTGTTGAAGAAGGATTATTAATAAAAGATCGGAAGCATAGTGATGGGCACTATTATAATACTGTTGTTATGGGGAGAATTTCATCACAGTAGTATTCAATTAAATTATTATTTTTTAGGGGTAAAGGAGCGTGATTATAATGCCACATGCATTAATTAAACTATGGACAGGTAGATCAGAAGAACAGAAAAAGTTACTTGCTCTAAGAATTTCTCAAGTTATAGCTGAAACTGCTAATGTTGAAGAAGAATGTATTTCAATCGCTATTCAAGATATAGAAAAAGATGTCTGGTACGAGCAGGTTTATTCAAAAGATATCATTGAATACCAAGATATACTCTATAAAAAACCCGGTTATGGACCTTTATCTGACATATAAATTATTTAATTCAAAACTTAACTACATTTATTATTGTTTTAATTCTTAAGTGCAAATCATTAAGGTCAATAAAAGAAAGAATAGGGATGTTAAGTGATAAACAATCATACACGTAATACATCCTTATTCTTTATAACAACTTTCTTATCTTTTATGCAAGTTTCCTCATCAAAGTTAGAACACATCTTAAGCAGCTTAATAATAAAATCACAAAAAATACTAAAGTTCTAAGTATGATGCATTATTATTGTTGGATTTGCTACTTTGCAACTCTTTAAGCAAATACTTATATAAGCCTATGGTTCCAACTAAGGCTATAATACCAGTATACAGATGTAGATTTACAATATCTATTTGATCCATTAGTACTCCTATTAACGGATACAATACTGCAACTGTAAGATTCTCGCAAAGACTTTTAAAAGAAATTATCGTAGCCCTTTTATCTGTAGGAATATTATCATTTACATACTTTAAGAGTAACGGTCTTCTAATTCCTCTAGCGAATTCCTGAAATAGAATAAAGAATGCGCCTATATATAGTCTTGTCATTCCCATCATCAAAAATGAACTTATGAATAATGAAGCTAAAAATAATAGCGATTTATTTTTCAGTCTCTTCATAATGACATTTGCATTTCTTGAGCCGATAGCTGCAGCTAGATTAAAAATAGAAAATAATATACCGAAATATTTAGCATCAATATAAACTGCTTTCATATAGGGCTGATAATACCAAAATCCAATTCGCCATATAATATAAATGAATACTGAATACATAATGATAGCTCTAATCTTATGATGTTTCATTACATAGGCAGCACTAGATTTTACATGTTTATAGTAATTTGACTTCTCTTCCCCTATTTGTGCATGAGTCTCTGTAAAAAAAATAGTGAACACTCCAGAGATAGTTAGCAAACCTATTGAAACAATATAGGGCAAGTTTACGTTTATATTGTATAGATATCCTATTATGATAGATCCAACTGACTGTAATAATAGAGCATAAAACAGAGCTTTCCCCTGTATTGAAGAAAATTCCTCCTCTCGTTTTAGCTCCTTCAGTGTATCGTATAAGAGTGCACTATCAGCTCCCGACTTAAAACTCAATCCCAGTCCAAACATAATTTCTGCAAGAATGAATAGATAGAAATTTCTTGTGACTACATAGATTATTAAACCAATAATCAACATTATACTAGATATCATTAGGCTGAATTTCCTACCTACTAAATCTGCTATAGCTCCAGTTGGTACCTCAAGTAAAACGATACTTACAGCATTGATGGACTGGAGCATCATTATCTGTGTAAAACTTATTCCTTTATCCAACAAAAATAAGACTACGATCGGAGCAATGAGTCGAACCCCAAACCCTAAGTATAGATAATAGATAACAATATTCTTTTTTAAATGTTTATTATTTACCTTATTTCCTCCTTTATAGTATTTAAATTTCCGCACATTTTTGTAAATACTATTAATAATATTAAATTCCGACCACATTTCCAAAATTTATTATATAGCATAAAATCATTTATTTCAACCTGTTTTCTCAAATCTTACTATTTTACTTGCTAGCATACTTTTTATGTTTATGCTCTATTTAGCTACTATAAATTCCATAATAATCTACTATATGTTATAATTTACTCAATTAGTTATGCTCTATATATCATGCATAGAAATGAGGGATAAAATGTGGAAACAAGTTTATAAGACCTTACACTATCATCGCCTTATAATTATTACTTTGGTTACATACTTAACAATTCACCTAATCGAAGAAGCTCTTTTAGGATTTCCTGCTTGGGCATTAACACGATGGGGTATTCCAGGTTATACGACTTTTAAATGGTTAATACATAACGTTTATTTTGCCGGCTTCTTAATTATAGGTTATTTCATTTATAGAATTAATAAAGAAAAATATCTCGTGTTCGGGTTAGGTATTGTTGTATGGGGCTTATTGAACGCATTAAATCATATTATTTTTACAGTTATTTTTTTGGAATATAGTCCTGGACTTCTTACAGGATTACTATTTTTAGCTTATACAATTATGACAATTTTTAAATTAAAAGAGCAGGATAAATTATCGTTTAAGATAATATCTTTATCTATTTTTATTGGGGTAATTTATTGGGTGCTGCCGATCGTTAGTTTTATAGAAATAGATAAATTAATGGGTCTATAACCTCTCCCATGACTCGCTATCTAGTTTTGATCTCCTAATTCTATTAACTATCTATTCTATTCTGAATATCTTATACTAGAGTTATTATAATAGGAGATTCAATTATCTATGTATTAACATAGCAAATCACACGATCAAATAGGCATGAACAAGGAATATTAGCTCATAATTTCCTTGTTCATGCCTATTTGATTAAGTTAATAAATTAAACATCTCCTAATAGTACATTATCATGTTATTTTTTCTTTCTTATATCTATTTTGTATGCTTCTGTTACGCTGATGAGTATTCCCACTATAATCAATAACCAAAATAATGTATACGCTGAGGTTGCATCATAGCACAGCAAAAAGCCTTTAAACCCACTTATGCTATTATAGGTACATGGCTTAAAAATTGAAATAACCAATAATAATAGATTTCCAACAAAACCACTCAAGTACAGTAATGTACCTAAATACATTTTTTTCATTCTTTTCCTCCAAACTAAACTTAGTCAACCACTTTCCCCTCAATTAATACTCTTCCATTGTCTGGACATTTGCATTGAAATTTTTTGGCTTTTCTGGTTCCAAAGTCTAAATCACCATTATTTATTAACGTGTAAACACTAGGGTATATACATTGCCATAATTCGTGGCATATAGGAGGACAAATATCCTCAACTATGTAAGTATCACCTTCTTTATGATAGCCTCCTCGACATGTGCTTTCTAAGACAGTTAATTTAACTTTCATAATAAATTTCCTTTCAATATGTAATTTATGCAAAAACTTTGTTAAATTATAACATAGAAAGTAACTAATTAGTATCAATCACATAAATAAACACCAGATATGGTTATTACCTTGGAGATAGGATGTCACATTTACTTTATACTGTTAACATCCTTTAAAATTTCCTCAAGCTTATCAACAGCTGAAATTCGCTGGTTGCACTTGGTGCTATCTAGACATATATCAAAACCTATTGACCTATAGGTACCTTTTTTAGAATTAGCTGATTTACAGATATGTGAAACGAAGGCTACTTCACTACTACTACCTGTATGATAGCATAGTATACATATATGAATATTATTTGAACTATGCTTCGGCATCCTACATGCCATTCCTATGAGTTTACCGTTCATATTGTAGACAACAAATAATTTTCTAATGGCTTCATCGATCCAACCTAAATACACACTCTTTGTACCCTGTGTATTAATATTTGGTATTCTAATTTTCTTTTCTTTTTTAAATAGTCTCTTTACTTCTGCGGCTGTTATGTTTGGCATCCCATATACATATTCATCCAAATTAGCTAAGTAGTTATCAATTTGCAACTGCTCCTTAATTGTACTTATATCAAGTAATTCTTTTTGCTCCCATGATAAATCCGAAAAAAGATTTAATATCTTATCTTGCAAATATGCATTCGTTGCATCAATAATATTTATATCTACACAGCCTCTAAGAGTATTATTTAAATCCGTTAAACATTGTTTAATATAATTGTACTCATGTTTTTTTATAAATGCATCCATTATCATTACACCTCTCTTCTTACAACAATTATTTTTTATACTTTTTAAGAAGTAATTATATTTCTCTTGTTTTTTCTCACTAGCCTATCACTAAAAAAGATGATTATTATTACTCCACTGAAAGTAACAATAATCATCTTTAATAAAAAACACACTAATCTTTTGCAATCATTTTACTCTTGATCTTTGTGTTAAACCAAAATGATAACTTTCATTGGATTACTACAATGAAATCATATCATAGTTTAAAATAAGGAATCAATCTAACAAATAATTCTGGAACGATTATGAGCATAGACGTTTCTTTTGACCAATTATTCTTCTTATGCTCTTTTCTGATAAATAGTACTCTTGTGTTAGTTCTTTAATCGTAGTACCTTGATTATATTTTTCGTAAATTTCATTATTTCTGACTTGAAGGCTACTCTTTATACCACTCTTTTCTCCCCATGATTTATGATTTTCATGTTTTCTGGGTACATAAAGATATTTTCCATCTACATATTCTTGTATTATTTTAATTATTTCCTCAGGTAACACTTCTAGTGCTTTTACATATTTCATTTCTTTACTCCTCCACTTTAGTCAATAGTGTTCTAGCAAAGAATACTAAAAAGCTATGTGTTACTGAACCTAAACCTGTTCAGCTAAATTAACAGATTAGGCTCCAAGCAAAGCATAGCTGACTATGTTGTAGTCTTTGCAAGGAGCAAGCTGTTTTGGAGCTGAAAGTATCTATAGCTTTCAAAAAAACACCCCCAATACGTTAACATATTATATCATAATTAATGTTAACTTGGAAATTTTATATTTTATAGGACTATCTATACTAACTTTTTTTATTCTCACTTCTATAAGTACCAATTTAATCTATAATGTGATATAATTTACTCAATAAATTATGGGGGAATGTTTATGGAAAATAAAATAGCTATTAAAGATTTAATAGATACTTTTTATGATATTATTTCAGGTGAAACTGAAACAGAAAGGGATTGGGATCGTTTTAGGACATTGTTTTTTGCAAACGCTCACCTAATGCCTTTAAGATTTAATGACAGCAATGAGTGTGTAACAACACCAGTAAACGTGGAGGCATATATTTTAGGTTTGGATAGGTTCTTAAAATCTAAAAACTTCTACGAGTATGGACTAAATTATAAAATAGACATTAATAATAATATCGCTCATGTGTATAGTGAATATGAAGCTAAAATATCTTTGCAAGATAAAAAACCGATTAAAAGAGGAATAAACTTAGTGCAACTCATAAAAGAAGGGAATGAATGGAAAATACTGAATATGTTGTGGCAAGATAAATGAAGCTTTAATCAACCCTGATTGATTACTTGGAAGATTATATTATGGATAAGAAGCTTGATGGTATAAACAAAACGCAATACTATCCTACACAATAAAAAAGGATAGTTTCTACAGTTATATGTATATGCTATCCTTTAGAAATACTTATTGCTTCTTAAACTAAAAAACCTTCGTAGCTACTCCAGGGATTAGAATGCCTAGTGGTGACCCAGTATTTGAAAGGCTAAGTATAGGTAAGTATTATTATCCTGATAATTAAATTCTTCTGTGTAATATTCTAAGTCAAACTTTTCATTTAGTTTATACTCACGAGAAATCCTAGGTAAATACTCCTTAATAATTTCTCGAATCTCTCTATCCTTATTTTTATAATTCACTTTAAAAAGAATATACTCGCCTTTAGGTATTATAATCTTATGAAAATCATTTATCTCATCACAATACTCTATTTCGCAAGCAGCATAGTATTGATAAGATTCTCTCTTGTCACTCTCATTCAAATATTCCCTATATCCTATAGCTTCGTGATTTTCAATTAATCTATCAGTAAACTCACTGCTATATAACTTTTCAGTGAAATGTTGCCAAAATGTATGTATATCGGTATAACTACTATTATTCTCATTATCATATTTCAAACCAATATAAACTCTGTCTTGAGGAAACAATTTAATCTGAAAATTCATTATAAACCTTCTTTCATTATTATATCTACTTTACTCCTTTACTAAAATAGATCTATGTACACTGGCCTATAAAGAACTTCTCCTAGCTTTATATATACCAATCAATAGAATAAGATAGGGTATGCCACCTAGAATACTCATAAGTATAATAATTGGAGCATTTAAATATCCTAACAATATCAAAAAATCAGACTGGAGACCAAATTCATGTAATAAAGATATTGCAAGTGAGTAAAGTATACTTATAATTCGTACTATTATCTTAGCAATCAAGAATATATTAATGTACTTATATATAATTGATTTTTGCTTTAAAGGTGATAAAAAGATAATTCCCAAAATATAAAGAATAACTTCCCCACCACTTAATAGAATTGTAAAAATCATCTTCTTCTCCTTCTTTTTTAAATAGTTTACTGAGTAAATTATATCATATTTTAGATTACTTTGGAATTTATTGCATAGAAAAAGAGTAGCGTATTCATAATACCTTTCATTCGTCAGCACTCATTTTAAGTAGTGGTATGTATACACAGAGTGAATCCATGCAAAATAAATGGAAAAAACCTATGTACTGTTAGTTTGATTATTCAAACTCGTGCTATTCTATGCTATAATTTAACATATTTAATTGGAGGTGAGTAATTATGGATCAAAAGCTAAATAAAAAAATAATAATTCTTATTGTCACTTTATTGATTTATATATATGGAATACTCATACCCATCATCCCTTTAGGTACGTTTTTCTTGTCTGATGCAAATATTATAAGAGTATATCCACATCATATTTTCCTCCTAAAAGAATCCCCTAATAATGAGGCACCTGACTTTGAAAGCTATATGAAAAGCAAGGGTTGGAGTAATACAGGAGAAATGGAAAGTTCAACGATATATATAAAAGAAAACTCGAAGCGATATATTCACGTTGATCAATTTATACATGTTGTTATGAATGACTCTAATATACAAATATATCGAGGAATGACTTCTTTACTTGATTGGTCAATATTTGGGTTTAGTATAGCCTTCATGTTTTACCTATCACCTATATTGGGTTGTATTATTCTGATAGTAAGAAATAGAAAGTTAATAATGTATAAATATAGAAATTAAAAAATAAGAGAACCTTGAAAGCTTACTAGAATATCTAACTAGCTTTCAAGCTTATATTTAGGTTCCTCATTCCATTCATTAAATCCAACTTAGATAAATAACATTACGCGTTCGCGACTATTTATCAACTTTTAATAGAGGTCCATGCCCTAGCAAAGGGCTATTTAGACTATATGCTCTAGTACATCTATTAAACTATCTGTGTTTAGATAAACATCAGCTTTTCCTATAAGTGAATCCGAATAATTTATTGCAATAGCTTTCTTACATTTCTCAAATACTTTTATATCAGATGTGCTATCACCTATTGCAATACATTCGTTTAGATCTATATCATTTGCTTTACAATAAGATATTAAACATTCTAACTTACCGTTGTCTCCCAAATGATTTTCAATTTTTCCTGTGAACTTTTCATCACACACTTCATATGTACTTCCATATACTTTTGAAAACAGGAATTTCTGCCCTAAAACATCAGCTACTTGAACTGGTCCAGCTGTGACAATAATAGATTTTATATCATGCTTGTTCAGTTCAGACACCACCTCTGCAATTCCATCAATCAACTTTACAGTTGACTCAAAGTTCTTATTTACTTCATGGATTGATAAATTTTGAAATAATTGTGCTTTTATATAATCAGCTTCAATCCAGTCAATCTCATGTCTATCTTCTTGTTCTTCAATCTTGTCTACTTCACTTTTATTACCACTAAGTTGACATAAGTACTTAACCGAATTCGTTTCTCTTATTAAAGTACCATCCATATCAAAACATACTAATTTAAACCTTTTATCCATGAGACTCTCCTTTCTAATGCTCATAAAAAATAGCCCCGTCACTTTCCTTAGCCTTTGGTATCTATTTATTCATGGTTCCACTTATCCAACCAATTTTTTTCTCCTAATTCTTTCAACTGATTTTGATTCAAAATTAAATTTTGTCCAAGTTTCCTCCAGCTTTCTGAAAACTTTTTAAATCTACTACATGGAAATGTCTTGCACTCAAAACAATAATCATAACCTTTTTTTTCCTTACAACATACATAAATCCCTTTGCACTTTCTATTCTTACAATGTTCTTCTGCTCCTAAACAAGGATTTTTTTCTCTTAAATAGTTTGGGCACCCTCCACAGTAAATGCCACACGGAGGTATGAAACCATTATATTCTTTGATATAAACCATTTCCTTTCTCTAAGAAACTCTTCAATTGATAGGGTTATCTGAGATAAATAAATCATTTCACTATTTAAAACTGTTCTCATATATATCAAAAAATTGCGATATAATACGACCTTGTTCTTTACAACACATAATTATTAAGTTTTATTTCTTTCATCATTTCTTAGATATATGTACCAATAAATTGGAATAGTTATAAATGAAAAGAACCAAATGCAAACAGTCCAAATAATTTTTTTGCCAATGATCAATTCCTTATTCATAGCAAATATATGTACAATATAACCAATAATAAATCCCCATAATAATAATACAGATACAAGTAATAGTATCAACCACAGAATGACTACACTACGTAAAGATACTGGGATTTCTTGATTTACAAGATCAGAATTAACAATTATTGCAGCAAATACTAGACTTAAAATTACTATCACCGATGGTAGTACACTACCTAACATAACCAATTTCTTCTTCATAAGTCCTCCTTTATATTATCTTTAGTTGATTATAAGTTATTATGTTAAATTATAACATATAATGAAACTAAGTTGAATATTGTATTAAAAAAGAACATTGCCCGAATTTTATTATCTCAGACACTTAATTTTTATTAATTGACTGTTAAAACTTATATCGACTATGGTATACTTCTACTGTAAATAGAATTTTTAGGAAACATTAAAAGGGAGAATTTCACATGGAGACATTTGCACTATTAGGTTTTGTTTTTGGTATGTTTGCCTTTTCTCAAGTGCTTATACTACCAAATAGAATTAAAGCTTTGGAACAAAGAGTGATTATTTTAGAAGAAAGAATTAGAGAGAAGGAAGAAGATAACTTAGACACTGATGACTAAACTTAATTTTAACCTACATGAATGTAGATTATAAGGATGAAATCTAGGACCAGAAGGTAAAGCTTTTAACACCTTATCCAATACAAAAGGGAAAATTAGTATTATCATTATGCTTCTTGTAAGACACAGCGAGTATGTTTCGCTGTGTCATGTAAATTAAATTCTTCCGAAGAATACCATATAATTGTGACCATAATGCTTAGAGCACTTTGGACAAGTGGTATAAAAGACGAAGAATTCTTTCATTTTATGTCCTTTGGATTGAATAGAGGTTTCTAATTTTTTGATTAGTTCAGGAAATTGCTTAAAATCAGCATTGAATACCTTTGTTATAAATGTTCCTGATATACGTACCATTTCTAGTTCAGGGACTTCTTTGGATACACGAAAATAATGGTCTGCTTTCCATTTGGAAACATCTTGAGATAATGTCAGGTAACCACAATCAATATTCGCATTGGATTTGTCTATAGCTTTTTGAACATTAGCAAAAACTTTCCCCAAATTAAGAGGCATGTAAAAAAGGCTTTTTGTGGATGCTTTGGCAAATAGCATGTTGTTTAATACGATAGTTTTTTCATCCCATGGTTCAGGTGAAAACTTAGGGCAGCATCCTGTTTCAGCATTCTCGGGGTCGATAAAGGGTAGATTATTGACTTCACTCATTGGGTACCTCCTTAAATATAACGAAACTATTTTATATACGTATATTTAATTATACAATAATAAATCTGGCTTTGTACAGAATATAATTCCATTAAAGGCACCCTTACTCAAATTTCTTATACATCGAAATGCTTTGTACCCCAGGTAAAAATCCCATTTTATAATATAAACCCTCCGCAGCATTACCAACTGTCACATCTAACTTTACTGCTGGTGATATGTCTTTTAAAACAGTTAATGCTCTCTTTATCATGTTCTTAGCAATACAATCTCCTCTGAAACCCGGTGTTACTCCTATTTGGTTAATCATAGAGAACTCATTGTCATCTTCCTCATTTTTCCCTGCTAAACAAACCCCTATTAATTCATTAGTATTTCTTCCATAAACTAAAGTAGAAGCCTGTATACTATTCGTGGAAATGTACCTTTCTAAAAACATCTTAGAGTATTCAACTTCTTCATCTTGAGTGTTGTTTGAAAATTCTTCATAATGGATGCCGCCTTTATATGATTCATGTAACACTTTTCCGATCTCAATAGCATCCTCAATTGTAGGTATTTTAATAACTAAATCTTCCCTCCACTTTATATCATCAAATATCTCCGTTGGACGAATCATCATTCTTCTAGCAAAATTTCTCCTATATCCAAGCCTATTGTAAGAATCAACATCTCTTGGAGGTATTGTATATAAAACGATTTTCTTATTCTTATCTGACCAGTGTAATAATGCATTGTTTAGTTCACTAATTACAGAAAACTTGTCTACTGAATAGGGTGATACTACAAATAAATACGCCAAAAAATTAGGCTGTATTACTACACCACCAACTTTTTTATTATCCTTAAAAATCCAAAATCTATTGAAATCATCCCCATCTGTATCATGAGACAGCTTGTTCCAACTATATGTAAGTTCATCATCCATATCTCCATATATGGCATAATGTATTCCATAGTCAGCTTCATTAGCTCTTATAAGAATAAATCCATCATCTAACTCATATTGCTCTTTTCCCTCTTCCCACTTCTCAATATTTTTCATATAAGTTCCCCCTTAAGTAATTCATTTTTAGCTATATTCATTTTAATAAATTATATATACCAGGTAAAGATAAAGAATAATTCTGTATTATTTTTTACACAAAAAAGCTATCCTATTTCTAACCACTAAACAACTTCATTTTTTACAATTTATATCAGAAGTTCAATCATTGATGACTTTATTCGATTGGAGTAAATTTCTTTCTTATAGAATGGAATTTACTCATTAGTATTAATATCGAATTCATGATTCGAGATTTGCTATTCTTTTGTTGGAATCTATCATAGATATGGTTTCTTGTTTAAATCCTCTATTCATCTTGCATTTAGTTATTTTACAACTTAAAATGTATATATAAATAAAAAGAGAGGGGTTTTATTATGGACATGTTAGCTGGTATTGTAGGTGGATTATTTGGATTAGCTTTCTTTGTAGCTTATTTTGGTTTTTGCATCTACCTATTAGTTCTTACAGTTAAATTTCTCAGAAGAGGTATAAAAGCTTTTGATAAATACTTGGCTGAAGATAATAATAATTCGAATCAGTTCTAGTACATATCATGCTACCAGGTATTAACTTGGTAGCTCAACCTTGGACTTCGCAGCATAAGAAAAGAAGCAAGATGAATATATTACTCACCTTGCTTCTCACTATAAATTCTTCTTATATTCTGATGTAACCTTTGATAAATCTTTTTACATTTACAGAAAGGGAGTAATGTGCTTGATATTGCTATGATCGAGGTGCTTCTTTATTTTATCCTGGCAATCAAGTTGGTCAAAATGGGAATGATCTAACAAAGAGTAAAACCCTATGATTAGACTACTTTTCATCAATACAAACCACTGTGGCACAAAATTTATACATCTAAGAAAGAACCTTTTCAAAAGGTCCTCAAATATCAATGGATATGCATTCTATAACATGAAAGCGTACCAAGTACTAATTAAAATCATCTCTTTTTTTAAGTTCTTTTAATCTCTTTTTGTGTCCTTTTGCTGTTCTCTTTTCTTGCTCTGCTGCATTAATATATTCTTGGTATGTTTCAAATAATGATTCATCTGATTCTTCATAGTTATAAATTATTTGATTACTTAATTTCTTAATCTTCTTGTTAAATTTATTATAGCGAGCTGTTTCTTTTTTAATTTTGCTTTTTTCTATATCAGATGGATTTGAATATTTATGGATACGATTATAACTTTTATACTTTTCCTCAGACATTTGATAACACCCCATCATTAATAATAGCTACATGCAAACGTTTTAGCTATTAATACTACTCAAATTCATAATAGTCTAAGTAAAAAAGAAATTCAATATAATAAATAAATATAATTATATTCTCATAAAAACTTAGATTTTGAACAAGGTCCATGTCTTTCTATTTTTATTATATCTTATTCACACCATTAGATTAATTAATCTAATATAATTTAATTCTTAACAAGGTTGGTCAGTAACTAGATTAATAAGTTTCTCATGGCTAAATGTACAACTAGCTATAGGGGTAACTTTTACAAATCCAGAACCAGCTGCCTCCGTACGCAGAGCCGTATAACAGTATACTCCTGGTTTTATATTAAAGTACTGTACTGCTAATTGATTACCCATCATACCCATGAGATTTATCGGAACTTCAAAATTATCAGTCATACCAGCTGGTATTCTTCTTTGATCTGTAATACAGCTTCTATTACCAGCAAATGTATATTGCACTACATTTATGTCAATAACTTGCTCAACATTAGTCTCATTCTGAACTGATATTATTAAACTACCTGTTTCATTCTTAAATATAATAGTATCAATAAAGAAAGGTCCTGTTGTTAAATCTAATGCACATATAATTTCTTCAATACATTTTACCTCACTCTTTATTTCTCTTAGTCCAAATTTTGGATTTTTAAGCAAGCATATTATTTCATTTACTTTATTGCAAATTTTCTTTAGAAGTTTAATTATATAATTTATAGCCCCTTTTTTTTCTTTTGGGTTATAAGGATCACAATAATTACAATCTCTACTCCTTTGCATTTAATATCGCCTCCAGCTAATACATTAATATTTATTTTTATAATTTATATTATGATATTCAATATATAATTGTTAATATTTATCAAAATATGATAATGATTATCATATTATTATAATTATAATGACATTAAATACTTTTAACTCTAAATAGGTTTTTTTATTTATTAAAATGGACCTATAAAATTTTTGTGATTATGAAGCATGCGACTGTTGATGGTAGAGTTAATCTATAGTTATAGAGTTCAATTTATATCACTTCTTTACATGAGTAAAGGAGTATACTCCATAAAATTCAAAATTAGAGCATAAAAAAAGAATGTTTAAATGTAAACTAAATACATTCATAACATCCTAAATTGATGATTTATATGTAATGAGCAAGTCTATAAGCCGAGTTCTGTATTGGATGATCATCTATCTCGACTTACTGTCACCAGTAAGCTCTAGCAACCTACCCGGGAACGTGGCGGGCTACCACAATTGTTCCCCTATCCGGTTTTGCTCCGAGTGGGGTTTACAGAGCCCTCTTTGTCGCCAAAGAGGCGGTGAGCTCTTACCTCACCTTTCCACCCTTACCAGCCGAAGCTGGCGGTTTATTTCTGTTGCACTTTCCTTAGAGTCGCCTCCACTGGGGGTTACCCAGCACCCTGCCCTATGGAGCTCGGACTTTCCTCACATACAGCCTTTCAGCTTTGTATATGCGATCATCTGACTTACTCATTCAATTTTTCAGCTAGTATAATATAACACATTTAATTAAGCATTGTCAAATAGAAATATATACCTTTTATAAATCTTCATCATAACTATAACGGATATCAATAAACTCTTGACGATAGTCGAGAAATATTCTTATTAAATATGGATCGAACTGTTTCCCTTTTTGTTCTTCTAAGTATTCAAGAACTTCATCAATATCCCATGCCTCTTTATAGACCCTTTTACTGCAAAGTGCATCAAAAACGTCTGCTATAGCTACTATTCGAGATGGAAGATCTATAGCTTCACCTTGTAATCCATTGGGGTAACCCCTACCATCCCATCGCTCATGATGTTGAAGCGCTATGCTAGCTATCATTTTAAACAGCTCTCTCTTAGAATCCTTTAATAAGTCATAACCAATCTGAGTATGCGTTTTAACTACAGTAAACTCTTCTTGTGTCAAAGTACCTGGTTTACTAAGAATTGATTCGGGTATACCAATCTTACCCAAATCATGTAGGGCAGAAGCTACTTTAAGATTCTTTGCATCTTGTTCGCCAACTCCTGCTCTAACTGCTAAGAGATATGATATTTCTGCAACTCTTTTAACATGAGCTGATGTAGCAGAAGACCTTTGCTCTATTATACTCCCCAATCGATAAATGATCTCTTTTTGAGTGTCTAATAATTCATCGGACATTTCTAAGAGCTCTTTTCGTTGCCTGTCCATGTTAAGTTGTCTTCTATAGATAAATAATAGATAAATAACGACAAAGGAAAAAGTTAAGACAGTCATCAAAAAATTTCTAACTAAATCTCTATTCTCTAAAAAGTAATCAGGTGGTTCATTCAGCAATATGGCGTCATTAGGTAAATTATTTTTATCCAATTTATACCGTTCAAAAACGGGATAATCGTATACATAATTAAATACATTATCATAATCATGTAGTATTTTAGGAACCTTTTTACATTGCCAATAACCTTGTAACGCATTGATGGCTTCCAGGGCGAAACTATAGGTTGATGACATATAGCCCCCTAACACATTGCTCACAAATTGATATTCATAAATAGCATAGATTGGAGCATTTGAAATACTAGCAAGACTGGAAAGCGTTTTAGTAGGGTTAAAACGTACTTCTTGACTATCCACAGCAAAAATGATGTATAGAATGATGTCGTCATCCGGATCACTGTTTTTCAGCACTACCTCCACTTCATCTAAAGAAGCATTATCGTAATAGTAGAAGTTGTATCGATCCTCATAGGTCTTGTAAGCCTCTAACATTTGGTGTTTATTATATTGTCCTGTTGGTGTACTATCGATTATAAGATGTACATTCTCTGCATTAGGTTGTAAAGCTATAGCCTGTTCTAAATTATCTATGTATGGAATGACTTCCGGTATAATGCTAATGCCATCTTCTATTTGCGCTTCACTATACACCTTATTAATTCCTATTGCTACAATGGGAATATCTTTAAAGACATCTTCATTGAGCTCCATGACAAGCTCAAATCCTATATCATCTGTAACAATGATACCATCCATAGGTGTATCTTGATACTTATATGTAAGTTCTTGAACCAGTATGTCCATGTATTCCTCAGTATGAAACTGCTTGGTATCAAGGTATTCTGTCTCTATTTGATATTCATGAGTATCAGATTCTTGTGTTACCTTAGTAATGCTTTCCTGTAAACCTGCTGTCCATGCAAAACCCTCATCATAAGAATGGATAACTAGTATAGTCCTTTTTTCTATAGGTGGTTGTAGAGGTATTAAATGTACGGTGTTTTCTCTATTCATCTCTTCTGTAATTGATATGTACATAAAGGATATGATAAATATGAGAGGTAAAAAGATCAGTAATACAAATTTTATCCTATTCATCAAAATCACCTCATTATAATTATCGATTATTTTCCTTAGTTTATCAAGCATTATCCACTAATTATGCTCTGTTTATTTATAATTCAGAAAATCTTACCATGCAAAGCCCCTCACTGATGTAAGGGGCATCTACTAACTTCTAAAAATACTACCACCAATAAATTCTCGAATAATCGAGTGTCTTGGTACGTCTTCCGAACTAACACCTAGGAAATAATCTAAGAACTTAATAAGGCGTCGTGCTTCAAAAAATTCAGGCTGATCTTTAGTAATATTAAAAAGTAAAGGCTCAGCGTATTGTTTCAGTACGGCTAATTCATAGATATGAGATGAGTTAAACATAACATCAGCACCCTCTTGAAAAGGGAAAATATTTTTCTCTTCTCCTCTACGAACAGATGGCCACATCTCAATGGTTCTTGATGCATCAATTCCTCGATACTGATTATCTCTAACAATTCTTCTTAATAAACGTACATCTGTTGTTGGTATACGGTTATGGTCATCGATATTTAGTTGCGTTAAGGCACTAACATAGATTTTATATTTTAATTCTTTGGGTATATCCTTGGTCAGTTCATCATTAAGACCGTGAATCCCCTCTACTACCAATACATCGTTGTCATCAAGTTCAACATAGTGACCCTTATATTCTCTTTTCCCTGTTTTAAAGTTAAAGGAAGGAATTTCAACTTTTTTACCATTTAATAAATCCATTATATCTTCATTAAACTTCTCTATATCAATTGCATAAAGGGACTCAAAATCATATTTCCCATCTTCATCTAATGGTGTAAATTCCCTATTAACAAAATAATCATCAATAGAAATAGGATGTGGTCTAACTCCATTTACTCTCAGCTGAATGGATAAACGATGAGCTGTTGTTGTCTTACCACTTGAAGAAGGTCCCGCAATGAGAATAACTTTTGCTCCGCCCTGATCGATGATCTTATCAGCAATTTCCGCTAGTTTCTTCTCATGCAATGCTTCTGAGACTTGAATCAGGTCACGAATCTCCCTCTTTGATATATTATCATTTAGTGCGCCAACTGTATTGACATTAAGTATGTTACTCCACTGTTTAGACTCTTTAAATACACTAAATAATTTATTAAAAGGTTTATATTCGATTAATTTGTGAGGTTTCTTCCTCGTTGGGTACTGTAGAACAAAACCATCATCATAAGGTATTAGCTTAAACCATTTAAGATAACCTGTACTCGGAGCCATAAACCCATAGAAATAATCTGTAAACCAACCTAATGTATATAGATTAACTGTTGAAATACGACGATATTTAAACAACTCAACCTTATCATACATTTTATTTTTTTCGAATAACTCTAACCCATTATCAAGAGATAGTGTGTGTTTCTTAATAGGTTCATCAGCCTCAACGATGGCTTTCATTCTATCTTCTATTCGTTGGATAAGTTCGTCTGTTATAACTATAGGAGCATCAATATCACAATACAAAGCTTTATTGATAGAGTGATTAAGAGACACTTTTTTAACTTCTTCCCTTCCAATGACTTCAAAGATCGCACGTAGTAAAACTAGACTTAAACTACGTTGATAAATTCTCAAACCATCAATATGAGTTAAATCAATAAAGGATACTGTACAGTCATCTTCAACAGTCTCAAATAATTCTTTTAACTTGCCGTTTAATATACCAGCTAAGATTAAGGTATCTTCCTCTGTCTTAATCATTTTTGAAATCTCTAATAATGAAGTCCCTGGTTGAACATGTAGTTCTTCCCCACCCTTGAATGTTACTTTTACCGACTCCTTATGCATGTAACATCACTTCTTTCTTTTTATGCTTATGACATAGATTGATTTCTATGCATACCCCATCTATTATAATGTTATAAAGGGGTCCTTTTGAACCTTTGTTCTAATAATATCGACATTTGCGAATATATTATTTAGCTTTTCCTCTAACATCTGTAATATGAGGCATTCTGTTCCGAAATGACTCGCATTAACAAGTGCTATACCATCTGAAACTGCATCAGAGGCTTCATGATACTTAATATCACCAGTTAGATAAACATCTGCACCTGATCCTATGGCATCATCAATAAAATCCATTGCAGACCCTGTACATAAAGCCACTTTTTTAATAATCTTGTTTGGATCACCTACATATTGGATGGATTCTAGCTGTAACTTCTCTTTAACTTCTTTAGCAAAACTTTCTAGTGACATTGTTGTTTTTAGATAACCTACTCTTCCTGCGCCGAAGGGTTGGTCTTCTAATTTTAGTGGATAAAGATCATAAGCAACCTCTTCATAAGGATGAGCATCTATCATTGCTTTAATAACATTACTTACTTGACTGCTTGATACAATCGTCTCAATTCTCAGTTCATTAACTTTTTCTAAGTGACCCTGCTGTCCAATATAGGGGTTAGATCCATCTTGAGGTAAAAATGTACCTTCTCCAGATGTACTAAAAGTACAATGGCTGTAATTACCGATATGCCCTGCACCAGCATCCCCTATAACCTGCCTCACATGTTCAGCATCCTTCTCTGGTACAAAAACTACCAACTTTAATAGCTTCTCTACTCCTAATTGAGTTAAGAGTTTTTGATCCGTAAGCCCTAGTAGATCAGCAACTACATCGGCTGTGCCACCAGTTGTAGCATCTAGATTAGTATGAGCCGTAAATAATGCAATCTTATTCTCCATAAGGTCTAGCAATTGCCTGCCAACTAGATGATCCGAATTAATGCGAGAAACAGGCTTAAAAGGAACAGGATGATGTGTGATAATTAAATCTACTTTATTGTCTATAGCTTCATTAATTACATCTGGTGTAGCATCTAACGCTAGTAAGATTCTTTGTACTTTCCTTTCCTTCCTGCCTACGAGCAAACCAACATTATCCCATTTCTCAGCCATATAAGTTGGGGCGATCTGCTCCATTGCCTTGCAAATATCTTCTACACGTACATTCATTCCATTGCTTCCTCCAACTCTTTTGTCTCCATCTGCAATTCTTTTAGCCGTAATTTACTTTCATCACTTGACTGTGCTTCGAGATGCTTAATGACCTTTTTCTTTTGATTAACCAGTCTATTCATATAAGATAATAACAGTGGATCTTTTTTTTGCAAAAGTATTTTTCCGTATTTATAATATATGTCTTGTTCATAAGATTCATAGCCTTTTTCACATAAAAATATAAAATAAACTTTATTTGCATCCTCAAGTATTTTCTCATCTACTATTTTATAACCTGACACATGAATACCTCTTCGAACCACATCATAGTCAGACTGAGGTTGCAATATGAGTTGTTGGATGTTAGTAAGTTGGTCTATACCTTCTGTGATAATATTCTTTACAAGGTGCCCACCCATCCCAGCGATAATAACTGTATTAATAGCATCCTCATTTTTTAACTTATTTAAACCATCAGAAAGCCTTGTCTCAATAATACCATCCAGTTGATGAGACTTGATATTCTGTGTAGCTGATTCTAAAGGACCTTTATTAATATCCATGGCAATGACATGTTTTGCAATCTTGTTCAGAACTAAATAGATAGGTAAATAAGCATGGTCTGTACCAATATCGGCAACATTCGCTCCTTTTTTAACGTATCTAGCAATCTCCAGTAATCTTTTCGATAGTTCCATTGTTTTCCTCCATACTGCCTTGATTAAAATTATTATTAACTATAGGATATAGATAAACCCTCCATTTATGGAGGGCTTTAATAACTATTTGTTTTGACTATACCTTACTCTAAATAATCCTTCAACTTCTTACTTCTACTAGGATGACGTAATTTTCTTAATGCTTTTGCCTCAATCTGACGGATACGTTCTCTCGTTACATTGAATTCTTTACCAACCTCTTCAAGAGTTCTTGCACGCCCATCATCTAAACCAAATCTTAATCGAAGAACTTTTTGCTCACGCTCAGTTAATGTATCAAGAACATCAACCAGTTGTTCTTTTAGTAATGTAAAGGCTGCAGCATCTGCTGGTACTGGCATCTCATAATCAGGAATAAAATCACCCAAATGACTATCTTCCTCTTCACCAATTGGTGTTTCTAATGATACAGGCTCTTGAGCAATTTTTAAAATTTCACGCACTTTTTGAACAGGTAAATCCATTTCTTCAGCTATTTCTTCTGGACTAGGTTCTCTACCTAATTCTTGTAATAGCTGTCTTGAGACACGGATTAATTTATTGATTGTTTCAACCATATGAACCGGAATACGTATCGTTCTGGCTTGGTCAGCGATAGCACGTGTAATGGCCTGACGAATCCACCAAGTTGCATAGGTACTAAACTTATAACCTTTTGTATAGTCAAACTTCTCAACTGCTTTTATTAAACCTAAATTTCCTTCTTGGATTAAGTCTAAGAAAAGCATCCCCCTACCAACGTATCTTTTGGCTATACTTACAACAAGTCTTAAGTTGGCTTCAGCTAATTTTTGCTTAGCAATTTGGTCGCCTTCTTCCATTCTCTTAGCAAGCTTAACTTCTTCATCGGCAGATAGTAATGGTACTTTACCAATTTCTTTTAAGTACATACGCACAGGGTCATCAATATTTATACCCTCTGGTAATGAAATATCATTGATATCTTCCTCTTCTTCTTCTTCTTCTGCATCAATGATTCCAAGAACATCTATCCCCTGACTTTCAAGATACTCATAGATCTTATCAATCTGATCAGGATTAAGATTCAAGTCTTGGAAAAAATCCATGATCTCTGTGTATTCTAACACATTTTTCTTTTTCTTAGCAATTTCTATGATCTGCCTCATCTTTTCCTTTAATTTTTCAGCATCATTAGATTGCACGGAAACCATCCTTTCGTAATCCTGTTTAATCCTCTTTAGAATTTAAAGATATATTAATGGATTGTAATTGCCTCTTCATCTGAATCAATTTGTTCAACTGATTAATATCTGTAGTAGTTCGACTGTAATAATCTATATTAGCTTGTTTTAAAGCTTTTACTAACTCATTAATAGCTTTCTCTTCTAGAAGTTGTGATTCAAATTTGATTGTAGGATTTAATACATTTGTGATACGGTTTTGTTCGCCAACTTCATCGTATAGAGCAATAATACTCGCTAGTTGAATATTATTTCCTTTTTCATGCTGTTTATATACATATTCAGCGGCTTTTCTATAAAAGGGACTAATAAACTCATCAACTACTACATGTTCCTTTATCGCATTAAAGAAACTTGGGTATTGAATGATGAGTGAAAGAATATTGCTCTGAATTTTATCAGTGCTGTCTTCTTGATCCTCTTTCTTAGCTTTAACTTCTTTCTTTGCTTTATTACTATGATTAACAATTCCAGTATTTTGTATTACTTTTTTCATCTGCTCTTTTAGTATATTGAGAGAAATTCCAAAACGTTTTGCAATATCCTCTGTATAAACGTCTCTAGCTACGTTATCTTCAATCTCTAAGAGCCGTCTAGTAACTGCTTCAATGAACTTAATTTTCTCATCTGGTTGATTAATATCATGCTGGTTTCTTAATACAGTAATATCATAAAGAACTCCTTGAACAGCTTCATTGACTAATTCTTCAAAAGCAGCACTTCCTTTGTTCTTAATGAACTCATCTGGGTCTTTATAGTCTACTACTGTTAGTACTTTTACATTAAGACCGTTTCGCTCTAAGATAGGTATGGTTCTTAATGTAGCTTTCACCCCGGCTTGATCACTATCAAAAGCAAGTACAACATCCGTAAAATAACGTCGTAATAACATTGCTTGTTCTGGTGTAAATGCAGTCCCTAATGGGGCTATAGCGTTATCAAATCCAGCTTGATGAAGTGCTATCACATCCATATAGCCTTCAACTACTAAGGCATAAGGTTTCTTTGATGTTCTAGCAATATTTAACCCATAAAGATGTTTTCTTTTGTTGTAAATATTGGACTCAGGTGAATTAAGATATTTGGGTTCTGCATCTCCAAGTACCCTACCACCAAAACCAATAACCTTGTTGTGGACATCTAAGATAGGAAACATTAAGCGATTCCAAAAGCGATCAAAATAGCCATTACCACTTTTCTCAGGAATAATGAGTCCAAGTTCTGATATAGCTTCTAAATCAAATTTCTTTGATCGTAAATATTGAAATAAATCATGTCGAGTTATGTTTGAGTAACCCAAACCAAATCGTTTATAGATATCTTTTTCAATTTTTCTATTAAATAGGTATTGCAATACCGCACTACCTCTGTTAGAATAGAGTTGGTGATAGAAATATTTGGCAGTTTCCCTATTAATCTCCAATAACTGTTGTCGGTGTTGAAGCTTTTTCTTTGCTTCCTCAGATAGTTCTGGAGTAGGTAAGGTAATATTTGCCTTATCAGCTAAATGTTTAACAGCTTCCAAAAAGGCATAGTTTTCCATTTCCATAATGAATGTATAAACATTGCCACCAGCGCCACAACCAAAACAATGATAAATTTGTTTGTCAGCGCTCACACTAAAGGAAGGTGTTTTCTCATTATGAAATGGACAAAGCCCAAAATGAGAACTCCCTTTTTTATTAAGCTGTATATATTCTGAAATAATATTTACTATATCATTACGTAATCTAATTTCTTCAATTAATTCTTCAGGATAATACATCAAATACCCCTTTATTCAATTGAATATTTATAAACATGCTTAGCATGTTATTGATACCTCTTATATATTCGACAAAACAAATTAAAATCCTTTTATTGATTTTATTTTTTTTGCGCATTTATATATTATTGTTATTTATTTTTTTCGAGCAAGCCTATATAATATCAGCTTTTTAAAGCAATGTCAATAAATATCCCATGGTCTTGGTAATTTAAGTCTACAGTATGCATTTATAGCAAAAGTATCTGTCATACCTGCGATATAATCGCACACCACCCTTTCAATAGGTTCTTGATGTTTAATAATCAAACTGGTGTATTCATCAGGCATTGCCTCCCAATTCTCATGATAGTAGAAAAAGAGACTTTTAATTAAATCTTTAGCTTTCTTTTCTTGCTCTTTAGCTTTTGACCCAATATATACGTTCTTAAACATATATTGCCTAATTTCCTTTAATGCCATGCTATAAGCATCACTCATTGTAATTTTATTTTGATCAAGACTATGTATGATTAGATTATGAATCATGTTATTAATTCGTTCCCTACTGGTATCTCCAAGAACTTTAACAGGCTCCTCTGGTAAACGACCTAAATCCAATACTTTTCCTCTAACTGCATCATCAATATCATGATTAATATAGGCTATTTTATCCGAAATTCGTACTACCTGCCCTTCTAATGTATGAGGTTGATTGGATGTAGGATGATTGAGGATACCATCAATCACTTCATAGGTAAGATTCAGTCCAGCACCTTTTTTTTCGATCTGTTCTACAACTCTTACACTCTGCTCATTATGTCTAAATCCCATTTTTGTTATTTCATTTAATGCTTGTTCACCACTATGACCAAAAGGTGTATGGCCTAGATCATGTCCCAAAGCAATGGCTTCTGTCAGGTCTTCGTTAAGACCTAGCGCTCTTGAAATTGTTCGTGCTATTTGAGCAACTTCTAATGTGTGGGTAAGGCGAGTTCGATAATGGTCACCTTCTGGTGCAATAAACACTTGAGTTTTATGCTTTAATCGTCTAAAAGCCTTGCAATGAAGTATCCGATCACGGTCGCGTTGGAATTCGGTTCTTATATCACATTTTTCCTCTTCTTGCTTTCTTCCCTTAGACGACTTACTTCTGGTAGCAAATTGATTTAACAACTGCTCTTCCTTATCTTCATAAACCTCCCTTAGAATCATCATTGCTCCTCCTAAAAAAACCTCTATATATTATATACTACAAAAGATCCCGTATCCCTTTTTTATAATATAGGAAAGTTCGTATTTTGCTAAGCTAAATAATCAAGGAAGGAATCCTACTTTCCTAGCGGCAATTATTTTCTCGTTCGCACACTTGTCCTTTGCTATCTCTCTTTATTATATTTAAAGAAAATTTTTTTAGAACTAATTAATATGAAAAAGAACTGGTTAGCCTCAGCTTTCCAGTTCTTTTTGAATAAGATCCCAAAAATCTTTTTTGATATCTTCAATATAGTTGTATTCATTTTCTTTAAACTTCAAATCAAATTGACATATAGATGAATATTGACAGTAATCACAACCTGTTTCTGTGCTTCGCTTATAAGGTTCAATACTCACTTTACCTGATAAAATATCCTGTCCAAGAGATTTTGTTTTCTTTCTTACATAGTTCTGTAAAATTTGAAAACCTTCTTCATCAGCTACAGATGAATAACTTGAGAAACTTCCACTCTTATTTAATCTAACAGGAACGATCTGTGAAGTTGTGTTCATACTTTTATCCATCCTACGAATGATAGACTCATCACTTAATACAAGACCTGACATCTTCATTTCAGAAAATAATTTATTTTGAAGTTGTTCCACAGTGATCTCACCATGTTCTTGAATAATAGGATCATCAACTTTGAAGTAGAAAACACCAGCAGGCTTAATGGGTTTCTTAAAATGTTGCTCACCTAATTCAGTCAAAGCATCTAGATAGACAATCAATTGAAGCTGTAAACCATTATAAATAGCTACGACATCAAATTTTTCACTTCCAGATTTATAGTCAATAATCTTAGCATAGTAGTGATCCTCTTCTTCAAGTAAATCTATCCGATCGACTTTCCCTGTTAGCTGCATCTCTTTGCCATCCTCTAATTCAAACTTAATGGCTGGCAGCTTTCCATTTTCACCAAAATCCAATTCAAAGTCTTTAGGTACAAATTCTCCTTGATTTAAGTGTTCTTGTAAGGTGGATACTGCTTTTTGGGTTATTTTCTTTAGACGATACTTTAAATAATTGCTACGATTGGATTGTAAGAAGGTAGTGTATTTAATGAGTGGTGAAACTTCTTCAATACTATCTTCTAATAACTCCACTCGAGTCTTTTCATCTAGCTGACTCCATTCCAAGCCTCTATATTGCAACTTTCTTGCGAAAACTTCTAATACCATGTGGAAAAAAACCCCTACATCTGGAGGACTGATTTCATTCAGTTTTCTTTCTTCAGCTTTTAGACCATAGCGTAGGAAGTATGCAAAAGGACAAGCCGCATAACTCTCTAGTTTGGAAACAGAGCCATGTAAAACATCACCATAAAGTTGAACTACAGCTTCATCTGATAGATGAGTCTCTTGATTCTCGTGGTCAAAGCCACCTTTAATTTTTCCATACCGTAACTTCCATTCCTCACTACTTTCAAACCATTGCTCTACTTTTAGCCACTCTTCATCTAATTCACCATCTTTTCTTTTCTCTTGTATCAAATTGAAAAGTGTAGGTCTTGGCATCGTTATATGACGCTCATCACAACATTTAGGATCGTCGAACTCTTCCTTTGTGAGCGGAAGAATACGATGAATTTGCTTGAGTAAAAAGGATTCACTCATTGGTTTACCTTCATTAGTGGCTAATGAATAACTTAAGTAAAGTCTTTCTTTTGGTTTTGCTAAGGCATTATAAACTAAGAAATGCTCCTCATTTACTTTCTCTTTATTACTTGATCCAATACCCTTACTCTTTTCATTGATCAGATTTCTATCATCATCGGTAAAGAGCCCTCTCTCATCTCTGACCGCAGGAATCAATCCATCATTAAAACCCATTATAAACAAAGCTTTAATTCCATGTAACCGGGTTCTCTCCAAATCACCTACAATGATTTGATTAATACTTGGAGGGACTAATCCAATCTTACACTGCTCCAGCCCAGCTTCAATGAGTCCTGCATAATCTTTGATAGAAATTTTTTCTTCACCAAGAATTTCTACCACTTGATCGAGTAATTCCATTACTGTCTTCCAGATCTGAGCATACTCTTTAGCCATTGTTAATTCATTCTTTATCTCAAAGTTCTCCTGCATTGCTCGTAATTGTTTGGGACATTCTAATTCAATCATGACATCGTATAATGCTTCAGTTAAGTCCTTGACTCTTTTATCTTTCAATGCCATACAGCCAGTGAAACTTTGAATTTCATCGATAAACTTGTGCTTAGCTTCTTCAATTCGCTTAAGCCTAACAAGGTTCTCCTCAGATAGATGTTCTTTTTTCTCATAGGCATCAATCCATTCTACAGATAACCAATTCTTTTTCCCTTTAATACCTTTTTCTAAAACATAGTTTTCTAATAAATCGATGGCTTCCATATCTAAACGTGAAAATCCTGTTTTTAAGAAACGCATAATACTCTCATAACTAAAGTTGCTGACATATATATTTAATAAGCTTCTGATAAGTTCAATTAAAGGATTAGAAAGGATCTCACGCTTACTATCGATGAAATAAGGAATGTGATATAAATGAAAAAGTCGTTCAAGGGGTTGCTTATACCCTTCTATATCCCCGGTCAATATAGCAATATCTTTATAATGATAGCCTTTTTCCTTAACCAAATGATAAACCTGTCTACAAACATATTCACACTCTTTTAAAGGATTAATAGATGACGTTACGTTCACATGATTCTCTTTCCCTTGATAAACTTCATATGGATAACGGAATATATTATTACGCAGATGTAATAAATCCTCTTTAAAACATTTCAATTCCTCTTGTATCATAATAGGACGATTAATTTTTATTTCTTTATCTTGAGCTAATTTACACAACTGATCAAAGGTGTCCTTACTGGTATAAAACAGATGAGTCTTGTCAAGTTGCCTTTGTAATTGTTCCTTTTGATCAATGGTAATCGTGAATATCAGGTGCTGGGTAATATCCATCAATAAATTGATAATACTGTATTGCTGAGGTGTAAAACCGTAATAACCATCAAAGATAATAATGGCATCTTTTAATAGATTAGATTTATGAAGGCTACCTTGCAGCAAGTCCAATGTTTCTTCAGTGGTTATATAATGATCCTTTATGTACTCACTAAATGCCTCATAAATGAGTTGTAAATCATTAATCTTATCCATCAAAATGGGGCGTTCTTCTATGACAGCAGACAGATTGCTTAAATCCTCACTGCCATATTCGTATTGATGAAATTCAGTAATAATGGATTTAAGGTTATCGATAAAACCAAACTTATCTACCATGTTTGTAAAATAATTAAGATCCTTCCTATGTTCTGAAACAACTTTTCGAAGGACCATACTCTTACCTGTATCCTCAAGTGTTCTTTGCATAGCCATGCCTACCTCTTCAAAAACACGAAAAGCAAGACGCTGAAAGCTCAACACTTCTATTTTCATTATACCTCTATCTGGATGACGACTTACTATATCCATTTGTGCTTGCATAGTGAATTGCTCTGGTACAATGAGTAATATATTTTTATCCGTTTGT
The DNA here is from genome assembly GCF_002964605.1 of Vallitalea okinawensis. NCBI lineage: Bacteria > Bacillati > Bacillota > Clostridia > Lachnospirales > Vallitaleaceae > Vallitalea > Vallitalea okinawensis. Next base: position 150,899 of record NZ_PQDH01000002.1, read on the forward strand.
TGTTCAGATAGACCTATAATCCCTTTATAAATATGATCTGTTTTACCAGAACCAGCCCCACCACAAATAAATGTTATAGGCATCTCATCACTCCTTACATACTTTATCTACCTTATATCTAAAAATATTACCTAATCTTATATTCTCCCATTATATCAGAGATTCTATAGGAGTACAAAAATACTAAAGCTATTAGTAAACTAAAAAGGATGACCAACATTGATAGTGGTCATCCCCTAATAAGCTTATTCTAGTAGACAATTAATTCTTTTTCACCCAAACTATCCATATTTACATTCTTCTCTTGATTACTTGGTACTGCAATGGTATTTGGATTACCATCTGATCGATAACGTTGATTTGGACTTTGTTCGTAATAATTAAAGGCATACCATAAGTCCCAATCATACCCCTCAGAAGCAGTCACCCTAGGATGATTAAAAGGTTGATAGTTAATATGATTAGGTCCAACATATGGTGCACTGTACCCTACTCTAAACGCAATTTCATTTGTATATGTATAATCATTATATGTGCCTTCTTCGACAAGATCAATAGCATTTAATGGTCTTTCACCGAATGGGTACGCTAAAGATCTTACTTCATAACCTGGTACTGCATTTGAGATCATTTCATCAACGATAGCCATTTCTTTCTGAAGTTCATCAGCTGATAAGGTATTTAAATGAGCATGTGTTGCAGTATGATTCCCTAAACTATAGTCGTTATCAACAAGCCATTGTAATCGTTCCCTATAAGTTCCATCGCCTTCTCCAAATGCATCGTCACCATTGATAAAAAAGGTTGCAGCTTTGCCGAAATCAGGGTGTTCCTTATAGAACTCCTCCATCATATAAACAGCGGTACCCTCTTTAGGTACTAAGGTACCATCATCACCTTTCGTTAAGGAGAATGATGAGGATAGTCCGTCATCAAACGCCAATACAATCGGTGTTAATCCAGCTTGTACAGTAATATTGTTATTTATATAATCTTCTATAGATATAGGACGATACCCATTTTCATACATGTAACTAAGATCTTTTTTAAAATCTTCTGCAGTTCGATGATAAGGTGGATTATCCATGATACCATGATACATTACCACCATAATGCTTCCGATTTCGTTAGGTTGAACCTCTTCATAGTTAATCGGCTCAGGTTCCAAAACCACTTCTTCTTTAGTCTCCTCTGTAGGTTCTTCTGTAGGTTCTTCTGTAGATTCTTCAGACTGATCTGTTTCTTCTGGTGTAACCTCTTCAACTTCTACTGGTTGAATGTTCTCTTCTTTTTCACTTATTTCATTATTAGGTTGAGGTTTTGGTTGGTCTGTATCACTACTGTTACACGCCACGAATACAAACGTTAACATGAGTGATAATAGTAAAATCATTGCTTTTTTCATTGTCTAGCCCTCTTTTCAGTTATATGTATTAACAGTAATATTTGTGGGTCAAAAGTAAAGTACTTTTGATACATAATTCAATAATAGAATCAATATCATTATTATAACACAAAATATATAGATTATATATATGGAACTTAACATGTTTTACCTTACCCAAAAAGATTATTGCTTTCCTTTAATATTGTGGGATTAAAGGCTCAATCAAATTGTTGGTTTTATAGTTAGTATTTAACTCATATGATATCCTGTGAATACTTTTATACATTTTAAAAACCTTATTCATAATTCCACACCTTGTTAAATAAAATATATTAACGGAAGGTTATAAGGAGGCTATAGTATGAGCACACCCAAAATTATCATACTCAAAATGAAAGATATTATTTATACAGCCCTGTTTGCTTTACTTGGTATAATTTTAATTATCGTATTGATTTACATGTTTATGCCCGGGAATTCTGATTCTGAACCAACCATTCATTATACCCCAGGTATTTACACGTCATCAGTTATACTCAACGATCAAGTCGTTGGTGTCAACGTAACTATATATGATAATGAAATACAAAGTATTAGCTTTAAAGATTTAGACCCTGATTTGTCAATGATGTATCCTTTGCTAGAAGAAACGATGACAAATATCAATGAACATATGGAAAAAAAGGGTGATATTAAAGAAGTTAAGCCTAATGATGGTGCTGTAGAAACTACAGCATATATAATGAACGCTGTTAATAGTGCTTTAACAAAGGCTGAGATAAAAGAATGAACACCATACATATAGTAAATTTTTTTTCAAAAAATTCTACAAGAAAAAAAGACTAGGGATTTAATCCTTAGTCTTTTTACATGCAACATGTTTTTGATTACATCATTCCCATGCCACCCATACCGCCCATACCTGGTGCTCCACCTGGCATAGCTGGTTCTGGCTCTGGTTGATCTGCTACAACTGATTCAGTAGTTAATAATGTAGATGCTACTGAGTTTGCGTTTTGTAATGCACTTCTTGTTACTTTAGCTGGGTCAATAATACCTTCAGCTACCATATCAACATAAGCTTCTGATAAAGCATTGAAACCAACACCTTCTTCGGACTCTTTAACCTTATTTACAACAACTGATCCTTCTAAACCAGCATTTGCAACGATTTGACGAAGAGGAGATTCTAAAGCTTTAAATACGATCTTGGCACCAGTCTTTTCGTCACCTTCTAATTTTTCAACTAAAGCTTCGATACCTTTAGTAGCGTGTACGTAAGCAGTACCACCACCTGCAACGATACCTTCTTCAACTGCTGCTCTTGTAGCTGCTAAAGCATCCTCAAGTCTTAATTTTTTCTCTTTCATTTCTGTTTCAGTAGCGGCACCAACTTTAATTAATGCAACACCACCTGCTAATTTAGCAAGTCTCTCTTGTAATTTTTCACGATCAAATTCGGAAGTAGTTTCTTCGATTTGAGCTTTGATTTGGTTAACTCTTGCATCGATTTCACCACGATCCCCATAACCATCAACGATGATTGTGTTTTCTTTCTGGATCTTAACAGATTTTGCTCTACCTAACATTTCTAATGATGTTTCTTTAAGGTCTAAACCAATTTCTTCAGAAACCACTTGACCACCGGTTAAGATAGCGATGTCTTGTAACATAGCTTTTCTTCTATCACCGAAACCAGGAGCTTTAACAGCTACACAGTTAAATGTACCTCTTAATTTATTAACAACTAATGTTGCTAATGCTTCACCTTCAACATCTTCAGCAATAATAAGTAATTTTGCTCCTGCTTGAACAATTTGCTCTAATACAGGTAAAATCTCTTGGATGTTAGCAATTTTTTTATCAGTAATAAGGATGTATGGATCTTCTAAAACAGCTTCCATCTTATCCATATCTGTTGCCATGTAAGGAGATAAGTAACCTCTGTCAAATTGCATACCTTCAACAAGTTCTAATTCAGTCTCCATTGACTTAGATTCTTCAACAGTGATAACACCGTCATTTGTTACTTTTTCCATAGCGTCAGCAATAAGTTGACCTACTTCATCGTCACCAGCAGAAATAGCAGCAACTTCAGCGATTTGAGCTTTACCAGCTAAAGTCTGGCTAACACCTTGGATATATACTACAGCTTCATCTGTTGCCTTTTTCATACCTCTTCTTAAGATAATTGGGTTTGCACCAGCTTCAATGTTTTTGATACCTTCTTGTATCATAGCTTGAGCTAATACAGTTGCAGTAGTTGTACCGTCACCAGCAACATCGTTAGTCTTAGTTGCAACTTCTCTAACAAGTTGTGCACCCATATCTTCGAAACGATCTTCTAATTCAATTTCTTTTGCAATTGTAACACCGTCGTTAGTGATTAATGGTGTACCAAATTTCTTATCCAAAACAACATTTCTACCTTTAGGTCCTAGTGTAACTTTAACTGTATTCGCTAATTGATTAACACCTGACTCTAAAGCTTTTCTTGCCTCTGCACCAAATTTAATATCTTTAGCCATTTATATAAACCTCCCTTTTACTATTGTACGATTGCTAAAATATCGTTTTGACGAACAATAATGAACTCTTCGCCTTCTAATTTAACTTCTGTTCCAGCATATTTAGAATAAATAACTTTATCGCCTGCTTTAACTTCCATTTTAACTTCTTTACCGTCTACAATGCCACCTGGTCCAACGGATACTACTTCAGCTTCTTGTGGCTTTTCTTTAGCTTGGTTAGGTAATACGATACCTGACTTTGTCATTTCTTCAGCCTCAAGTTGTCTAAGTACAACTCTGTCACCTAATGGTACTAAATTCATAAAAAATACCTCCTTACAGAAATTTCATATTGTTAGCACTCACCTTTAAAGAGTGCTAACTTCTTTAACTAGTTTATTAAATACCTAAAACTTATGCAAATATGAGAAATAGGAAAATATTAGCTTATACTCATTGTGAATCCTATTATTCCTGATTAACTCACTTATTCTCTTTATTACTCAATATTCCTATGCATATTGATTATGTTCCATTAATTTCTTACATATTATGTCCTGCTAAGTCGTTTTTATACCCATGTTAACCCCTTATTTACCAATTTTCTTCTCTCTTGCATAGTAAAATAAGTACTGCTGAGCAAATCCTGCTTGTCGTCCGAATTTCTCTTTAGCATAGACTTGAATAGCATCTAATTTCGTATCTTCTTTTAAATAAAAATACTCCATGACCCTTTTTACCCAGATATCAATTGGGAATACCTCATGACGTCCTAATGAAAAAAGAAGTACACAATCAGCTATCTTGTTGCCCACACCTTTAATCTGCAACAATTCCTTTTTAGCTTCTTCAGTAGTTAGCTCTTGTAGACCATGTAAATCTAATTCTCCAGTAAGAACTCTTCTAGTCGCATCAATAATATAGGGGGCACGGAAACCTGCCTTCAAATCTCTTATATCTTGCTCTGTAGCTTCTCTTAATTGCTCAGGCGTTGGGAAGGTATAGAGCTTCTCTCCATCATGGTCTCCAATGTAATCACCGTAAGCTTCTGAGATATTCTTAATGATTTTTTGAATATGAGGAATGGCTTTGTTTTGTGATATGATAAAGGATATTAAGCACTCCCATACCTCTTGTTTTATGATTCGCACACCTGGCTTATAAGCGATAGCTTCTTTCATAACCAAATCTTCTTCAAAACTACTCTTGATACCTCTGTAATCTCTATCCAAATCAAAATAATGTACCCAAGTATCATGATATTCTTCTAGGGTTGTATGATGGAAGTGGATTTCATTATTTTTTTGCATAACTTCTAATACCTTGCCATGAGCAATCACCTTATAGTGCCCATCATCTAATTTCATATATCTAAAACATTGTCCACACTCTAGGGTTTGTTCAAGATCAAAATCTTCTATTTCCTTAATAAATGTAGTCATTGCTTCCTCCTTCATAACCTGATAGTAGGGAATTGATTAGTCCTTTAACTATTATAAAAGAACCTCTCCACACAAACAACTGTTATATTGTAGGAGTTATATTTTGCTGTTTTCTTTCTTTTATTAATGCTTTTTGTAGAACGATAATACTTAGTGCTCCTAATATTGTATAAATAATTAAGCTGCCAAATCCGACTTGTATACCAAAAATGTCCCCTAATTTACCAACAAACCACATAAAAACATATTGCAACATGCCGCCCATCATAGAAATCCAACCAATCAGTTCTGCATTATCTTCTCCCAGATTCTCTTGCATCATCGTCATGATTAATGGATAAGTTAAGCTGGTAAATATACCTGTTAGTGAAATCAATATTAATTGCCCTGTTACTAATCCTAGAAGAATTAAAGCAAAGTTAGCACAGAAAGAAATCAGTAAACTCTTATATTCTCCTAAAGTTGTAACCACTTTACTAAGTAACAATCTGCTTATAGGAAAGCAAACCAGGAATAAGGTTAAGTAGTTAGCTGCCTGGAATTCAGTTAAGCCATTAGTTTTTCTTGCATAAATGATAAACCATGTGCCAACACCATACTCCCAAATCTGTGCAGATATGTATATGAAAATAAACATGATAACAACAGTACTCTTCATATTGTACTTAGCAGTTTTATTTTGATCCGTGTCCAACTTCTCTTCAGTAGTTATAACATCTGATGATTCCTTTACAAGGAATAAAAGGATCAGTAAAATGAAAACAGGGATACTAGACAAACTAATAATCATTTGCCATGTTATTCCTCTGCTCATTAGTTCGCTTAACATTTTAGGACCTATACTAAAACCAATGGATGCACCAAAGTGAAGGATCATTAACGCTTTTCCTCTATTCGCTGCTAGAACACCAGTGTACATATTTAAGGCTAAAATACAGAAACCAAACCCAAACATGTATATGGTAAACAAGGTATCAAATACAAAAATGGATTTAACTGTAATCATGGACAGTATACTTATACCAACAATACTCATGCCGATATACAACGTTGGTTTATGACCAAGTCTTTTGATACTGTGGCCAGATAAATAGATCGCTAGTTGCATGAGTATACCTGAAACCAGTACTAAGGTTGCTATATGACTGTAATCTAAATTATAATCACTTTGGATAATAGAAAAAATATTCGTTCGCAACGCTATTATAAAACATAACTGAGCATAAATCATTAAAAGTATAAAAATCGTTTTTTTAGAATTAGATTTCATTCATTTATCCCCCACCAGTATTATTTGTTCTCTAGAAAAAGTATAAGTCTGTATGTATGATAAGACAAGGGGCAATTTTATAGTTTTTTGACAAGATTTTTAGGTTGATTTCTGTTCATTTATCATGAAATTCAGATAAATACCTCTTTTCATATGTATGGGATGGAGAAGTATGTTATAATTGTTATATTTCAAAGTCTGGAGAGTTAAACTGAAATAATCAACTTTAGGTATTTAATGAGGTGAAAGGTATGAAGGAAAATATATATACGATTCCAGTTTTAGATGGATTTAAAGATGATCACGAATGTCCCTTTTGTAGTATGAAGAGTAAACTTGAACGAGATACCATCAATTTTGTGTTAGGTCCTTCTTATATGGAAGATGACGTAAGAACAGAAACCAATAAATACGGATTCTGTAAGGAGCATATTGAAAAACTGTATAAGGAAAAAAATCGTCTTGGCTTAGCTCTTATGTTACATACTCATATACTAAAAACACGTGAAGAGATGGAAAAACTACTAGCAACTCATCGTCCAAACTCAAACAGTGGTTTGAAAAAATTCTTTACTAAGGGTTCCGAAGATGGCTCAAACCCATTTCATTCCTTTATGGAAGAAAAGATCAATGGGTGTTATGTTTGTAACCGTGTTAACTCAACCTATGATCGGTATATTGATACTTTCTTTTTCTTATTGAAAAAAGATCCTAGTATGTGGGAACATCTTCGTTCAAGTAAAGGTTTTTGCTTTGAGCATTTTTATCAAATATACTCTGTTGCATCAGAGCATCTTAATCAAAAGCAATTGGATGAGTTCATGGATATCATCATCGATATTCAGATGTCCAATTTAAAGCGTATAGAAGACGATTTAGAGTGGTTTACGATTAAGTTTGATCATCGGTTTAAGGACGAGCCTTGGAAGAACTCTAAAGACGCTATACCACGTGCTATGATCAAAACAAATAGTATCATAAATGAGTAAATGAGAAGTGCATTGATTGGATCTAGTCCATCAATGCACTTTATGTATTTAGCATATTTATCGATTAACAAATTTATACGTTGCGTAATTCTTCACGCCGATCACGAGCTTTATCCCTTAATCTAAAGTTAGCTCCTGCATAGGACGCTACCTTTGTAAACCACTCATAGGCCTCTTTATCCTGACCTAACTCTGAGTAAAGTTGACCAATGATATACATCAACTTACTCTCATCAAATCCAAAACTGCTGAAGTGTCCTTTGAGATAGGCATCTAAAAATCCTTTCAAAGCTTGTTCTGTTATATTATCCTTCTGTTGCCTATACTCAATGACTTCGGGATGATTATCATCTTCTATGGATTCAATAGCTACATCAAACAGCCATTTCAATTTCAAGCATAAATAAGCTTTCTCAATAGATGGTGCACCCTTTAAAACTGCATTCAGTAATGCTAACTTATAACGCAATACGCTGGTCTTGTAGTCATAAATATCTGGATAAGTTTCAGCATTAAACTTTGTACCTATTTTTTGCTCAATGACTTTTGCTTGAATGGGAGTTATTTTTGTGAATACACTGTTCAATGCTCCATACCCACATTGTGGACAAACGACAACATCGTATTTATACATCTCGAAATAATCGTAAACAGGTCTTAAATCGTATTCAATGCTTAAAATACGTTGCCTGGATGACTTTACTGCTTTATCTTTAAACTTTGATTTACAGACGGGACATATATAGCTTTTATCATACAAAGCTTCCTTTTCAACTATGGTTTTATGTTCAATGTCAATCTGCTCACCATCATTATAAATATCTATACCTTTTGTCTTATCAAGTCCGTATTTTTCAAGCCCTTTAAATATATTACCCAGCATTTTATCCCTACTTTCATCCCCTTAGTTATAACCCCAAAATTGCTCTATATTATTTTTATCGTCAAATTATTTAACTATCTAAACTATTCCGAATCAATTTCATCTTGATTGATAAATGAGAAAGGAAAAGCATATGACCAGTCCTTCGCTTGGTCATATGCTTTATTCTATTTCTTAGGTGGTTTATAGGAGCTCTTAAGTGATACAATACGATTAAAGACGATGTTACCATCCTTTGTATCTTCCGTATCAATAATGAAATAACCATGTCTAAAGAACTGATAGCGACTACCAGGTTCTGCATCTTTAATGGATGCTTCGATCTTACATCCTTCAAGAACTTCCACAGAATTTTCATTTAAGATGGACTCCCCTGATTCTTCATCTTCATTAAATAAATGATCATAAAGGCGTACTGATACGTCAACAGATTCTGTTGCAGATACCCAATGAAGAGTTCCTTTTACTTTTCTTCCAGTAAAACCAGTACCTGATTTGGTTTCTGGATCATAAGTACAGCGTAACTCAATAACCTCTCCATTCTCATCCTTAATCACTTCTTCACACTTAATGAAGTAAGCATGCTTTAAACGAACTTCTTTACCAGGTGCTAAACGGAAGAATTTCTTTGGAGGTTCTTCCATGAAGTCGTCTCTTTCAATATAGATCTCTCGACCAAATGGAATTTGACGTTTACCCATTTCAGGAACTTCTTGATTGTTCTCAGCTTCTAGGTATTCAACTTCGCCTTCTGGATAGTTGGTAATGACAACTTTTAAAGGATCAAGAACACCCATGATTCTTGGCTGTGTTAACTTCATATCTTCACGAATAAGGTGCTCTAAGAAGGCAAATTCAACCACACCTTTATTCTTTGTCAACGGTGTCTCATAACAGAAAGTGCGTAGAGCATCTGGCGTAACACCTCTCCTTCTAAGTCCTGCTATTGTTGGCATACGTGGGTCACTCCACCCATCAACAATACCATCTTGAACAAGCTTTAGAAGTTTACGTTTACTCGTCACGATATTGGTAAGCTCTAAACGAGAAAACTCAATTTGCTTAGGTGCTTCTTTCCATTCTAATTGCTCTAAGAACCAATCGTAAAGTGGACGATGATCCTCAAACTCTAGTGTGCAAATAGAATGTGTAATCCCTTCAATAGCGTCACTGATTGGGTGCGCAAAGTCATACATTGGATAAATACACCACTTGTCACCAGCTTTATGATGATGAACGTGGGCTATACGATACATAACTGGATCTCGCATAGTAATATTAGGTGACGCCATATCAATCTTTGCTCTTAATACCTTTTCACCATCAGCAAATTCGCCTTTACTCATTCTCTCAAAAATATCCAAATTTTCCTCTACAGAACGATCACGATATGGACTATTCTTACCTGGCTCAGTAAGTGTACCCCTATATTCACGCATCTCTTCGGCGCTTAGATCACAAACATAGGCTTTTCCTTTTTTGATTAATTCTACTGCACACTCATATAATTTATCGAAATAATTTGATGCGTAGTGTAGCTCATCCCATTGAAAACCAAGCCACTTAACGTCTTCCATAATAGACTCTACGTACTCAGTGTCTTCTTTGATAGGATTGGTATCATCAAATCTTAAGTTACATTTTCCGTTGTATTTCTTTGCCATTCCAAAATCTGTACATATGGCTTTTGCATGACCAATATGTAAGTATCCGTTTGGCTCTGGAGGGAAGCGTGTATGAACACGTTGTCCATAAACATCTTCTTCTAAATCTTTTTCAATTATTTCTTCAATGAAGTTTTTTGCTTCATCCATGCCATTTCCTCCTCGTGTAATTTATAACTTTACTATAGTATAAACTTTTTTCATTTTGTTTACTCTTACGCTGTCTTTTGATTTCCATCCATTACTATATATTAGCATAAAATATTCTTTTTTTAAAGATGAAGTTTGTAAAATAGAATCGAAAAGAGTACCATCAACGCAGTACTCTTTCATCTCTTAAGATTATTCTAGATCTAACGCTTTTAAGACTTCTATTTTACGCTTGAGTTGATTATCATCATCATTGAGGTCTACAGCACTTTCTACGTTAATATGATTTATCTCTTCAATAATGATAAAGTACTGATCTGAACTCCCTGATGGTAAATCCTCTACCTTCGCACGTAAGGTGATTTCATATGTACCATCTTTTTTAGGCAGCTTATCAATGAGTAAATACTTATAATCATCATTATCACGCCTAGCATTATCCACTCCACTAGTTGTTGTTACTACATTCTTTATTTCAAAAGCATTGATAACAGATTCTACTTCAAGATTACCTCCACTATTTTCAGCTGCTTTGACTACTTTAAATCTTAGCGAAAAATCATCTATATCAACTTCATCAAATGCCTCTATAGAAACCCTAAAACTTCCGTTACCTGAGTATTCAAAAACTCCAAATGCATGATTACTGAAATACACAATATCCTCTAAAGGAGTGCATGTAATCACTCTACTGTCAGTACGATTGATACGTACTTTTTCACTTTCACCGGAAGGTGTTAAATTGATTGCTGTCAATGACAGCTCCATGCTATCAATATCAGAATCAAGTACTTTATCCTTCTCAAACATAATTGGCACGCGAAAAGTATAAACACTATCCACATCTAAAGGTTCGTCATAATTAATGGTCACAGTGTTATCTGCATTTAGTACAGTTGTACAACGAGCCACCTGTTCTTCAATACCATCTCTTTCCTTCATTAGAACTGCAACATCGCCATTTGGTATAATGCTTTCATCAATAGCATCCACTATTTCATCCAGGTTAATGATGAAGTCGATGTTATCGATATCTATAGGTAAATCTAACTTTAATTCCGCATAGTACACTTGATCTTCTATAACTACATTCGCTGTAGGTGTGCTTCTAAGTAAGAGATTAAATCCATTACCAAATTTAATATTCAAGTCATCATTATAACTGATTTGTATAGTAGCCTTAATAGGATTGGATGATACTTTTAAGTCTACACTCCCGCTTATTAGGCCATTAGTACTAGATACCGTACTTTGAGTTACACCTTCACCGTTATCTTCTTGAACAGTTAAAGTTACTTGTTCATAGACATTTGTATTGAAATCATATTCAACATTAAAGACGCCACTACCAGGCAAATCTGTAACTGAAACAGTACCATTTTCTGCAGTAGTATATTCTTTCCCATTTACTTTAACTTTCTGTACTCCCATTGGACTATCGTTTTCATCAAGAACCATTAATGATATCATACCTTTAGAAACTTTTAAGTTATTGTTTTCAATAAGGTCACTAAAATTATGATTAAAGCGTTCATTTGTAATCTCGACATCAAAGCTTATCTTATTGGTTATATCACTAAAAAGTAAATCAAAACTATCATCTTCATATAAATTAACACTATGGTCTCTGAAATTCTCAATTTCAGTTTTACTAAAATTTAGATCCCCAATACTTTTTGTCCACATTACTTTATCAGAAGTTGTACTCTTTGTCCAACCGGCTACATCAGTACTTTCATTAATAACTTTTATATAATCTTCTTTATCAGCACTAACTTTAAGCTTAACATTTTCAAAACTAATGGATTCTATAAGTTCTAAATTAGCTGTACTAATTTCAACGCCTAATCCAATATGCATTTCTCCATGATCTCCATCAAGTATCTCATTTGAGGTCCATCCAGTATCTGAACTTAATACCAATTGCGTATCATCACTATTCTTTAATCCGGTTATTTCTTTATCCCCTTCTGCACCTTGGCTATCAGAAGCTACAATTTTTAAATCAAAATCATTCAGGTTATTAAAATCTTCTTTATCTAACCTTATTTCCATATACTCATCATTGGTGACTACTTCATAGCCCGCACTAGGGTAAATTTGCTCATCATAGATAACTTCAGGATTACCATCGTCATTAAAGTCATTACTCTTATCATTGTTAATATAAATTCTTAACTCTGATTCTAAATCTTTTAAATCAAAATCGCTTACTAATACATCAAATACTATCTCATCTTGAGATTTAAAGTATTCTTTGTTATCACTTATTCTACTTACCTGCACAATAGGTGCATGGTTAGCAGAACTGGCGGCTTTAAGCATGGTATTAACAAATAACTTATTTTCTTCAACTTTTCCACTAGGGCTTTTATGACCTGTCCCTGAATAGGTTACATTCCCTAGTGAATAGACATAATAATTGTTCCTAGCATCAAATTCATCATAGTAGCTGCTATTCAATGTATACCATACTATAAGATCTTCATCCTCTAGGTCCGCCATATAGTATTGCGCATGGGTAGTAGCTATACTTAGATCTTTATCCGTATCAGTAGGATGAAGTATGTATGGAAACATATTTATTGCTCCCGTATTTAACTTATAAGCCTGTGTTGTCGTCTTTAAGCTGTTCCCTACATAAGAGGTAATACTATAATCACTAGAAGGTTTATAAGAGTATTTATTATAGTAGCGTTCCATATGTGGACGGGTAAACCCCACAGAGTTATACTCAACTCCATTTTTAACAGGGTATTCTTCTCGCCAGTCATAAAGACTTTCATTATTACTATTCATATAGTCTTTTGCATAAATATTTTGACCCATTGGATCTCTGAATTTCTGCGTAAACTTCATGTAACTGCGATCAATATCACCGACATAAAAGTGAAACATATCATGAGTAATCATTAAGGATTGTCCCGTCTCAACAAAACTTTCTATAGCTGCTAACGCTTGTGGACTATTAATATCGGCAGTTTTAGAGACACTATCACTAAAACCAATAATGATCATATCATACTTGCCGTTAAGTTCACCTGGATTAGTATTGAATTCCTTAGAACCCATTCTATCAACAGTTATTTCAAACAATCCATCTTCACTTAATAAATTATTTCCGCTTATATTCTCTAATGAGCTTAGGTCAAATATATCTTTCGAATTACTACCACCGTTGTTATTAGGATATATTTGAAGCACTTTTATTTCGATTGGTTCACCAACATTATTTTTATGTTTGAAAGCAGTATACCCAGTTTCATACGTCTTAACATTTGTTATCTTATCAATAATTTCAACCTTCCAACCAAGCATACCAATGAAACCAACTGGTAGCATATAATCAACAATTGCTGAATCTGGATTTAGTATATCCCGAGTTACAAATACTTCCTCATCCTTGAATATGCCATCGCCATTAATATCAAGATAGAGCTTCACTTCGTAATTATGCTCCTGATAACCTTGAAGTTGGTAACTGAATCTTAACCATCGATCTTCAGTATCTTCTTGGTACGTTGGTATTCCATCTTTTGTATAATCTAAAGGTACACTACTCATCACTAGTTTAGGTCTTAGAACACGTTCTCCATTAGAGATATCGTCAAGTAAGTCATTAAGTTCAGACGTAACTTGGTCAACAACTAAGAAATTCTCATAGTCACCTTCTTTATAGGACAAGAAATTCTCATAGAGTTTTGTATTGTCGTAGTTCGTTTGGAAGATGCTTTCATCAAAAAGAACTAGCTGACCAGATTCTATAACTTCCTTTATGGCCTCACTTTGTAAGGTTGTAATGTCGTTTCCCGGAAAAACCTCGCCTAACATTCTATTATTATCAAAGTTAAGCAAGTATTTTTTCTTGGACGTTACACTGGTTCCAGATTGATTGGAGGTAGATGAAGTAATAAAATCAGGGTGGTTTCCATTATTCCCCCCATCAGGTGTGTAGTTAATCAAAGGACTGTATTCACCTGTCTTCATTCCAATATAAATTAAATCATATTTACCATTCAATTCTTCTCTTTGTGAAACAAACATGCCCATAGGCATTTGGGTAACAGTAACGTCTGATCTACTTGAATAAGAAGAAAGTTCATAGCTGTTGGTTGGTTGAATTTCTAGAATATGTACAATCTTGCCATCATTGATATCATGGTTTGTTGAATCAGTGGCTTCTACTGGAGTTGTCCAAATAGAAAATACCATTGTTATACATAGAATCATACTTAGTATTTTTTTCACTATCATTCACCCCACTTCCAAGAATTTATCTTATAACGCTTTTTCTCTGTGAAATAGCCTGTAGTTGCAGTTTTATATTTGTAGATATTAGGAGTCCCATGTGTGTACTCGTTAAAGAATTCTTCTACCTCACTACTGCTGTTGAGCAACTTAGCAATGACTTGTTCATCATAGTTAAGAATAAGCTTATCAGTTCCTGAACCAGATGAGGCAATTGTAACATTACCGTCACAGATGATTGTTCCATTAAAAGATCCACTTCCTTGAATAGTTAAATCACCTTTGCAATAGATAATTCCTTTTGTATTACCTGATATTCTAACTGGTAAGGAACCATCAGTATAAATAAATTTTTTATTAGCCTCTCCACCAGGAGATAGATCTATCAACGCATCTGTTGATGAAGGCTTATAGATATAATAATCAGAAGTAACTGTGTTCATATGACTCTCTTTAACAAATTCAGTAACTGTGGTTTTACCCGACGTATCTAATAAGCCAAATTGAGTTGTTTTTTGATTATAAAAGTCTGTTACCTTTATATTCCCTATCGTCTCTTCATTCAGCGTTGCATAGGTTGTATTCAGATCTATAATTCCACCCTTTTTGTAATCAGCAGATGCATCATAAGTACCAACACCATTTTTAAAATGCGCTAATACTGCACCGGTCGAATAACCTATAACATGAGTTGGAGCATCAACATTAATAAATATATTTGTCTCTACATCCAGGTTATTATCACTATCATAGTCCAACACATTAAATTTATCTTTTAATTCACTATCATCACTAATGATACCAAAGTAATCTTCAAGGTAATAATCAAATTCACCCTGTGGAGTAACTAATGTATACCTTGGATTACTAGAATCACCTGTATCATAGACTTCTGTGAAAATTTCTGTATTATTCGATGTTATACCCTCAACTGTTCGAAAATAATGGTTCCCCGAATTTCCGTCTAATTTATCAAAAGGCATAAATGCTAAACCTGTAAT
This sequence comes from Vallitalea okinawensis, assembly GCF_002964605.1. Taxonomy (NCBI): domain Bacteria; kingdom Bacillati; phylum Bacillota; class Clostridia; order Lachnospirales; family Vallitaleaceae; genus Vallitalea; species Vallitalea okinawensis. Next base: position 166,443 of record NZ_PQDH01000002.1, read on the forward strand.
GAGGTATTTGTTTAAAGTAATTTTGCCACCTTTATTAAATGAGTTATTAATAACAGTACTACTCTTTGTAGGATCTATGCCTGAGCTCCCATAAGCCCCTTCTGAGTTTAATCCTAATAATATTTTATTAATCATTAGGTTAGAGTCTCTATTAAAAGTATCCTTAGTACCATTCATGATGACATCATTGAATACCCACGCATTTTCAACTTCAAGAATTGCATTCTCAGCAGTACCTACCTTCAAATTATTACAATATACATTACCGCCTTCATCGTCTTTATTAAAATACCAAAAATCTTTATCATCCATCTCGCCAATAGAATAGGGTTTATTACCATCATCATCTTCAGGTCCAAAAGTTGATGTGACATTCTTACCGTTAACACCTTCCAAGTAATATAAGCTGTCTATAGTATCACTATATAGATGCTTTTTGTAACTCACCTCCATGGTATCTACATAGGTTTCTACATTTAACTGGCTACTATTTCCTTGCACAACTATATCCTCAGGTGTATAAACATTACCCTTTACTACCGCATTGGCTCCTGAAGAAACACTAACACCTTGACTACTATTTTCACCAACTGCGTAGAGATCACCATTGATCTCAGTTTCACCACTTGTAAAATCGATATAGTCTGAAGCAATTATAGCATTCGTCCAAACAGGATTTGTGCTAAATTGCTTATAGGATATCTCTGGAGCTACTTGGTATTGCGGGATTATTACTTGAAGTTTAAGCTTTAAAGATTCGTCTACGCCATCGCTTTTTCCTTCAACAATCAAATCTGGTTCATACATACTACGATTATCTGGACCTAGACCACGATTATCATCTAAAGTCAATGTAAAATAATCCTCAAGAGGTTTAGAACTATCCTCTAATAAATCATCTAAACGTTCTTTTGCCACCATAAAATAGATTGAGTTAAATATTTCTTGAGTATAGTCCTCTAAGAGGTCAAAGTAAGCATTTGCAGGAGCACTTGTATCAAACTCATCTTTTAATAAATCTGCTTGTTCCACTACATCTCGAATGTACTTCTCATGAAAATATGTCTGATAATTAAAATCAGTATTAAACAATTGTAAATAAGTAGCATCATCTTGTTTTGGCAACTCATAATCATATATTGTTTTCAGCAAACTACTCATATTAAAACTTTGAGTTCCTATTGATTGATCAAGTTGATTATCTGATAAATCACTTATCTTATAAAGTTCGTTGCTTATATATTCTTGCGCAAACTTTTCTGCCAATTCTAATTCCGTGTCAATATGCTTTAATATTACTTCTGACTGCTGATCTAATTCGTAAAACTCATTAGAATTTTCATTATAAGCATGGCTAATTTTAAAATGTGCTGCACTCAAAGTGATTAATACCGTTGATAAAACTACTAGTAACATCATAACCACTACTGTCATGAGGAGGGTAGAACCATTAACATCATAGCGAAATTTTTTTAACATTCTATAGCCCTCCATATTTATAATTCTGCTTAGTGATTACTTGATAAGATTCATCGTCCTTCTTAAAAAATTCTATAGAAATTGATTGTAGATTTTGGTCGCTTCCAACTTGTACATCTTCAGTGATAGTTATACCTACTCCAGGATTCGTTATAGTAAAGTTATCTTTTTGAAGCGTATGTTCCTTATCATATAACAGTATTTTTACAGGTATATCAACCTGACTCTCTATGTTCTTCATTGGTAAATCATGATCGCCTTCAATCAAGATAACTAATTCATTCCCAATAGCGCTCTTGTTAAGTAATTTTTCTTGTCCATAGATTAACTTGATTTGTGTTGAGTCAAAGTCTTCTATTATTAGAGTATTATTTATCAAATTGCTAGCACTTATATTGCAGTCTTCCTTGGTATAAGTTCCCTTTGTCTTAATTGTGGCCCCAGTTCCATTATCAATGATAATTGTACCTTTATAATACTGATGAGCTTCGTTGGTTTCCTTATACCAGTTATAATCAAAGTATTTATCATACTTAATTCCTGAATAGGTATTATCTTTCTGCCAACCTGAAGCAGCCCCTGAAGTGTTTGCACTTAAAATACTTTCAAAACTGCTTATACTTTCAGCTAAATCATAGAAACCAGCTATCTCTTCACTGATACTTAATGCACGTTCTCTTGCACTTGCTTTAGCCTCAACTTGAGCTGAGAAGATGTACATGTTTAGCAATGTACCTGTGATGATAGATAAAACAGCAAGAGAACAGACAAGTTCGACAAGGGAGATACCTCTTTCATCCTTAATTAATTTCTTTAATTTCATTTTTTGACAATCACCCTCCCACTACTTTCAACTAATCGAAAGCGTGGACTATTCTCATCATCACTTATAATAGTCAACTGAACTAAATGGTTCGTATCATTATTAAGTGTCAACAACACACCAGTTTGATCATTTTGATCAACTCGTTTTTTGGATACGACATTAATATATATGATCTCATCCTTACTACGAATCTCTGAAAATTCTCCCATATAGGTCGTTTCTCCAAACCCATAAGTATATGTATACCTATCTGCCCCCTCAGAAATGAGTATATTTGCTTCAACAACTTTGTTACCATCAACATAAACTTCAGAAGAGTTGTCACCACTCTTACTTAAACTAAATTTTGGTCCATTCTCTAAATATGTGTTAATTAGCAGAGAAAAGTCTGGATTGTATTTATTGTAACTATTCTCAGTAGGAGCGCTACCTTTGAAGTCAGTTTGAGCAAAAATACTCTCTCTATCTCCCGTATTCTTTAAAGAATTATTGATGACATTAGCCTGATCTCCATTTAAGAATCCAATATAAGTGAGATTTAGAGAGCAGTTTATCCTTCTCTCTGAACTTACCATAGAAACAGTATTAACTTTTATATGCTCTTCATGATTTTCAATTGCTTCAATAAAATCATATACCTCTTGAAAGTCTCCGTTAAGGCTCAAAGAAACACCATATTCCAAAACATAAGCATTGGGATACTTTGATAAATCTACATCTAATGTATTAGTAGTCGCACTTTTTTCTGATTTATTTTCACCGTCTAGTGATTGAATTGGCTGATAATCAGCAATAGGAAATAACTCTAAAGTGTTAAAACTATAGTTACTAATAACGACTTTACATTCTTCTTCATCACTTATTAAATCTAATAATATCTTTTCTTGATCGATACTATCCGGGAATTGCTTAGTAAAAACTTTAATCTCATCTATTAAATTATTTTTTTCTTCGTCATAGGCATCTTTTTTTTCTATATCTTCTTTTACATGTACCGATTTGGTCCGTGCTATTTCAAATTGAGATTTGGCTTGATCATGTTTCTCCATAACAGGTGTTACAATATAAGTGTAACTCAAATACATGAGTAAAACTGTGAATAGTACAACAATAAGTACTAACTCTCTAAAACTTAATTTACTTAATGCTTTGTTACGCCCCATTTGATTCACCTTCTATCTTGAATGTAAGTGAAAATGATGACTTACCTTCCTCATTTACTGTAATTGAACTAACTTCTATTTGATAAAAACTCTTATAGGTCTTCAGGTTATTGATGAGATAAGCAACACTTTCTTCATCATCAGCTTCACCAGACATTGTACAATCGCCTTGATCATTAACTGTATAGCTCAAGATAAAGACCCCTTCTGGAAATAGCAATTTTAAATCATCAAACAATGTAATCTGACTAATTGATCCATTAGCATTCTTAAGACTTTCATAGATTATCTTCAAATCTTGTAAATCTGTTATTTCTGTTTTAATTTCGTTAATTTGAGCTACTGTATTTTGATCTACTTCAATAGCTATTCTTTTTTCTTCATATGTACTGGTCTGCATAACATAAGATATATACATTATTGCTGTTATGGCAAATACAAGCAGAATGGGTAAAGCTAATAAAAAACTCTTAGTCTTATCTCTTCTTTTGGCATTTAACTTTTCTTTAATGGTATATAGTAAATTTATATCAGTCATTTAGTACCCACCTACTCTCTTATGGTACAACCAATTATATTGGCAAATGTACCTTCTTCCTTCATATAAGTATTAACTGGTATATTCGTCATTCCTTTAATAACATCACATAATGGTTTAAGGTGTGCATACTCACCGTATAATAATATCTCATCTAATATTAAATCTTTTCTATTATACTGCATGAAATCAACGAACTGATTAATAATATCTTCGAGTTCCATTACTCCTTGATTGATGTATCCCTTGAACTCATCTTCACTAATTTCAAAACGTTTATAATCTCCTTGAAGGCAAGCACTCACCTCTTCTTCAGCTAATGCAAGTTGCTTTTGCAATGTATAATCGACAAAGTTCATACCATTAATGACATATTTACTTAATAAAATCTTCTTCTTACTCGTTAACATGACATTGATGTAATTATAATTAACGTCAACTAAGATATAATGTTTGTTATACTTCTGTCGAGTAAAATACTTAACTGCGCAATTTGCTGAGATATCTACCGTTTCTGGAATCATTTTTAGCTCTCCAGCTAGCACCATATAGCTATTAATGATATCCCGAGGTACTAATACAACAATACCTGATATTTGCTCATCTATCTCCTCATAAATTTTAAAGGACATAAAATGTGTCTTAAGAATATCAGGTAATGTCTCATAAAGTTTTATTTCAATTGCTCCTCGAATCTCTGATTCACTTTTTAATTTTGGTACTATAAACTGTCTAATAATGGTTTGAGATGAGCTTAAGCAAAAGGAACATCTTTTTGCCTTTAACTTATTATCACTCAGTAGACTTCTAATTCTTGTTGATAGTTTTTGTGATTCTACAATTTCTCCATCATTAACAACATTTTCAGGTGTATCAAAAACAAATTTATGATCAGCATCATACATAAGTTTCGTCTTGTTCTGTGTGACTTCTATGTATAAATGTTTATTCCCCATAATTATTCTCCTTAATGATCGGACTTAATCGGTATTAAAATGGAATTTGATTCAAAATCCGCTGAATCATTTATATAGTATTCTACTGTCACTTTTATACTATCTGGATATGTCTCTCCATCTGGTTCTTCTTCAAACTTCAAGCTTTTAATTTTATTATCGTAAGTTAAGGAATAGGTCCTTGAAGTATCATCGAGATCAAATGAGATTTCAAAAGAATTATCACTAAACTGATGGTATACACTATTATCTTTGAAATAAATCCATTGATACTGATATAGATTATTTGAAACACTAAATTCATTCTCAGACTTAATCTCCAGAATATCATTTCCACTCTTTGTTCTTAATGCTATAGCATTGGATACATCGTTTCTCTTAATTTCGGTTGTAATGAAATTAAGAGCAAAATTTCCTTCACTTCGTCCACCTATGGCATCGCTAATATTGTGAAACTGCTGTCCACCAAAAGATATGAGTCTGAGTATCAATGTTCCAACAATTGCTATCAACGCCATGACAGTAATAAGTTCAATTAAAGTAAAACCTTTTTCATTTTTCTTTATTTTAAGCATGGTTCACCTACTTATTTTGCTTCTACTTCTATTTTGCCAAATAACCCTTCCAGGGTATATTTAAACTTATAGTCATCATTAAAATATATATTGGTCTGATTATGTAGTACTTGGAAAAATTGATATTCCTGTAGATTGGTATCATCGGTTAATTCTTTAAATCCACTAAATTCTCCTACTGTGTGCTTAACATCAGAATCATCCATATAGTATAGTTTCTCACCGTTATCTAAATAAAACTGACGTAATGCTATGTTTAGCTCTTTTTCATAAGCTTGTTTGTATTGATTTTCTTCTACTGATTTCATATCTATGTACTGCGGCATAGCGATTGATGCTAGTATTAATAAAATGGCTATAACAACCACTACCTCTACCATGGTAAAACCTTTTTCATTCATTTTCTTTCACTCCCTAAAGGGATAGTAATTTGTAATAATCCCAAATAGCAGGTAAGCCAAGGCTGTACCTTGGCTACATGTTCTTATTAAATTACTTTTTATCAACTGTTATTTCACCTTCTGAAGTAATGTCAACATCATAAGTATTTCCATTGTCAAGATGCACTTCATAACTTATAACTCCAGAAGATAGACTAAAATCCGTAACTCCCTTAATTGTGTAGGTTCCATAAGTTGTAGCATCGAAAACTAAGTCAGTAGCCGTATCTGCATCTTGACCACCAGTAATGATATCACTAGCCTCTGACCCAACTGATGGATATCCAGCTTCACCAGCATGGTACAGATTAACCATTGATAAGAATTGTCTACTATCTTGTTCTATAGCTGCTTGCTCCGCACTTGATGTAAAATTACTAAATCTAGGCACCATCACTGCCGCCAGAATTGCAATTATAGCAATAACAACTATCAATTCAATCAACGTAAACCCCTTCTCTTTTTTTAATAACTTTTTACTCCATTTTCTCATTTGTATTTACCCCTTTCAAAATATGTATATGTATTTTTTCAACCTTCGCACTCTATATTGATTGCACATCAAGCAATAGTAAGGGTAGTTATTATCGCTGACCATTTTAGCGAATGTTGATTTATATCAAGAGCATTTCGCTCTTAATAGCTTCATAATATGTATTTGACTACATTCCACTCATTGCACTTTGCATAATCTCTGTCATTGGTAACATTATAGACAATATAACGATTCCTACGATGATTGCCAAGGAAATAATCATGATGGGTTCAATTAACGTAGTAGCTCTGTTGATTGATTCCTCCACTTCATCATCGAAAAAATCTGCTGTTCTAAGTAGCATATCGTCCAGTTGACCTGTCTTTTGACCTACAGAAATCATTTCGATGAGTAGTGGCGAAAAGACTTCAACCTTTTCTAAGGCTACAGATAATTCATAACCTTTTTTGACTTCCTCTTTAGCTAATTTAAATCGCTCTTCTACAGCCGTATTACCGATAAGAGAAGAAATAATATCGATGGAATCCAACATAGATATACCACTATACAAGAGAACACCTAGACTTCTAGCGAAGCGTGTAGTAATGACTTTTTTTTGCACATTTCTAACGACTGGTATGGCTAGTTTTAGTGAATCAAAGAAGTAGCGCCCTGCTCCTTTTCTTCCCCATAGATAGAGAAGTGTTATAGTACCTCCTAATGCAATCATGATGTAAAGAAAATTCGCTTGCATGAATGCACTTACAGCCATTAGTATCACAGTGATAGCTGGCATCTCTCCCCCAAATCCAGCTAATGTATCTGCAAAAATAGGCAGTACGAAAGTAAATAACATAATTAAAACACCTAACATAAGTATCAGCAGAATGATTGGATAAATCATCGCTGATGTCACTTTGTTTTTGATCTTATTGTTCTTTTCATAGTATTCAGCCATTCGAGTAAGAATAAGATCCAAATTACCACTGATTTCCCCAACTCGCACCATGCTTCTTAAAAATTCCGGGAAAACATCATGATGTAACTCCATTGCTTCTGATAGCAAACGTCCTTTTCGTATGTCTTCATAGATTTCGGATAGGGTTTTCTTAAATTTCTTATTCTTAGTTTGTAATGCCAGTATATTAATAGCTTCTGCTATATTCACACCAGAACTAAATAATACAGCGAACTGTCGACAGAAGAGTGCTAAGTCTTTCAACTTAACAGACGACAATAATCTAATTTCTTTAGAACTATCACTGAGCACCTTATATTCAGATAGATAATAGCCTTGACTTCTGAGATGCTCTCGAAGTTCTTCCATATCTGCAGCTAGATACTCACCTTCTGTTTGTTTTCCTGCCAAATTCTTAGCAGTATATTTATATTTAATCATTTGTATCCTCCTTTAGGTATATGGACATTTCAACTCTCAATATACCCTAGTGACGAGCGAGCATGACATGAAGTTCATTTAAATCATAAGTTTGGCTTGTCATAGATCTCCTAGAAATCGTACCTTGTTTATAAAGTTCAACTAAATGTTGATTCATGGTTTGCATACCATCCATCACATTGGTCTGAATCACATTTTGAATCTGATAAACTTTGTTTTCCCTAATAAGATTGCTGATAGCAGAATTATTTTTGAGCACCTCACATGCTGCAACCATACCTGTACTATCTTGACGTGGTATCAGCTGTTGAGTGACAACTCCTCTTAATACTGTTGCTAATTGGCTCCTTATTTGGTTCTGCTGCTCATGTGGAAAAATATCTATAATACGTTCAACAGTTTGCGCTGAACTAACTGTATGCATGGTAGAAAATACCAAGTGACCGGTCTCAGCAGCAGTGATAGCAATTCTTGTAGTCTCCAGGTCACGCATTTCTCCAACAAGAATTACATCAGGGTCTTCTCGAAGTGAGGCCCTTAAGGCAGTTGCAAAATTGTTTGAATCAATCCCCATTTCACGTTGATTGACGATACTTTTCTTATGTCGATAAAGATACTCGATGGGATCTTCTATGGTAATAATGTGTTTTGCATCTCGTTTATTAATAATATCAATCAAACTTGCAAGAGTTGTAGATTTACCACTACCAGTGACCCCTGTAACAAGCACTAAGCCTGATTGATAGTTTGTCAGTTCTTTTGTGACAGGTGGAAGATTCAAGTCCTGAAAATCAGGTATCTTATAGGGTTGTATCCGAATAACCAGCGCATAACTACCTCTTTGCTTGAAAGCATTAGCTCGGTAACGTCCTAAATTCTCTCTAGAGAAAGAGAAATCGCTTTCACCCACATCTAAAAGCATATGTAAATTTCTATCATCAATACATTGCTTGATAAGTTCAAATGTATGATTAGGTGATAGTTTACCGAAATCATCTAACTGCGTTAATTCACCAAGTCGTCTAACTCTTGGGTACGTGCCAACAGATAAATGAATATCAGTAACATCCATTTCATGAGCTTTCATCAATAAATCATTTAACGTAAAATCCAAATCTATATCCTCCTCTAGACAAATACAACACGAGTCATTTCTTCAATGGATGTTTCGCCTTTTAGAACGAGTCGCTTACAACTTTCGAACAATGTATCCATACCTTCATTGACAGCTAGGTTATTGATCTCTTGGGTTGTTTTTCCTTCTGCTATAGCTGCTTTAATCTTATCACTTACATCAAGAATCTCGTGAATAGCTGATCTTCCTGTATAACCTGTCCAATTACAGATATGACAACCAATGGGCTTAAATATGGTTAGGTTTTGATCGACTTTTAGGGTTATCTTCTCCATATTCGTTGCTAAAACCTCATTTTTACAATGTGGGCATAATCGTCTTACCAGTCGTTGTGCAATAACACCTACGATCGCATCCGCTACTAGATAAGATGGAATTCCCATGTCTAATAGTCTAGTAATGGTACTTGCTGCATCATTGGTATGGATGGTAGACAATACCATATGACCAGTGATAGCCGAACGTACGGATATCTCAGCTGTTTCTTCATCACGAATCTCGCCAACCATGATAATATCTGGGTCCTGCCTGAGTATACTTCTTAAGCCTTCTGCAAAGGTTAATCCAGCTTTTGTATTTACCTGTACCTGGTTAATACCAGTAAACATATATTCTACTGGATCTTCTACTGTTACTAGATTCTTATCAACTGTATTTAATTCTTTTAACATGGCATACAGAGTGGTTGTTTTACCACTTCCTGTAGGTCCAGAAACTAGAACAATGCCATAAGGAATCCTCGTAAAACGATTGATAATTATTTTCTCTTCATCTGTAAAACCTAGATGTTCAATGGCTAATAAACTAGCGTTACGATGCAATATCCGCATGACAATTTTTTCACCAAAGGTAGTTGGTAACGCCGAAACACGTAGATCAAACTTTTTACCATCAACTTCTGTTTCAATACGTCCATCCTGTGGCACCCTTTTTTCTGCAATATTCATATCTGCCAGTAGCTTTATCCGAGTGGATATGGCAGAAAAAGATTGGATTGGTATACTCATGACCTTTGTTAATGAACCATTAATTCGATTTCTTACAAAAATCTCTTGATCAAAGGGTTCTATATGTATGTCACTAGCCTTCATGCGAATAGCTTGGGTTATTATTGAGTTAACTATCTTAACGGTTGGAGCATTAGCTATATCATCATTCTCAATAATTTCATCTACAGTGCTATTATCATCTAGTTCTTTAACTAACTCTTCAATAACTTCTTTCGAGGAACCTTCTTTGTAATATCGATCAATAGCTTCTTCAATTTCCTCATCACTACATAAGTGAATTTTGACTGATTTTCGAGTTATGAGTCTAACATCATCTCTAGCTTCCATGTTATAAGGATTAGACACAGCAATATGTAAAATGTTATTTTCCAATCTAAATGGAATGATATTGTACTTCTTTGCAACACTTTGGGGAACTAATTTAACAACAGGTTGCTTAATATCTTCTTTCTCTAATGAAACAAGTGGAACAGATAACTGTTTAGATAAGGTTTCTATAATTTCTTGATCGGTTATGTATTGCAAAGCTACCAGTGCTTTACCAATCTTGCAATTATGTATTTTTTGATAGCTTACAGCTTCCTCAAGACTTTTTTGATCGATTTTGACAGCATCTATTAATAGTTCACCTAATTTTTTTCTTTTCATAATAGTCCCACATTCTATATAATTTCTAATGAAATCAAACCTAGTTTTATCATTTGTCATGTTAAAATTATTTATATTGCTCCATTAAAACGAATTTTTACTTTCAAAACTATTTACTTAATCATTGTTTGTTACACATTTATGTCAATTATGATAATATAAGTTATTACAGATATTATTTTACATTATTTTACAAACAAATAAAAAAGTTGCAGTATTATTGAATACTGCAACCGATCGATCATAGTTAAAAACCTTAGACTCTGGTTTTGCGTCTTAGCTTTTCAGCTAATTTGCCCTTTTTTAATTAAGTTAAACATATTATAATATAATTCTCACTTTATGTAAATAGATATTAATAGATCTTGTTTTGTAGAATTTTGTAATCTAACAGGATTTCTAACAATTAAAGATAGTAATTTACTATTTGCTCACCAAAAATCAGTGCTATTAAGACACCAATGACGATAAAAGGTCCAAAGGGTATCATTGATTTTCTATCAATCTTAACAAAACTTAATAATACTACACCAACTACTCCCCCTATTACAACAGCAAACCACAAAGATATAAGTGTTAATGGCCAGCCTAAAAAGAGACCTAGAGGAATATATAACTTAATATCTCCCATACCTATTCCTGCCCGACCTTTATATATGATTAGTGATAGAATATATATAAGGATTAGTAACGATAATACCAAAACAATCGCTATAAAGCCACTAAATCGACTAAAACCTAAGTAAATACCATAATTTCCAGTAATTATATGATACCCTTGAATAACTAAGCCAATGACTAAACCAAATAAAACAACTTTATTAGGGATGATCATATGCTTTAAGTCAATGAAAAATACCACATTGAGAATACAGCACAAAGTTGCCACTGCAAAAAAATCAATACTTAAACCATAAAGATAAAAGAATAATATGAACTCAATACCTGTTAATAATTCAACTAATGGATATTGAATGGTTATATGCTTTTTGCAGAATCTACACCTGCCTTTTAATAATATATAGCTAAAAAAAGGTATCAGATCATAGAACTTCAGCTGTTTTTGGCAATGTGGACATTTAGAACGTCCATTAGCAATACTTTCTTTCGACGGGATACGATAGATACACACATTTAAAAAACTACCTATGACTAGACCCAAGATAAAAATAAATAAATATATTGTCAATCACCCTTCACGCATTTTTATTTTTAACCCTTATTTCAACCTTATATTACCATAAATTATTATTAATATCAATTTTTTTGCTTAATTTATACGAAATAATAACCATATCCCCTTGCACCCTTCCCTCAAAGATGCTTTAATGATATGTATGGTTTATATACAATCGGAAAATAGGGAGGCTTATATGTATTGGGATGACAAACCTTATTACTCGCTGAGTTATAAATTAAAAGAGAAATATGGGGAAAAAGTATTTAAAATTGCTTTAGATGCTGGTTTTACCTGTCCTAACCGAGATGGTACTATTGACTCAAGGGGATGTATTTTTTGTAGTGCAGGTGGTTCGGGTGATTTTGCCTCTTCTAAACAATTATCCATACACAATCAAATAGAAGAAGGTAAGCTGCGTCTACAGAAAAAATTCAAAGGTGATCAATTTATCGCTTACTTTCAAGCTTATACGAATACCTATGGCGATCTAGACTATCTAAGAAAAGTGTATTTTGAAGCTGCTAATCATCCAGATATAGTCGCTATCTCCATAGCCACACGCCCTGACTGTTTAAGTGCTGAAGTCTGCGAGTTACTAAAAGAACTCAATCAAATAGTCGATGTTTGGGTAGAATTAGGACTTCAAACGATACATGAAGAAAGTGCAGTTTTTATGAGAAGAGGATATACTCTTCAAGTTTTTAATGATGCTGTATCACTATTAACTTCTTATAATTTAGATATTATCGTTCATATCATTTTAGGGTTGCCAGGTGAAAGTCAATCAGACATGCTGACAACAGTTAAATACGTTAGTCATCTTCCTATCCAAGGTATCAAACTTCAGCTGCTTCATGTTCTTAAAGATACGGATTTGGAGAAAGTGTACTTAGATGGTGATTATCAACCCTTAGAGCGAGAGGAATATATCGACCTAGTTATCGATTGTATTGCGAACATTCCTTCTCATATTGTTATTCATCGTATTACCGGTGATGCACCTTGGAAATTACTTGTTGCACCCCGCTGGAGCACAGATAAAAAAAATATTTTTAATCAAACCTTAAAACGCTTTAAACAGAGGGATTCTTATCAAGGTAAGGCATTTCATGCAACAAAAAGTACTTGTAACTGATTACTATTTGTTATACAATATTAATAACGAAAATTTGTTCTAGCGTTAAATACCGCGAAGGTATTGGAGGGATTAATATGACCCAGAATACCCACGATTTAACTGCCAATAAGCTTATACTTCTTTTTCTGCTAAAAAACGTCTCAGGTCCTTTGAGCCAAACGCAGATAACAGATTTTATATTATTCAATAACTACACGGATTATTTTTCTTTGCAGCAATATTTAGCAGAACTTGTTAATGCAACATTAATTGCACAGTCAAAGAATAATAATACTACCTTATATGAGATTAATCAAAAGGGCATTGATACGCTGGAGCTTTTCATAAACCGTATACCTTATAGCATACGACAAGAAATAATGGAGTTTACAAAGAATAATGACTGTAAGGTTAACCTTTATAGGAGAATTGAATCAAATATAAAAGAGGAAGATGGACAATACGTTGTCAGTTGTTCCATTAAGGAGAATGATAAGCCCATCATTTCCTTGGATGTTAAAACAGAATCTGAAGACGAAGCTAAAATGATAAAAACCAATTGGCAGAAAAGAGCTCGGTCTATTTATAAGACAGTGGTCAAAGATTTAAAAAATGAGAATTAGAAATAACCTATCGACAAAGGTCAATAGGTTATTTTTTATTTACTCTTCTATTTCTTTTACCTCATCTTCCATAGCTGCATGTTGATCAGCATATTCTTGTAATAAGGTATCAAATCGTTCCCAAATTTCATCTTTACCTTGTTTACTCACAGCTGAAAATGGAATAATATTTTTTTGGTTAGGCATTTTTAATGCTTTTTGTATCACGTTTAAGTGTTTCTTGATTTGACTTCTTTTAAGTTTATCCATTTTCGTAGCAATGATCAGAGGTTCGAAGCCTTGATACTTAATCCAATCGTACATCAGCACATCATTCTTACCTGGTTCATGTCGGATATCAATGAGTAAGACTACTAATCTTAATTGCTGACGAGTAGTCAGATAATCCTCAATAAAGCGACCCCATCTTTCTCGATCTGCTTTGGATACTTTAGCATAGCCATAGCCAGGCAAATCAACAAAGTAAAGCTGCTCTTCTACGTTGTAAAAGTTAATGGTTTGTGTTTTCCCAGGTTTTGAACTTGTTCTAGCTAAAGACTTACGATTAATCAAGGTATTGAGTAAAGATGATTTTCCTACATTTGATTTTCCTGCAAAAGCTATTTCTAAAAAATCTGTGTCAGGTAATTGATCTTTTCTCCCTGTAACAACATCTAAATATACATTATTTACATTCATTCTTCTCCACCTTCTTTATAGGCTCAGTTAGTGCATGGCTGAGAACTTCATCCATGTGTGACATGAATAAAATGTCAACACCTTCTCGAATATGCTCTTCTAATTCCATTACATTCTTTTCATTATCAACAGGCACTAGGATAGTTTTAATCCCCGCCCTTTTAGCTGCCAATATCTTTTCTTTTAAGCCACCGATTGGAAGGACGCGACCTCTAAGGGTAATCTCACCTGTCATTCCTACGTCATTACGAATTGGTATATTGGTCAATGCTGAAATCATAGCTGTAGCCATGGTTATGCCCGCAGATGGTCCATCTTTTGGAACTGCACCTTCTGGTATATGGATATGAGTATCCACCTTTTGATAGAAATCTTCTTGGAGCCCGAGTTCTTCTGACCTTGAACGAATGTAACTCATAGCTGCTTTAGCAGATTCCTTCATCACATCACCAAGTTGTCCAGTTAATTGAAAAGCACCTTTACCTTTCATGGTATTGACTTCTACTGACAAGGTATCTCCACCTACACTAGTCCATGCAAGTCCTCTAGCAATCCCAACATCTGCTTTGTCTATTATTGTATCATATCGGTAAGTTTTTATTCCCAAATACTGATCAATATTTTTTTCAGTAACTTTTATGTAGCTCCTATCACCAGAAATAATCTCTTTTGCACCTTTACGAATAATCTCAGCCAGCTTTCTTTCAAGATTACGTACACCAGCTTCTTTTGTATAATTATTAATAATGGTCTTTAATGCTTTATCATTTATACGAATATGTCCCTTTTTGAGACCATGGCGCTTGAGTTGTTTAGTTAAAAGATGTTTCTTTGCGATGAAGAACTTCTCATCTTCTGTGTAACTGGATAAATGTATAATTTCCATACGATCCCTTAAAGGTCGTGGTATTCTTTGCAAATCATTGGCAGTCGCTAAAAATAACGTATCCGATAAATCAAAATCTAATTCTATATAATGATCTCTAAAATTCTTATTCTGTTCTGGATCAAGAACCTCTAATAATGCTGCAGTTGGATCTCCTCTAAAATCGTTACTCATTTTATCAATTTCATCTAATAACATTAAAGGATTATTGGTTCCAGCTTGTTTAATAGCAGAAATAATACGCCCTGGCATAGCACCTACATAAGTCTTTCTATGACCTCTAATCTCAGCTTCATCACGAACACCGCCTAAAGAAATTCGGACGTACTCCCGATTTAAACTCTCTGCAATTGATGATGCAATTGATGTTTTACCAACACCAGGAGGTCCAACTAGACAAAGTATTGGACTATACGATTCTGGAGCAAATTCACGTACTGAAAGATGTTCCAATATCCTTTCTTTAACCTTCTTAAGACCATAATGATCTCTTTCAAGGATCTTCTCAGCTTTCCTGATATTCACAAGCTCTTTTGACTTATCTTTCCAAGGAATATCCAATACCCATTCAATATAGTTACGCTGCACAGCTGATTCTTGAGAACTAGGTGTCATTCTCTCTAAACGTTTAATTTCTTTTGTTACTTTCTTCATAACATATTCAGGAACGTCTTTTTCTTCTAATCGCTGACGATATTCATTGATTTCATCACCAGCCACAGCATCATCACCTAAAGTGTCTTGGATAATTTTTAACTGCTCGCGTAAATAGTAGTCTTTTTGTGTTTTATTAATCTTACTTTTTACCTTAGATTGAATATCTTTTTGTAGCTTAATGATATTGCCTTCCTCTTCAACAAGCATAATAATCTTCTCTAAACGTTCTAGAGGATTAGTCAAACAAAGTAATTCAACCTTTTTTTCAAGTGAGAACGGTAGATTAGCGGCGATTAAATCCGCCATCTCATCAGGGTCTTCTGTAGATAAAATACTTACAACTGTATCAGGAGCAATCCTTCCCATTTCAGCAAATTGTTCAAGTACATCACCAACAGTTTTCACCCATGCTTCTGAATATTCTTTTTCCAATTCATAAGTTTCTGTTGACACTTCTGCAAAGAAAAAAGGCTCTTCATGAACATACTTTTCTATAACTGCTCGCTCAACAGCCTCTACTAAAACCCTTATAACACCGTTGGGCAGCTTCATGATCTGCTTAATTCTAGCTATTGTTCCAACCTGTGTAATATCTGAAACTGTAGGTTCTTCAATCTTAGCATCTTCCTGAACTGCTAATAATATGTATTCATCCTCAACCATTGCTTTTTCAACTGCAAGTATTGACGATTTACGCCCTACATCAAAATTTATTATCATCTTAGGAAAAATTACAAACCCTCTTAATGGTAAGACAGGTAATGATCTTCTTCCATCCATATGGTCACCTCTATCTAATAATCACATAATTACGAAAGTATCCTTTTTAGTATACATCCTTTATTTCATAACTTCAAGTATTTTATATGGGCAGTAAAATGAGCACATGAAGTATGCCATTTGATACAACTTCACATGCTCTTTCAGTCTTAACCACAGAGCAAAAAAATATTTTACACTTTACTTGCAGTTAACACTTCACTCTCTTTGTTTTGAATAGTCTCACTTACAGCTTCTTCTTTCTTCATTAAGAGATCCAGTATTTCTGTTATCGTATTAACTGGTATTACCTGTATCTTATAACTACTATAACTCTCTTTATAATTTGCCATCGGAATATAAACCTTTGTAACACCAGCTTGGCTTGCAGCATTAACCTTTTCTTGGACTCCACCGACTGGTAATACATAGCCTGCAATAGAAACTTCGCCAGTCATGGCTATCTTTGAGGATATGGATTTATTGAAAACAGCTGAATAAACAGCACAAAATATAGCTGTTCCTGCTGATGGTCCATCCACCGGCACGCCACCTGGAATATTGATGTGAATATCATAATCTTTATGACTAATTCCAGTTATATTCTCGATTAATGTAAGCACATTCTCTATAGAACCTTTAGCTGTGGAATCCCTCTTTAACTTAACATGACCACGATTTATCTCTTCTTCTTGTACGAAGCCAGTCAATGTTAATTTACCATGTCCCTTTATATTGGCTTTTTTAGCATTCACCTCAACTTCTAAAATACGACCTATACCAGTTCCGAAAACACCTAAACCATTGATACACCCTATTCGATCTTCATCTTTTACTCGTTGAGAAACTTTAGGGTTATAATGACCTGATTCTAATACCCATTCTACATCTTCTACAGTTATCATTTGTCGCTCATCAATGATAGCTGTACAGCCAGCTGTTTGCACGATATTAACTGCATCACGGCCATTATCAGCGTACTTTGATACTAAATCAGACGCCCCTTCTTCTAACTGGAAATCGCCTTTAATTGCGCAATTTTCCACGATGTTTTTTATCTCATTGGGTCTAAGTGGTCTAAAAAAGATCTCTGTACATCTGGATCGTATGGCTGGAGGTATTTCATCTGGTGTTCGAGTTGTAGCACCAACTAAACGAAAATCTGCAGGTAAACCATTTTTGAAAATATCATGTACATAAGATGGAATTTGACTATTCTCAGAAGAATAATATGAGCTTTCTAAAAGAACTTTTCGGTCTTCCAATACCTTTAACAATTTATTAAGTTGAACAGAATGCAGTTCACCTATTTCATCAATAAACAAAATTCCACCATGGGCTTTGGTAACAGCACCTTCCTTGGGTTGAGGTACTCCAGCTGGCCCATAAGCTCCGGCTCCTTGGTAAATCGGATCATGAACTGAACCAATTAATGGATCAGCAATCCCTCGTTCATCAAATCGCAAAGTTGTAGCATCCATTTCAACAAACTTAGCCGTATCACCAAAAGGACTAACAGCTAACTTTTTAGCTTCTTCTAGTATAACTCTTGCTGCAGCAGTTTTACCTACACCTGGTGGACCATAAATGATTATATGTTGTGGATTGGGTCCACAAAGGGCTGCCTTTAATGCTTTGATACCATCTTCTTGCCCAACAATTTCGCTTAAAGTAGAAGGTCTTGTTTTTTCAGCAAGAGGTTCTGTAAGTTTAATCTTTCGTAGCCTAAAAAGCTTTTCTAACTTCTTCTTGGATTCTTTTTCTAAGGATGTCTTGGATACTTCTTGGTTTTTTAGCTGAGAATAAAAATATAACCCAATAATAATGGTTATAACAAATTGTACTATGAAAAAAACAGAAGTTAAATTTAAGCTCATCTTATCACTCCTTCTCAATGTTCTTAGTATGCTCGATAAAGAATAAGCTTAATCTTAAATTTAACTACCAAAAAAAGAAAAAAGCTTCTTTAGTATAGAAACTTTTTCCTTGTTAGATTTACACTCTCAATTCTCCGTCTCAAAAATTAATTAATAAATTAAACCTATCACTAACATAAAGGACCCATCTAAGGGTCCTTCATACTTATTTATTGAATATTGATATCGATAGCTCCTACACCTTGAGTAATATCAACTGTTATATAAGGACCATCTTCGCTATACAAATCATTGGTATAATAGCCTTCAAACAACCCAAGACTTACCTTCTTGCCTTGATCACTTACAGATGCACTATTGACTCCTGTTGTGAGAATCTTTATACCTACGTTAGCTGGAAGCGTTAAGTCTATGTTACCTACACCACCTTCTACAGAAATAGAGCCACCTTCGTTAAATGCACCTGTACACTGGATTTCAGTATCACCAACACCACTCTCTACATTGAAAGTGACAGGTTTATTAAATTCTCCGCCCATTTTAAATTCTGAATTCCCTACGCCACCTTCTAAAGAATAGCTTTGTTCTTGGTCATAGATACCATTAGCAACAACCTCTAAATCACCTACACCACATTCGATATTCACATTACGGATTTTTACATCTGTTAGATCGATATTAGCCTCTCCAACACCCATGCTTAAGTCCATGTCTGTAATAACATTGGCATTGATTTTTGTATTGATTTCAGACTCTGCTCTTCCAGTAAAACTTCGCAAATTTTTTTGCTTGATGCTGTAGTTAACTTTTGTATCCCCGCTTATACTGAATTCTGGTTCAAGGGGCTCATAATTATAAGTTGCTTCTGTCTCTACTAACTGTTCTGTTGTACCTTCTAAATTCAGATTGAATTCAGTAACAGAGAAATTAAAATCTAAAGCTAACTCCTCCTGATTTTGATACGCTTCCGTAAAACTGACATTCCCATCAACAGACTCAAAATTCTCATCATCGAATTGAGAGACGATAAATTCCCCGAGACTCACATCTTCACCAAACTCATCATCATTAAAAGTTATTCTACAACCCGTAAAGGTAAATAGTAACAACATAATTAAACATAAACTTAAACTCTTTTTCATTACACTCACCTCATTATAAATTTATCTTTTTATCCATTAAATAAGCTGTTGCAGTAAACAAGCCGGCCCCCACTATTAAGTAAGTTAGACATTCATAACCCATATTATACATCCATGTACCTTCCAAAATATCCTCAAACATAAATTCATTTGTTGAATATAACCCTTGTGCAATGCTGTAAACCCTATTAACAAGATAATTGATAACTAAGAAAAAGCCAAAGCTGATTAATCCACCATACCTTACATGGGCTAGTAAACTCTTAAAAAGGGTTATGGCCAATGTAATGGTTAACATAAAATTCAACCAACCCAAAGCTATAGTCATACATATGAATAGAATTGTAAGGAAATCATTAACAGTATAGTCAATCTGAATATACTGGCTGATCCCCAATGCTCCTAATGGTTCTTCAACTATATTTAAAAAGGTAACTGTAAAAAATAGACCTATTAGAGCATATAAAATAATGAAAACAGCATTTTCAATAACTGTAGCAAGGACTTTTGATCCTAAAATTTTATAACCATTATTCGGTGTTAAGAACACCATATAGCCTGTTTTACGTCGCAAATCACTGCTAAATAATAGTATATTATTAACCAGTAAATAAATGACTAAAACCCCGCCTAGTAACAAATATATGCTAAAACCTATTAAAGCTCCTTCAACTTCTCCATCAACAAACAAGTATAATGTATATAAACTCATCAAACCAAAAACACTTAATAATATTAATAAACTCTTATATTTTTTTATAATTTCATATTTAATTAATTGGATCATGCTCCAAACACCTCCTTGTAGATACCTGTTATAGACATTCCTCTTTCACTACGTAAGTCATCAGAATCACCTTTTAACATGATTTGACCATCTTTAATCATTATAACTTCATCAAGAATTTGCTCAATTTCGTTGACTAGATGACTTGAGATTAGGATAGTTTGTGTTTCATCTGCTTCATTAATGATGCATTTAATGATCTTTTCTCTAGAAATAAGATCGATGCCATTAAGCGGCTCATCAAGCATCACTAATTTAGCCCTACGAGCTAAAGAGACTGCTAACTTTAAGCGGTTCTTTTGACCAGAAGATAAGCTGCCAACTTTATCTTCTTCTTTAATATCTAACTCCGCAATAAGGCGATTAAAAGCTTCCACATCAAAATCTTTGTATAGATCTTTAAAATAATTTCTAACCATTTTAACTTTCATGAACTCATAAATATAGTTTTCTGTAGGCATGTAAGAAATGGCAGCCTTTGATTTCTCTCCGATTTCATGACCATCTACAATTATCTCACCTTCACTAGGTTTAAGCAAACCACTAACCAGTTTCATTAATGTTGTTTTACCACTTCCATTGGGTCCAAGTAAACCATATATTTTACCTTGTTCTAATTCGAATGAAACATGATCAACTGCCGCTTTACTAGAAAATCTTTTGACTAACCCCTCAATTTGTAACATCATTTATTCCACCTCTTTCTCGTACTTACTCACCAAACAGTCAACTATTTCTTTTTTTGTGAATCCTAGTTTGACCATTCCATCCGTGAATTGTTCAAGTAGCTGCTCAGCGAGTTCTTGTTTTAATGTGTCTATAATTTCTTTAGAATCTATAACATAAGTACCCATACCTCTTTTTGTATAAACCATACTATCATTCTCCATTTCTCTATATACTCGACTAGCTGTATTAGGATTAACGCCATATACAATGGCTAGCTGTCTAGTTGAAGGCAACTTATCTCCTGGATTAATTTTACCAGTTGCTATATCAGTCTTTATGCTATCAATAATCTGTAAGTAGATCGGTATATTATTATCATATTCCACGCCTTCACCTCCTTATTAATTTAACTCATCTTCATGGTATAGCGCAAGGTTCATCATATTATCATAGCGACTTCTGCTTATCATACTCTTCAAAAATTGATTTTAACAAAGAACTTGAACTTTCCATTGCCAAATCATAGACTTTAGAACCATCAGCTGTTAACACATTAGCATCTGCACCAGCTGCTAATAATGTTTCTGCAATTTCACAGTTATCCATGATCAATACCATTTCAAGAGGATAGTGACCTTCTGAATCTGGTTGATTAATATCCAACAGATTTTCTTCAATAATTGCATTGACTAATCCAGTATCATTACTTAGGATAGCATTTGTTAACTCATCTATTGTGTAAGAAGCTTCAGTCATGTTTTCTGTATTTATTGTGTCAGTCGTGTCTGTGGTAACTGTTACTTCATCTCCTAGATTAACACTTAAATCTTTAGAATCATCTTTTGATCCCATACAAGCAGTTAAGACCATTAAGCAAAGTAACAGTGTAAAACTTACTCTTTTCATTTGATCACTCTCCAAATCATTTATCCATAAATGCTATACAGTATTAGTGTACTATCTACATAGTACACTAATATGCAATCCATGTCAATATATTTTTGTAATTTTCTTCTAGATTTATTAAGATGTTAATACGACATACTTATGTCACAATAATACATGTATAATAGAGTTATAGGAGTAAATGAAATTGGAGTGAAGTTGATGAAGATCACATACAAGGAAGCAAAAAAAATGCTCATTAAGAATAAAAGACCCGCGTCATGGTTTGGTACCTATTACACCATGAATATCTATAGAGGCTGCCAACACGGCTGCATTTATTGCGACTCAAGAAGTAGTTGCTATCAAATAAGAAACTTTGATTCTGAAATCATTGCGAAGGAAAATGCTATTGAATTGCTTAAACGTGAGTTACCATCAAAGACTGTTAAAGGAACCATTGGGACAGGTGCTATGAGTGATCCCTATATGCCAATAGAAAAAGAACTCTCATTGACAAGACAAGCTTTGGAACTCATGGCTTATTATCGCTATCCCGTTCATATTAATACAAAAAGCGATCTAGTCCTTAGGGATCTGAACTTATTGAAAAAAGTCAATGAAGTATTCGCTGCTGTCGCTATTACCATAACAACTACCAACGATGAATTAGCAAAAATTATTGAACCCCATGCACCCTTGCCCTCTAAACGACTCGAAGCAGTAAAGGTATTAAGCGAAGCGGGGATTTATGTAGGTATCTTATTAATGCCTATACTTCCTTTCATTGATGATAGGGTTGAACAGGTCATGGATGTGGTTGAGAAAAGTATTGATCATGGTGCTAAGTTTATATATCCCAGCATGGGGATGACTATCAGAGATGGGCAAAGGGAATATTTCTATGAACAGCTCAATAATCACTTTAAAGGTCTATCTCAGAAGTACCATGATACCTTTGGGAAATCTTATAGTTGCTATTCTCCACAATCAAGGCATACTTATAATCGTCTTAAGGAGTTTTGCCAAGGTAAAGGTATCCCCATCAAGATGAGGGATATTAAAACCTATCATACCAACTCTTATGAACAAATTGGACTTCCATTCTAAATTCATTGAATGCATACATGAAAAAATCGCAACCTTTATAGGTTGCGATTTCTATTAAGCTGTTTCACCTTTTTTATTATCAACTGCTTTTTTGCGTTTCTTAGCAATAGGCTGTTTGTTTTCATTAATGACAACTGATGGTGGTTGATTATTCTCAATGGTTTCTTTAGAGATAATCACTTTTTCCACATGTTTACGAGAAGGAATCTCATACATAATTTCAAGCATAGATTCTTCAATAATAGCTCTTAAACCTCTTGCACCTGTTTTTCTTTCCATCGTCTTATGCGCTATGGCTTTTAATGCGTCTTCCTCAAATTCAAGGCGTACATCATCCATTTCAAACAGACTCTCGTACTGCTTAACTAAAGCATTTTTAGGTTCTGATAGAATACGGATAAGCGCTTCTTCATCTAAAAGATCAAGAGTAACACTTACAGGTAAACGACCTACAAATTCAGGAATAAGCCCATACTTGAGCAAGTCCTGTGGTAACAAGTTTTTAAGGATTTTATCCTTCTCTTTTTCTTTAGTAGTCTTAATATCTGCACCAAATCCCATGGCTTTTTTACCAATACGATTTTGAATAATTTTATCCATACCATCAAAGGCACCACCACAAATAAATAGAATATTTGTCGTATCAATCTGAATAAAATCTTGATGTGGATGTTTACGACCACCTGAAGGTGGAACTGATGCAACCGTACCTTCCAATATCTTTAGAAGGGCTTGTTGCACACCTTCTCCACTTACATCACGTGTAATGGATGGGTTATCTGATTTACGAGAAATCTTATCGATTTCATCAACATAAATGATACCGTGTTCGGCTTTCTCAATATCATAGTCAGCTGCTTGAATCAGCTTTAATAGGATATTTTCTACGTCTTCACCAACATAACCAGCTTCTGTTAAAGATGTAGCATCAGCAATTGCAAATGGTACATTTAAGAATCTAGCTAAGGTTTGAGCTAAATAAGTTTTACCAGAACCAGTAGGTCCAATCATAATGATATTACTCTTTTGAAGTTCAACATCATTATGTTTATTACCAGCATGGATACGTTTATAATGATTATATACTGCAACAGCCAATGCTTTTTTAGCATCATCCTGACCAATAACATATTCATCAAGAAATGTTCTAACTTCTGCTGGTTTAGGTAAATCACTCATTTCGTAGTCTTCTTCAAATTCTGCAAACTCTTTTTCAATAATCTCTGTACAAAGATCTACACACTCATCACAAATATATACTTCATTACCCGCAATAAGTCGTCTTACTTGATCCTGAGATTTGCCACAAAATGAACATTGTAGTTTTCTTTTATTATCTTCAAATCGATTAGGCATTGCATCACCTCTTTAATTATCTGTTAGCGATAACTTTATCGATAAGTCCATATTTCACAGCTTCATCGGCTAACATAAAGTTATCTCTTTCAGTATCTCTCTCGATAGTTTCAAGGTCTTGACCAGTATTCTCACTTAATATAGTGTTAAGGCGTTTTTTCATTGCTACGATTCTTTCCGCATGGATTTGAATGTCTGTAGCTTGACCTTGTGTACCACCAAGAGGTTGATGAATCATAATTTCAGAGTTAGGTAATGCGAATCTTTTACCCTTTGTGCCTCCGGCAAGTAAAAATGCACCCATACTAGCAGCCATACCAATACAAATAGTTGAAATATCAGGTTTGATGTATTTCATTGTATCGTAGATAGCCATACCAGCAGTAATAGAACCTCCTGGACTATTAATATAAAGTTGAATGTCCTTATCAGGGTCTTCAGCTTCTAAGAATAATAGTTGCGCTACTATAAGGCTTGCTGTAACCTCATTAACTTCACTACCTAAAAATATGATTCTCTCTTTTAAAAGTCTAGAATATATGTCGTAAGAACGCTCTCCGCGGCTAGTTTGCTCAACAACCATTGGTACTAAATTACTCATTATCATACCTCCTAACTGTTTTATCTTACGTAAATAAGCTAAAAAATATTACACTTCTTTAGCATTTTCAACTAATAAATCTAATGCTTTACGAGTTGCTAAGTCTGCTTTGATGTTCTCTTTCTCATGCTCACCAACAGCTTTAGTTAACTCTGCTAATTCCATATTATACATTTCAGCCATTTTTTTCATTTCTTCATCTAAATCTTCTTCAGAAACTTCAATTGCTTCAGCTTTAGCAATGGCTTCTAATACTAAACGGCCTTTAACACGTTTTTCAGCTTCATCTTTCAAACTATCTCTAAATGTAGCCATGTTACCGCCAGTCATACCTAAGTATTGCTCTAATGAAAGACCTTGGTAACGCATTGTGTTTGCAAAGTTGCTAACCATGTTATCAACTTCATTATCAAACATTTCTGCTGGTACTTCCATCTTTGCATTTTCAACAGCTTTAACTAATAATTCATCTTGTTGTTCTTGCTTTGCTGAATCTTCTTTTTTGCTAGCTAAAGTTTTAGTAATATCTTCTTTTAATTCTGCTAATGTATCAAAGTCAGATGTATCTTTAGCAAATTCATCGTCTAACTCTGGTAATTCTTTTGCTTTAATAGCTTTAACGTTTACTTTGAATAATGCAGGTTGACCTTTAAGTTCATCAACATGATATTCTTCTGGGAAAGTAACGTTAACTTCTAAATCATCACCAATATTCTTACCAATTAATTGATCTTCAAAATTGTCAATGAAAGAACCTGAACCAATTACTAATGGGTAGTCTTCACCTTTTCCACCTTCAAAAGCTTCACCGTTTACGAAACCTTCAAAATCAATAGTAACTTCATCATCTTTTTCAACTGCACGATCAGTTACTTCTATTGTTCTAGAATTTTGCTCTGCTCTTTTCTTTAACTCTTCTTCTACTTCTTCGTCAGCGATAGTTACATCTACTTTACTAGCTTCTAAACCTTTATACTCACCTAATTCTACTTCTGGCTTAACAGCTACAGTAGCAGTAAAGATGAAAGTTTCACCTGCTCCGATTTGCTCAACATCAATCTCTGGACGAGAAACAACTTCCAATTTATGTTCATCGATAGCTGCTTCGTATGCATCAGGAATAACATGATTTGCAGCATCTTCATAGAATACTTCTTTGCCGTACATACGTTCAATCATATGTCTTGGAGCTTTACCTTTTCTGAAACCAGGTAATTGTATACTTTTTTTGTTTTTATTGTAGGCTGCTTTTAAGCCTTCTTCAAAACGTTCAGATGATACTTCAATCGTTAATTTAACTTTGCTATTCTCAAGCTTTTCCACTTTAGCACTCATCTTATTAAATTTCCTCCTTATATATACTGTAGATGCAAAAGTATTTATTACATCTAACTTTGAATCTACGTCACAAATGGATACTACACAGAGTACCTCAAACAAACATATATTATAACATATATTCTTTTGAATATCTACAGAATTAGAACAAAATACTTTGCATTTATAAAATTTTTGCGTAAATATTTATCAGTATTTTACATGATTAGTATATTTACGTCGTTAGTTTATACCATTCTAAGCTATTATAACGAAATCACTGTTTCAAGTCAAGATAAGAAGGGTAAGATTTGGTACTCTGTTAAAAATAAGATATGATTTACTCTCTATTTCGTGCAAGGACATCAAAACAAAAGTCATTAGCAACTGTAGGCTCTAGAAATATTCAATCTAAAAGGGGCGTTCTGCCCCTTTACTATGAAGAAGCACCCTTCTCCTCATCTTTCTTTTTCATTTCTCGCTTTTTCTTTGTCATAAGTCCACCAATACGACCAGTCTCTCTTGCAGTCAATGACTTCCATCCCTCTGATTGAACTTTATCCAGTAAACCTAGCTCTTCAGCAATTTCATATTTTAGTTTTTCGTGAGGTGTTAATATTTTTTTCTTTTTTTTGCTTGTTTTATATTTACTCATAAATAAGTACCTCCTTGACTCATAATATATTCTTGTATCCATTGAATTAAGTATCTAAAAGTATAGGCCTATATAAACGATAATATACGTCATTTAAAGAAGATTCTTGTCCGCTTATTCTAATTCGTTTATAATTGAATTAAAGATTCAAAAGATATTAAGTTCAATATATAAGATAATTGGAGGGATCTTATGTTACCAAGAGAACAATATTATGAAAATTTATCTAAAAAGATAATTAAGTCATTAGAAAAACGAAATATGGTAGGGTATTATTACCCGACTAAAGATGAAGCTATTAAACAAGTTCTGAACCTTATTGATAAAGAGAGCACTGTCTCCTGGGGTGGTTCTATGACTTTACATGAAACAGGTCTTTTAGAGGCATTAAAAAAAGAAAACTTGACCTTACTTGATAGAAGTCAGTGTTCGTCTCCAGAAGAGATTCATGAGCTTTATCACCAGGCACTAAGCGCTGACTACTATCTAATGAGTACAAACGCCATCACTATGGATGGTAAACTGGTTAATATAGATGGTAATGGCAACCGTCTTGCTGCACTGATTTATGGCCCTCGTAACGTCATTATCGTCGTAGGTATGAATAAGGTCGTTCTAGATGAGGAAGCAGGGCTTAAACGCGTACGTAATGAAGCTTCTCCCATTAATACTGTTAGGCTAAATATGAATACACCATGTTCGAAAATAGGTCATTGTCATGATTGTCTTTGTGAAGATACCATCTGTTGCCAAACAGTTATCACTCGAATGTCAAGACATCCAGGCCGCATAAATGTTATTCTTATAGGCGAAGAATACGGTTACTAAGGGAGCATATACTTAAAGTGAAGGGCATATGCTCCTTCACTTTTTTTGATTTGTGTCTATTATTCGCTATCTTTTGGCAACCAATAATTTGCATCCATGATATCATGATTGATTTTATCTTGGTCATTATTTATTATTTCCTGATAAAAATAAGCTTGGATAGAAATAATAAATGAACTTATAAATATACCAATAAAGTTAGTAATCAATTGAACTAGATTTCCCATTATCGGTGAAGCAAATGCAAAAAATAAAGTAATTATAAAGAGTGGTAACAAAGTTACTATTGAAATCAAGAAAATCAAACCAAAATACTTCCCTTTTAAGCCTTTCATCATTTCAGAACTCTTCTTAACTATCTCAGTAGCACTTGTTGTTTCATCTTGAACAAGATACAGTATTTGAGCATACCGTAATTCAACAATAATAGGGATAACTAGCAATGGCAATGCAAGAAAAAGAAAGCCTACATGAACATAACTAAGTCCCATACATATAATGGCTGGTATGGCGGTAATAAAAACGATGAGACCAGCTAGAAAAGATGCTTTAAAACCTAACCAGAACTTTTTATAACCCATAAAAAAATCTTCAAATTGATATTTACCGGTTCTTACAAAATTCAGCGATGCTCTAGCATACCCCATCCGCAGATAAACTCCCATAACTAGTGCAAATACCGTTATTATAGCTAAGATTATAATTATTAACATTAATCTTGATGTTGGTATGGAAGGTGGTACAAAGTTATCTATAGGTGTTGTCATCGATGTCTCCATAAAAGCATCCGCACCAAATGCAAACATACTAATGACTATAATAACTGCGGGCACCATAATTATCAGTGACATAACTAGTTGGACAACAAACATAGCCGCAGATGACAATATCCATGAATAGTTCTTCGTCCACTTCTCAAACGTCGTTGAGATCATATCTGTTATTGAACTGATATTTTGAGTATTAATATTCATCATTAACCTCTCTTCTAATACATGGTAAAGCAATATATTCGCAGTCATACAACTCCTTTGTAGTAATGATCTACTGCATACTTGCTTTCATGTAATCAATATTTAAAAATAATATCGTATTAAATGTATTTAAAAAATAAACTAGACCGCTAACAAACAATTGTATCAGTATGTTTAATATAATATTCTCATTTAGGATGAATATACCTGATACCACAAATAGACTAAAGCCAATGGTTATAACATTGAGTAATAAGGTATATAAAAATACTTTCCACCATTGACTCTTAACTATATTAAAACTATAACGTATTGCTTCAAATCCATAACTCCCTCTAAGTACCGTAATCGGATTAGCAAACGTTAAATAGACCATTAAAATAATGCCTGGTAGTATAAGTAGGGAAAAACCAAATGTAATAAGAAAGTTGGTTAATATATAGGTCATAATAATTTTGGGCCACAAAGTAAAAGACTGGTTAAAAAGTTCAAAAAACTTAACTTCCTTCTTACCATGCAATCGCTGATCTGCTAAAAGTGTAACAGCAACCACTGGCATTAAAGCTATCAAGCCAACAGCTGTGGATAATAAATTGCCCCAAAACCCAAAATAGACAAGAAATTCGATGCTTATTAAACTTTGTAGGATCGTTACTGGTAATCCAACCATAAAGATTAAGAGTACATATTCCTTAATAGAACCGAAGAAAACCTTTGCAGTATAAACGAGTATTTTTAAGAAACCTAAAGGATGGCTCCTAACCTCTTCTATCATTTATTTTCCTCCAATATATTGAGTAATTTTGAAACTGATGTCTCTATATCTGTTCCATCACAATTCACGACCATATCTGCATATGCCTTATATAAGCTACATCTTTCTATATAAATATCATGTAATGATTGGGTCTTATCCATAGCAATACCTCTGGTCTTAATGTTGTGGAGTCGCTTCTCAACGGTCTCATATGATAATTCTATGTAAATAAGTAGACCTTGGCTCTTTAAATGCCTCATACCTTCTTCACAGTAGACCACACTTCCACCTGTTGCTATAACATGTTTTTCCAAATCTAATTCTGTAAGCATTTTGTTCTCAATTGCTTTGAACACTTCTAGTCCTTTTAACTCTATTATTTCTTGTAATAACTGACCTTCTCTATGTTGTAATATAAGGTCAGTATCAATAAATGAATAGCCTAAAGCTTTAGCTAGCAATACTCCAAGTGTACTTTTCCCAGCACCAGGCATACCAATTAAAATCACATTATTCAAATTAATCACCTTTAAATCTCCTTCCATCTCTATAGACAGAAGGAGATTATCGTTTATTCTTCTGTCTCTTGTTGTTCAATTAAGTAGCTATTATTCTCTTCAATTGCCAGTGTATCATCTAAACTGGGCTCATCATCATCTAATAAGTCATAGTAAAATTTAGCTGACGCAGTCATAGAAAATGAGTAAAGTAATGGCATCAGTAACATGGAAGCTCCGGCAATTATGATTAAACTACCAGCTGCAGCAATTATTGCTTCTCCTAGAACCATAAAAATAATAGGGACAGTCATCAATAAGGTTGGTATTAGTGTAATTAGCATAATTATTAAAATGAAACCCAAATATTTTAATTTAGCCCCTTTCATCAACCTTACACTTTCTTTGAATGAATCGATGGTCTTCTTTCCTTGGTCAACCATAACGTTATACACTTGAGCAAAAGGTAAGAAAACAAGGATTAATAGGAGATAGAACAAGAGTACTCCAATAACGACGAATACTGTACTATCAATGAAAACTCCAACACCAATTAAGATGCCCAAAGATGGTATTGAAACAGCGAAGACTAATAAAACAAACAGTAACATTGCTAATAACCCTCTACCTAACCATTTATATCCTTTAAAAACATTTTCAATATGGGCTTTTCCCGATTTCACCATATCCAGTGATAAATAAGTATAACCTAATGTTGTATAAACACCGTATATGATAAGAATGATGTAAACAACAATAAATCCTATAATAAATCCTCCAAAAACTGGACCCATAGATGATGGATCATCCATAAACATCATTGACGGAAATAATAAGACAAGATAAATGACACCTATAAACATTTGCCCGATAAACTGAATGGCTAAGATTCCTGCTGAACTAATCAACCAATTGAGTTGCTTTACCCACAAGGTCCAAGTCTCTTTAAGTAACGCAAAATTGTTCGTTAACTCTCTATTCATAAAAACCCTCTTTCTATATACTTCTCAAAGCGATTTTACCATATTTAGGCTTAACAATCAACAATGTCCCTGAATAGTATATATTAAATTCTTAACAAGATTGGGGAAATATATAATGTTTAGACAACGTTTTTGGTTAAGACCACCTGTGTTTCCATTTCCTTTTCCTGGCTCTGGGTCTGGTTATGGACCTCCTGCACCACCACCAAGTACTGGTGGAGGCCAACAAGGTGGAAAAAGGCCTCCTGGTCCACCTCCCACAGAAGTACCTAAAGAGGAAACTGGTCCATCTTTAGCAGCCGTTGATCCTGGTGCCATCAGAAGATGTATGTACCGTTATGTGTATATCTGGACCGTCAGAGGCGATGGTTATTGGGCTTGGTTAACTTACGTAGGTCGTAAATCAATTGCTGGTTATCGTTGGATTGGTTACCGCTGGGTATACTTTGGTACTGACCTTGACAATATTGCAAGCTTTTATTGTTACTAACGTATAATTTTCTTACAATAAATATAGCCAGTTAGATATGCTCTAGCTGGCTATTGTTTATTGTCTAATATATCTTCTAACACTTTAACAGAAGTATAGGAAAACATTCCATATCGAGGTATTTCATATGGATCAGTTTCTTGGGTTACCCTACCTTCCTTCGTAGTAAAACCTAGCTTATAACCTAATTCCTTCACTATATCTATTGTTGCCTCGTCATAGGCACCAAAAGGATAGGCTACGGCTGTAGTATTGAGCAACTCCATACTTGTCAATAAGTCTTCTCTAATCGTTTTATCACTGAATGCAAATATAGCCGGCTGTCCATATATCAATTGATGCAAATTATGGGTATGACTCCCATATTCAAATACATCATCTGTAACGCCTATTTGACCCCAACTTAATTTATCTCTTTTATTAGGATCAAAGACTACCGACTTCTCTTCTACAGCATGAGTAATAGGAAAAACTACACCCTGCATACCGTAAGCAGCAAGTAAGGGAAATGCATATGTAAAGTTTGATAAGTACCCATCGTCAAAAGTGATCAAAACACTTTTTTTTGGTAAAGGGGTCTGATTATATAAGAAATCCTCTAAATCCTTCAAGGATATCGTTGTATAACCATTCTCTGAGAGATACTTTAGATGATCCTCGAAATAGTTATAAGATATAACACTGTAATTATTCTCATAAGGATTTTCTTCGTCCTTAAGGATATGATGATACAGTAAAACAACAACCTCTTCATTAACTAAAGAAGTTGTTGATAATTGACGTCTTGATGATTCCTCAATTGTTAGTTGCAGAGTTTTTTCTAACTGAGGTTGCACAGCATGTTCAACTTCTACATGCATGCTATTCAGTGACTCAACTTGTGAAATTTGAATCTCAATAGGTATTGTTTCATTCTTCCAAATACTCATCGTCGACAGATAGCCGATTAAAAAGGATAGGACAAGAATCAAAATTAGGAAAAAATATTTCATATTTTTATTCATGTAAATCAACCTTATCTTTAGTAAAATTTCTCATATTTTATTATATCTGATAACCAAAGATATAACAAGTTTTTTATAGAATACTCATTTAAATCTAACATGAATTTCTATAAAAGAGTAAAAACTCCATTCTACTAAAAGTTTAGCAGAATGGAGTTCTAATTATCCGATAGGATTCTCAATGAGAGTCGTAGCATTGAAATCATGCTCATGGAAGAAATCACAAGAAGTTGTTCCATCCATGACATGAATATGACCAATTACGTTACCCTCTTCATCTCTAACAGGTATTGCAGGACCTGTTTCAATCTCTATCCTATGAAAATGATTAAAGAAAAAATCAGTGTTTGTACATACTATATGGACATGGCTACCTTTAATAGGTTTCACTGGTCCAGAGACTCCTGCAAAACGGTGATTGTGTAACAATCCTTCAGTATCAGGAGGTGCTGCTAACATGACACTTCCTGTGAACTCGTGAACATGTGTTTGAAAAGAATCACATTCATCTTCACAGTAATGAGGTTTAACTTCTATCATAATATCACCCTTGTTGGCATTATTGCCTTAATATTTTACTTCTATTACACAATATGTACAAGCTGCGATATATGTTACTATCAAAAAATTATTTAATCATCCATAGAAAAAAGCTATTGATGGTCCCAGACATCAATAGCTTCTATTCATATTGTACAAACTTATTCCTTAACAGTCCCAGAATAAGGATTGCCTCCTTATATGTTAAATCATAAGTCTAATACAATTAATTATTTTAAGTTAAACCAAGCATCTAAACCTAAGTATTCAGCTGTTTCAGCTAATTCTTCTTCGATTCTGATCAATTGGTTGTATTTAGCAACACGGTCAGATCTACAAGGAGCACCTGTTTTGATTTGACCAGCGTTTACAGCAACTACGATATCTGCAATAGTAGCGTCTTCTGTTTCACCAGATCTATGAGAAACAACTGCAGTATAACCAGCTCTGTTTGCCATTTGAATGGCATTGAAAGTTTCTGTTAAAGTACCTATTTGGTTAACTTTGATAAGGATTGAGTTAGCTACACCAAGTTGGATACCTTTTGATAATCTCTCAGTATTAGTAACAAATAAATCATCACCAACTAATTGCATTTTAGTTCCTAATTTTTCAGTTAATAACTTCCATCCATCCCAGTCTTCTTCGTCAAGACCGTCTTCTAATGAAATGATAGGGAATTTAGCAGCTAAATCTTCATAGTAAGCAACCATTTCTTCTGAAGTTCTTACTACTTCTTCACCCTTCATTTTACTTTCACCAGGGAAATGGTATTTTCCAGTTTCATCGTTGTATAATTCTGATGCAGCAGCATCAATAGCGATTCTAATGTCTTCGCCTGGCTTGTATCCAGCTTTTTCTACAGCATCCATAATAACTTGGATAGCTTCTTCTGAGCTAGCTAAGTCAGGTGCGAAACCACCTTCATCACCTACTGCAGTAGCTAAACCTTTTTCACCTAATACTTTTTTAAGGTTATGATATACTTCAGCACCCATACGTAAACATTCGCTGAATGACTCAGCACCAACTGGCATAATCATGAATTCTTGTAAGTCAACAGTATTGTCAGCATGCTCACCACCATTTAAGATGTTCATCATTGGTACTGGCATAACTTTAGCATTAACTCCGCCTAAGTAGTTATAAAGTGAAGTTCCTAAAGCTTCAGCAGCAGCTTTAGCAACAGCCATAGAAACACCTAAGATTGCATTAGCACCCAATTTAGCTTTGTTAGGAGTACCGTCTAACTCGATCATTTTCATATCGATTTCAACTTGATCTAAAGCATTCATACCGATAATTTCTTCAGCGATAATATTGTTAACATTGTCAACAGCGTTTAATACGCCTTTACCCATGTAAGTGTCGCCACCATCACGTAATTCTACAGCTTCAAAAGCTCCAGTTGAAGCACCAGAAGGAACTGCAGCACGGCCAAAGTAACCGCCTTCAACAAATACTTCTACCTCTACAGTTGGGTTTGCTCTTGAATCTAAGACTTGTCTAGCATGTACGTCAATAATTTCAATATATGTTTTCATCTTAAATTTCTCCCTTCAAATTTAATTACATTCATCATTTAGTATTTCCCTATTACTCAATAAATTACACGGCATGCCTTACTTAAATGTAATTCAGTTGCAATAAAGAATTTAATTATTTTCCATAAGTAAACTGATACCTGTCATTTCTTCTGGAATTGGAAGTTCCATCATCTCTAATAATGTAGGAGCTATATCAGCAAGCTTAGCGCCTTCTTTTAATACAACACCTTCTTTGTAATTAACGAGAATAAATGGTACTGGATTTGTTGTATGCGCTGTAAAAGGGGAATGATCATTATAGTCAATAAGTTGTTCAGCATTTCCATGGTCTGCACAAACAAACATTTGACCATCAACTTCAAGTAAAGCTTCAACAGCTTTACCCACTTGTGCGTCTACAGTCTCAACAGCTTTAATTGCAGCTTCCATAATCCCCGTATGACCAACCATATCAGGGTTAGCAAAGTTAATAATGATTAAATCATACTTATCAGATTTAATGGCATCTACTAACTTTTCATCTACTTCTGGAGCGCTCATCTCAGGTTGTAGATCGTAAGTTGCAACTTTTGGTGATGACACTAACACACGTTCTTCTCCTTCATTTGGTTCTTCAACTCCACCATTAAAGAAGAATGTTACATGGGCGTATTTTTCCGTTTCAGCTAAACGAAGTTGCTTTAAGCCTTTCTCAGCAAGATACTCACCAAGAGTATTACTTAAGCTTTCTTTCTCAAATGCAATAATTTTATTTGGAATCGTTACATCATAATTGGTGAAGCAAACATAACATAGTTTCATGAATGGACAATCAAAACCATCAAAATTCTCATCACAAAAACTTCTTGTAATTTGACGAGCACGGTCCGGTCTAAAATTGAAGCAAATGATAGAATCATTTTCACTAATAGTAGCAGTTACCTCACCGTGGCAAGTAACTACAGTTGGTAAAACGAACTCATCATACTTCTCTTCCTCGTAAGATTGTTGAACTGCAACAACAGCAGTAGGTGCAGTAACACCTTTACCTTTTACTAATGCGTTGTATGCTAATTCAGTTCTTTCCCAACGGTTATCTCTATCCATAGCGTAGTATCTACCAGAAACAGTAGCTATTTGACCTACACCGATTTGTCTTATTTGCTCCTCCAACTGCTCCACATAAGCTTTACCAGATGCTGGAGGTGTATCTCTACCGTCTAAGAAGCAATGTACATATACTTTTTCTAAACCATGCTTTTTAGCAAGTCTTAATAAAGCATATAAATGCGTATTATGACTGTGTACACCACCATCAGATAATAGACCATAAAGATGTAAAGCAGAGTCATGTTCTTTGCAATTGTTAACAGCTTCTAAGAAAGCTTTATTGTCGCAGAAGTCACCATCTTCAATAGCTTTAGTAATTCTTGTAAGCTCTTGATAAACGATACGGCCAGCACCGATATTAAGGTGACCTACTTCCGAATTACCCATTTGACCGCTTGGTAAACCAACATCTAAACCAGAAGCGTTACCATGAACAAAAGGGTAGTCTGTCATTAATTTATCTAAGTTTGGCGTATTAGCCTGTTTAATAGCGTTGCCTTCTTCTTTTTCATTCAAACCATATCCATCAAGGATCATTAAAACAGTTGGTCTCTTAGTCATCGTAAACTCCTCTGTCTCTAAGACCACAAAGTGGCCGAATTATTATTTATAGTTAACAACTTTGCCAAAATCAGCTTTTAAGCTTGCGCCACCAACTAATCCACCATCAATGTTAGGCATAGCGAATAACTCAGCTGCATTGCCAGCATTAACACTACCACCGTATTGAATACGAACTTCTTCAGCTGTAGCATCATCATAGATTTCTCTAACAACTTGGCGAATAGCTGCACATACTTCTTCAGCTTGCTCTGAAGTAGCTGTTACACCAGTACCGATTGCCCAAATTGGCTCGTAAGCAATAACTGATTTTTTAGCATCGTCAGCAGTCACATCTTTTAGAGCAATTTTGATTTGTTGTCTAACTAGGTCAATTGTAATACCTTGCTCTCTTTGTGTAAGTGTTTCACCACAACAAATGATTGGAACTAAACCATGTTCAATAGCCTTTAATACTTTTTTGTTAACAGTT
This sequence comes from Vallitalea okinawensis, assembly GCF_002964605.1. Taxonomy (NCBI): domain Bacteria; kingdom Bacillati; phylum Bacillota; class Clostridia; order Lachnospirales; family Vallitaleaceae; genus Vallitalea; species Vallitalea okinawensis. Next base: position 203,128 of record NZ_PQDH01000002.1, read on the forward strand.
TCATCCATTTCACCAAAGTATTCTCTTCTTTCAGAGTGTCCAAGCACTACATAGTTAACACCACATTCTTTAAGCATAGCAGGTGCAATTTCACCTGTGTAAGCACCACTTTCTTCAAAATGCATGTTTTGAGCACCAATTTCAATGTTTGTACCTTTAGCAGCTTCAACCGCTAACAATAATGATACATATGGTGGGCAAAATACCACATCTACTTCTTCGTTCTTTACTAAAGGCTTTAACTCTTCGATTAACGCTAAAGCTTCCTTAGGTGTTTTATTCATTTTCCAGTTACCTGCAATGATCTTTTTGCGCATTGTATTCCCTCCTATTATTAACAACGTTACCTATTTATCGTTAGCTGCTGCTACCCCTGGTAATTCTTTACCTTCTAAGAACTCTAATGATGCTCCACCACCTGTAGAGATGTGTGTCATCTTATCACCGAATCCTAAGATATTAACAGCTGCAGCAGAATCTCCACCACCAATGATTGTAGTAGCATCTGTTTCAGCTAAAGCTTTAGCTACTGCAATTGTACCATGAGCAAAGTTTTCAAATTCAAAAACACCCATTGGTCCATTCCAAACAACAGTTTTAGCATCTTTAACAGCATTAGCATATAACTCCATAGATTTAGGTCCAATATCAAATCCAGACCAACTTTCTGGAATGCCTGCCTCAGCAGTTACAACTTGGCTTTCTGTATCATTCTTGAACTCTTTACCAATAACATGATCAACAGGTAATAAGAAATTAACACCTTTTTCTTCCGCCTTCTTAATCATTTCAGCAGCATAGTCTAATTTCTCAGCTTCGAGTAATGAACTTCCTACTTCTAAACCTTGAGCCTTTAAGAAAGTATAAGCCATACCTCCACCAATGATAATTGTATCTACTTTTTCTAATAAGTTATTGATAACATTAATTTTATCAGATACCTTTGCACCACCTAAGATCGCAACAAAAGGTCTTTCAGGATTGTTAACCGCATTACCTAAGAAGTTGATTTCTTTTTCCATTAAATAACCTACTACTGCTTCATCAACAAACTCAGTAACACCTACATTAGAACAGTGTGCTCTATGAGCAGTACCGAAAGCATCGTTAACAAACAACTCTGCTAAGGAAGCTAGTTCTTTAGAGAAAGCTTCACCATTTTTAGTTTCTTCTTTACGATAACGCGTATTTTCTAATAATACAACATCACCATCATTCATAGCTTCAACAGCTTTTTTAGCATTCTCACCAACAACAGTATCATCAGCTGCGAATACAACTTCTTTTTCTAATAATTCACTAAGTCTTTTAGCAACAGGTGCTAATGATAATTCTGGCTTAGCTTCACCTTTTGGTTTTCCTAAGTGAGAACATAAGATAACTTTTGCATTGCCTTCAATTAATTTTTTAATAGTTGGCAATGCAGCAACTAAACGATTTTCATCAGTAATAACGCCTTCTTTTAATGGTACATTAAAATCACAACGTACTAATACTCTTTTACTTTTTGGTTGTATATCTTCAACAGTTTTTTTATTTAACATATTATTTCTCCTTCCAACACGAATAGAGTCTTTTGTAAAGCCTACAAGAAAAGTGACTATAAAATAATAAAAAGGTCCGGTCCATAGCTTAACTACAAACCCGGACCTTTCTGGTCTGATTTAAATTGTATTAAATCTTATAATTATAATCTTTCAGCAACGTATTCTGTTAAGTCTATGATTCTGTTTGAGTAACCCCACTCATTGTCGTACCAAGATACAACTTTAACCATGTTGTCACCCATTACTAATGTAGATAAACCATCAACGATTGATGAACGTGAATCCATTCTATAATCGATAGATACTAATGGCTCTTCTGAGAAACCTAATACTTTGTCATCAGCAGCAGCTTTTAATGCAGCATTTACATCTTCAACTGTTACATCTTTACCTAATTCTACAGTTAAATCAACAACTGAAACTGTAGGAGAAGGAATACGCATAGCCATACCAGTTAATTTACCTTTTAAGCTTGGAATTACTTTAGCAACTGCTTCTGCAGCACCAGTAGTTGTAGGAATGATAGATTCAGCAGCAGCTCTTGCTCTTCTTAAGTCAGCATGTGGTGTATCTAAAATTCTTTGGTCATTTGTATATGAATGAACTGTAGTCATGATACCTTTTTTGATTTCGAATTTGTCATTTAATACTTTAGCGAAAGGCGCTAAACAGTTTGTAGTACAAGAAGCATTATCAATGATGTCATCGTTAGCAGCATCGTAATCAGCTTCGTTAACACCCATAACGATTGATTTTGTTCCTTTACCTGGTGCAGAAATGATAACTTTTTTAGCGCCAGCTTCGATGTGTAAAGCAGCTTTTTCTTTTTGTCTGAAAAGACCAGTTGATTCAATTACTACTTCAACACCTAATTCACCCCAAGGTAAATCAGCTGGGTTTCTTTCAGCTAAAACTTTGATTTCTTTACCATTTACAACTAATGCATCGTTTTTAACTTCAACAGTACCGTTGAATTTTCCGAAACATGAGTCATATTTAAGTAAGTGTGCTAATGTTTTAGAATCAGTTAAATCGTTGATAGCTACGACATCAAGACCTCTTTCCATAGCTATTTTGAATGCATTACGGCCAATACGACCAAAACCATTAATTGCGATTTTTGCCATTGTTAATTCCTCCTATGTTCTACTTTTAAGATATACATCTTAAGGATTATAGTTTATTATCCAGCTGTGATTACACAGCGAACTAACAGTGATAAGAAAACATCTCTAGATTAATTTTCCCATCTTAAATAAAATAATTCTAACAATATATACTGAACTTAATATTATTAAATACTTATAAATGTTCAATATATTTTCTTGATTTTATGTATAGGGACATTTTTTGACCCACTATGCAAATTCAGTCCCAATTCATAAGTCATTTATATTTTAAACGAAAACACGTCATTTTTCAAGCCTTTTATCATAAAATTAATAACAAAAAAAATGAAATAAATAGAAAAAGATGAGGCATATTGACCTCATCACGAATTGCATATAGCTATTATTTCTTTTGCAGCACCTTCATCTATGACTAGGACCCCACCTTTTAAGTACTTTTTCAAAGCCAAAATAGCCTTAGCTTTTGATGTACCTCCTGCTAATGCAATGGTTTTATGATCCTTTATCTTATCCAAATTAATTCCAATAGTTCTTGATCGATAAACAATTTGCCCCTGCTCATTGAAATAGTATCCAAAAGCCTCAGCTACAGCTTCTTTTCTTTTTAAGAAATCGATTAGGGTATCAGAAAGTTTTCTCTGATTAGCTAACTTAATAGCGTCACCTATCCCAAATACAATGGCATTTGGATTATTTAAATACCTTTTGATAGCATCAATTTCAGGTTCTTTTTGAACACTCTCCAAGGCTTTTCTACTGAGATGATCTGGTACATTCAATAGCTTATAACTCCCATTCAATTTCTTTGCCAAAGTTGAAGCTAAGATATTTGCTTGATATTCAACTCTAGTGCCTAATCCACCTCTTGCAGGTATTACCAAAATATCATGATTGCTATTCACATCTTCTTTACATTGTTCAACCATATGAGCAACAGTTGTTCCTCCAGTTATAGCAATGATATCATTATCCTTTAATGAATTTAATAAAACAGCTGCAGCTGCTTTCCCAATATCACCTTTGGCATCATCACTGATATCTGCATTCCCTTCAACAACGATAACCTTTACATCTTCTAGAAGATCTCTAAGCTTTGTTTCAAGATCTTTCATACCCTTTAAACTGCTGATGATTTCACTTAAGCCATCTAATAATTTTTCACCCTCACGAGTTATAGTCATACCTGATCCTGATACTTCTATAAATCCACCATCTTTTAGAAACTCTGTATCAGATCGCAGAATACGCTCAGGCAATTCTAAAGTAGTTGCAAGTTTTCTTCTACCAATAGGTTGATAACGTCCAACCCCTTTAAGAATTTCATATCGTCTTTCAAGTTCTATTACGCCATTTGGAACAATCTTTTTCAATAGCCCAAATATATCATGCATGCTACTCACCCACTTCTCCCAATTCCACACAACTCTCTATTATACATACCCTCTACACCTCAAATGATGAACGCCGAGAGGCAGTAAATATCCAAAACCATCAAAAAAGCATAAACCAATTTTTGGTTTATGCTTTATATTATCATAATATTAGCACTCTGATAATGTATTGTCAATATCATCGACCTTTATTTTTTTATATAAAAAACACTAATTGTGCCAGGACCAGCATGAGTACCAATGGTTGCACCAATTTCAGAAAAAATAATCTCGCCATCAAAATTAAAGTTTTCTCGAATCCTAGTTTCTAATTTCTTAGCAACCTTTTCATTACATGCGTGGGCTATAGCCATAAATTCTGTAGCTTCAAGGTCTATGTTTTCTTTCATGTGATTCATGAAGAATTCCATAACTTTATTTCGCCCTCTAACCTTGCCTATTGTTTGAGTAATCCCTTTATCTACTGTTAATATGGGTTTAATATTCAATATCTCACCTATTACAGCGCTTGAAGCCTTTATTCTGCCACCTTTCTTGAGATACACAAGGGTATCAACAGAGAAAAGATGTTCAATACTACCTCTCACGTTCTCTCCGTACCCAATAGCTTCACCGATAGATTTTCCTGCTTCTAGTTGCTCAGCAATGAGGATGGCTAACATACCTGTTCCCATACATAACCCTTCAGAATCCACTAAATGAATACGATCACTTTCTAACTCACTTTTGGCTATTGTCGCTGATTGAAATGTACCGCTAGCTTGTGATCCGATAGTAATACATATAACATCGTGATCACGATCCAACTCTTTTTTGAAAGCATTAATAAATGCATCAGGTGTCACTTGACTAGTCTTAGGTAACTCCTTGGCTACTTTTAATTTATCATAAAATTCAGTAGGTGTAATATCCACTTTGTCAGCATAAACTTCATCTTCAAAATTTATACCAAGTGGTAACATGACCATGTTGTATTTTTCGAGTACTTCTTTTGGCAAATCACATGAACTATCAACTATGATTGTATATGCCATGAAAATCCCCTCTTTCGAATACTATTTAAAACTTTCATTAGTCAAAATTTCAACATTTCTGTTGTCAAAATTGTGATTCTATTGTAGCACTAATCCAGAAATTAGTAAAGGGTTCTTGAAATTAAAAAATGCCTCCACTATGGTAGGCATTTTAGTCACTAATACTTGTTATTGTAGGTCTTCGTACTCTTCTTCTACACCTTCTACGATATTTAAAGAATGGTCAGAAACTCTTTCTAAGTTACTGATGATATCTAAGAAAATGACACCAGATGTTGAGTCACAAATATTTTGTGATAGACGATAAATATGTTTTTGTCTTAATTCCATTTCCATATCGTCAATAATTTCTTCGTTTTGCTTAACTTTACGAACAAGCTTTCCATCGTATTCACGACGAGCTTCAATAGATGCATTAAGTGATTCTTTAGTAATGTCAAACATGCGATCCAATTCATCAAATGCTGCATCAGAGAATTTTAAATCAGATTTGTGATACTCACGAACTAATTCTGCTAAGTTTTCAGCATGATCACCGATTCTTTCGATATCATTGATCACGTGGAATAATCCTGTCACCGACTTAACTTGATGTGAATTAAGTTCAGAGTTATTAATCTTAACTAGGTAGTTTGTAATCACTCTTTCCAGAGCATTAATGGTTTTTTCAGTTTCAAAAATCTCTTGCAATGCATCATCATCACGATTTCTTAACGTACTGTAACATGCATCGAGATTTTTATAAGCTAATTCACCCATTCTTACAATCTCTTTTACTGCATTCGCTAAAGCTAAACCTGGTGTTTCAAGAATACGCTTATCGAGATGACGAAGCACAATCGCTTCTTCGTCTTCTTCAACTTTTTGTTCTTCTTTAACAAAGAGACCTGATAACTTCACAATCAAAGTCGCAAACGGGAATAAAAGAACTGTTACCGTTACATTAAAGATTGTGTGGAAGATACTGATTCCTGTCATTGTTACTTCTCCGCTTCCAAATGTTGGATTTAACCTAAAGAAGATGACCATAACAATTGCAAAGAATACAGACCCAACGACATTAAAGAGTAAATGCATATATGCCGCTCTTTTAGCTGTCTTATTCGCACCGACGGAAGAAATCATAGCAGTAACAGTTGTACCAATATTTTGCCCTAAAATAATGTACACAGCTGCATTCCAAGGTACTAAGCCCATGACAGCGATGGTTTGTAAGATACCAACAGAAGCTGAACTACTTTGAATAATTGCAGTTACAGCCGCACCAGCAAGTATACCAAGAATTGGATTTCGCCCTAATGTTATAAACAAATCTTGGAATACTGGTGAATCAGAAAATGGGTTAACAGCATCCTTCATTAAATCAAGCCCTAGAAAAAGGATACCGAACCCTGCGATGATTTCACCAACTTGCTTTGTGTTCTTCTTCTTGGAGAAGACCATCATGAATACACCGACACCAATAGCTAATGGTGCAAGCGTTGATGGTTTTAAGAACTTCAGCCACTCAGCACTGGATACAATCCAAGATGTTATGGTTGTACCAATGTTCGCACCCATTATGACTCCCATAGCTTGCATAAGATTCATAATACCTGCATTAACAAAACCAACAATCATAACTGTTGTAGCAGAACTACTCTGCACAATGGCTGTTACTAAGGCACCAGTTGCTACGCCTAGTAATCTGTTATTAGTTAATGCACCTAGGATACTCTTCATTCGGTTACCGGCTGCTTTTTGCAAACCGTCGGCCATTCTGTCCATACCATAAATAAAAAGCCCTAAACCACCAAAAAATAAAAAGATTAATGTAAGGTTTTCCATAAATTATATGCCCCCTCAGCACTTTTTTCGTGCCATAACGCACAATTTTCATTTTAACACGTAACTATTTTTTTGTGCAAGGTGTTTTCTGTCGAAAAAGAAAAAAAGTTTTTTACACATACATTTATTATATCTTATTTACTTTTTTTGTATACTTTTTAGTTAAAATTTCTAAATTAAATGACAAACAGTGTATTTGAACAAATATACCCCCTTAAATTTTTCACTTCATATGCATTATTGAATATTTTTTATCGAGTCACTGCTTTATCAATAATATTTACTAATAGTTAATCTTATATCAGCACTTTGATTAACCATATTAAATAGCCATAACATCCTGTACTAAATCCTAATTTTACTTATTTTTACACATATACAGGTGTGTTCTCATTTAAAGAAACTTGTGTACACAAAAAAAAGATAAATTGGACTTTGACACAATAACAACTTCTATTATAATAATAACTAGAGGCTTAAAAAAATCATATGTTTTATAATAGATTACGACTTGTATACAAAGGAGGTTTTTCACAATGGCATATAAAGCTGATTATCATGTGCACACCCGTTTTTCCCTAGACAGTCACACACCTATGAAGAGGATGATTGAAAAAGGAATTAATCTAGATTTAAATGAAGTTTGCTTCACTGAACATATGGAATTTGATTATCCTGGCAAATATATTTTTGAAGTGGATTATGATCACTACGTTCCTAAAGTTAATCAGTATAAAGATAAGTATAAGAATAAAATTCAAATAAAGTGCGGTGTTGAAGTAGGTCTACAGCCAGATGTACTCGACAAGGTTCAATCCTTTATTGAAGCATATCCATTTGATTATGTAATAGGTTCTGTTCACGTTATAAAGAAATTGGATCCCTACACAGGAGAATACTTTACGAATAAGACTCAAAAACAAGCATACGAAGGCTATTTTACTGAAATACTAAATGTCATCAAATCATGTGAACATTTTAATTGCTTAGGTCATCTCGATTACGTTATTCGATATCATCCTAGTGACAAGAAACATTATGAATATAATGACTACCGTGAACTTTTAGATGAAATATTAAAGACTTTGATTGTCAATAATAAAGGTATCGAAGTCAACAGTTCTGGGTTTAGAAAAGGTTTAGCTCAACCTCATCCTCAAAACAATGTTATAAAAAGATACAAGGAGTTAGGAGGACAAATCATCACGACAGGTTCTGATGCTCATAGAACCTCGGAACTTTGTTCTGACTTCTCCACTGTTTATGATTATTTAAAGAGTATTGGCTTTAATTATGTTACTACTTTTACTCAAGGAAAACCTGACTTCAAAAAGATATAAGTATCTCCTATGGCAGGAGAACTCTCTGTTCATTCCTTGTAACTTATATAGAATAGGTGATAGCATTGCATAAAGATAAATTTGATGCTTTTTTTAAAAACCGAAAGAATCTTATTTTCCTTTATAACAAAGGTGACTTAAGCAAAGAAGAATTCATTGAAGAGAACTTCACGTATATCATGAACATGAACGTTAAACCCTTTCGTAAAATCGATCATATAAAAAAAGGTGTCTTTAATTATCAATACTATAACTCTATGGCAAAATACTACCGTATGATGGCATATGATTATTCCCCACATTCGTCAAAAAGAGTCCAATACTTGGATTATACGAATGACTATTATAGTAAAAAAGATTATACAACTTTGAAAATACTTGAGTTACTTGATTATGAAAATCTTGATGCATATTATGTCAAGGTTAAATCAACTAATTTTAAGAATAAGCTTATAGAAATCGTACTTCATGATTATCCTGACGTTATTCTTCATACTAAGAGTTCTATGATTAAGAAAAGATTAGTCGATAATTATGCTTTTAGTGAGACTAAGCAGCACTCTGTTATTGAGGATTATATTAATGAGAAGTATTAGCTTTCTGTATACTCTAACGTCGTTAATAAGTTTAGATAGCTCCTTAGCTCTTGAATAGAAATAATAGTCCACTTTTAGGTTATAGTCCCTCTAATCATGCAATATAATGAAGTAAAGCATGATTAGAGGGGTTGTCCCAATGTTAACTAATAATAGGGTTGTTAAAATCTTATCTGTCGATGGCGGTGGTATTCGCGGTATCATCCCTATTGTCATACTACAATCTTTACGCGAGATACTCAAGGAAAAGAACACAAATAAACCACTTTATCAACTTTTTGATTTAATGAGCGGTTCATCAACTGGTGGTCTCATTAGTCTTGCATTAGCATCACCTAATCCCATGACAAATGAACCAATGAGTTTAAAAGAACTTTTAAATTTCTATGTAAATAAATCTTCCTACATATTTGAAGGTTGTCAACCTAAAATATACAAAGTCATATCAAGTTTGTTTAAAGCCCCCATAGATCCTACAAGGTATGAAGAACAACTCTTCAAAATCTTCGGTAATGAAACTCTTAAAGATCTACTTACAGATGTTTATATTACAAGCTTGGATATTGCTAATTTCCAAACTGTTAACTTTAATCGAATAGCTTCCCACCAGCTTAGTCATGAAAACTTCTACTTAAGAGATGTAGCAAGAGCGACTTCTGCTGAACCAACCCTCTTTCCACCAGCGCAAGTTCGATGCATCAACAAACCTCTTGAATATTGTCTTATCGATGGTGGGTTTTATGCTCTTAATCCCAGCTTAAATGCCTATTTATACGCCAAAGCTAAATACCCCACAGCTTCCAAATTTGTTATCTTATCATTAGGTACTGGGTATTCTCAAATGGATATCGATTGCAAAGAGGCTGAACACTGGGGGTTAATTGATTGGATATCACCTTGGAACAAGATACCTGCCATCCAAGCATTTCTACGAGGTCAAATGAGTAATACATCAGATTTGTTAAAATATCCGGACGATGTAAAACTAATCCGTATACAGCCTACATTGACTGACGAGGAAGATAGTGTAGCAGATACTAGCGAAGCTAATATAGAAAATTTAGAAAAAATAGGCATCAAGTACGCTGCAAAACATGAGAATCAGCTGAACCAGATAGCCAATTATCTTATTCGTTAACCCTCTAGGTCCGATGCCAGACTTCTTTTCAAAGCAAAATAACAATTACCCTATAATATTATTAAAGCACATAATCAATGTATCATTTCCAACATTGATTATGTGCTTTTGTTTTGAATTAGATTTTCTTAATAATTGTTCCTCCACCTAATACATAATCACCATCATAAAAAACGACAGCTTGTCCAGGTGTAATAGCCCTTTGTGCTTCATCAAAGACACACTCTAATGTATCTTGATCAATCATACGAATTACACAATCCGCTTCTTTATGACTATAACGAATTTTTGCTTTCGTCTTTAATTCTCCATCAAACTTCTCTATGGTCATGAAATTAAGTCGATTAGCAAGTAAACGGTGCCCAAAAACATCTTCATTATCACCGATGACCACTTCATTGGTTTCAGGACGAATTTCAACAACAAAACCGGGTTTTCCAAGAGATAAACCTAATCCCTTACGTTGACCAATTGTATAATGAATAATTCCCTTATGTTGTCCTAAAACATTACCAGCCTGATCAACAAAATTACCTTCTGGAACAACATAGCCTGTCTCTTCTTTGATAAACGAAGCATAATCATCATCAGGCACGAAGCAAATCTCTTGACTATCAGGCTTATTAGCTACCTGCAAATCAATCTTCTCAGCAATAACTCTTATTTCATCTTTTGTATACTCACCAACTGGCATTAATGTTTTCTTTAACTGCTCTTGACTTAAATTATAGAGTGCGTATGTTTGATCTTTTCTTGCAGTTGCCGACTTTTGAATCGTATACCGACCATTATCTAATTGCAATACTCTAGCGTAATGACCTGTGGCAATATAATCTGCTCCAATAGCTAATGAACGATGCAACATACTTTCCCATTTCACATATCGATTACAAGCAATACATGGATTAGGCGTTCTCCCTTTAATGTACTCATCAACAAAATAGTCGATAACATTATCTTGGAATTCACTCTTGAAGTTCATAACATAATAAGGTATGTCTAATTGATTAGCGACTCTTCTTGCATCTTCAACAGCACTTAGACCACAACAACCACCTTGATCTTCAATTGAACAAGTATCTTCATCTTGCCAAATCTGCATGGTAACACCAATCACTTCATAACCTTGTTCTTTTAGGAGGTAAGCCGCAACAGAGCTATCTACTCCACCCGACATACCAACAACAACTTTTTTAGACATGAAACTACCTACTCGTCTTCGTCTTCATCATGATCGTGGTCATGATCATGGATATCTTCTTTAGGTGGTTCTAAACCTTCGATAGTAATATTATTCTTCTCAGCATAATCCCACAAAGCTGCATGTAACGCTTCTTCAGCCAATAGCGAACAGTGAACCTTGTTAGTTGGAAGACCGTCTAAAGCTTCAAGAACAGCTCTGTTAGTTATTTGTAATGCTTCTTCGATTGTTTTACCCATAACTAATTCTGTCGCCATACTACTTGTTGCAACTGCAGCCCCACAACCAAATGTTTTAAACTTTACATCTTCTATAATACCATCTTCAACTTTCAAGTAGATACGCATGATGTCACCACATTTAGCGTTACCAACAGTACCTACACCACTTGCTTCTTCAATTTCACCCATATTTCTAGGATTTCTAAAATGATCCATTACTTTATCTGTATACATAACTAACACCTCTCTACTTTTGAATAATTATTGACCCTGCTCTTGCATATAGTCTTCATATAAAGGAGACATATCTCTTAATCGTTGTACAATTTCTGGTAATACACTTAATAAATAATCCACATCTTCCTCTGTATTAGATCGACCTATTGAAATCCTTAAAGAACCATGGGCAATCTCATGAGGCAGTCCAATTGCTAATAAAACATGGGAAGGATCTAATGATCCAGAAGTGCATGCTGACCCACTAGAGCCAAACACACCGTACATATCTAGTGTAATAAGAAGGGCTTCACCTTCAATAAATCTAAAACTTAAGTTAGCATTACCCGGTAAGCGATCGGTTGGATGACCATTTAATTTCGTATGAGGAATGGTTTCTAATGCACCTTTAATCAGCCGTTCTCTCAAAGCAATTAACTTTTCATTCTCTTCTTCCATGCTTTCCATGGCTAATTCGATAGCTTTACCAAGACCTACAATACCAGGTACATTTTCAGTCCCACCACGTCTTTTTCTTTCTTGTGCACCACCATGGATGAATGCTCTTAACTTAACACCTTTTTTCACATATAAAGCCCCTACACCTTTTGGTCCATAAAGTTTATGACCAGATAAGGACAGTAAGTCAATGTTCATTTCTTGGACATCAATTGGTATATGCCCTACAGCTTGAACTGCATCTGTATGGAAGATGACTCCATGTTCTCTAGCTACCTCACCAATCTCTTTAACTGGTTGAATGGTACCAATTTCATTATTCGCAAACATGATAGTAATAAGTATTGTTGTTTCTTTAATGGCACCTTTTAAATCTTCTATAGAAATCTTACCATCTTCATCAACTGGTAAGTAAGTTACCTCATAACCATTTCGTTCTAAATATTCACATGTGTGCATGACAGCATGATGTTCTATTTCTGTTGTAATAATGTGATTACCTTTATCTTTATAACTTTCTGCAATACCTTTAATTGCCCAGTTATCAGCTTCTGTACCGCCTGCAGTGAAATAGATTTCTTTTGTATCAGCATTAATAGCACTAGCTACCTGTTCTCTTGCAACATCAACAGCTTGCTTATTTGAACGTGCAATTTCATAGACACTAGAAGGATTACCATATTGTTCATTAAAATAAGGCAGCATAGTCTCTATTACTCTGCGATCAGTTGGAGTTGTAGCTGCATGATCAAAATAAACTTTTCTTTCCATTGATTTATTCACTCTCCTTTAAACCATTATAATCATCAACCATATCTTGTAACGTTATATTATTAACAACATCATTGATACTATCACTAATTTTTTTCCAAACATATTTCGTTACACAATAGTCTTGCTCACAACATTCCTTTTCATCATTAACAAGGACACAGTCAACAGGATTTAGTGACCCCTCCAAAGCTCTTAATACGTCACCAACAGATATTTGTTTTGGTGGTAGAGCAAGGGAATAACCACCTTGTGCTCCCCTTGTACTTTTAACTAATTTTTGCTTTTTTAGTAGTGCGACTAATTGCTCTAAATAACTCTCACTTAGATCTTGTCGCTCTGCTATTTGCTTGATTGAACAATTACCTTTGTCATACATTATTGCTAATTCTAACATAGCTCGTAAGCCATATCTCCCTTTTGTTGATAACTTCAAGGTACATCACCTCAAATCCTACTGATTCACTAGGTTTTTTCTATAGTACAGATTATCACTTTAGTTTATCCTTGTCAATGCTAATTTAAAAAATTCCTAGCATTTTTATAGGAATTAAAGTTTACAAAAAAATTTTTGAACCTCTCTTATGCATTATACCCGTAAAATACCTCTTCATTTCAGTACTTTTATGAAAATCCAAGCTAGATTTCCGTATTTTCCCTTAGCCAACTATCCATTCATCTCTTTTCATGATATAATTGAGATTAACGAACAAAAGTAGCTGCGCTACATCTTCTTATAGAAGTTTGTGCGTTAGGAGAGACAAAACCTATATGGAGGTGCTTTGATGTCGAAACTGACTAAGCAAGAAAAAAGTTGGATACTTTACGACTGTGGGAACTCGGCCTACTCACTAGCTATTACGACTGCAATCTTACCCATCTTTTACAAATCAACAATTGCTGCAGATATCAGCAATGCCCAATCAACAGCTTATTGGGGCTACACCAATACAATCGCTATAATCCTAGTTGCTATTTTGGCTCCCATTCTGGGAACAATTGCAGATTACAAAGGATTTAAGAAGAAATTTTTTACTGTCTTCATGCTTATTGGAATTATTGCAACTGCAGCCTTAGGTACTTTAGGACAAGGTGATGTAATGGCATGCCTGATTATATACGCTTTCACCGTTTTAGGCTTCTCTGGAACTAATGTATTTTATGATTCATTTTTGGTGGATGTAGCGAAGGACGATAATATCGATAAAGTATCTGCCTATGGTTTTGCATTTGGGTACATCGCAAGTATATTGCCCTTTATTTTATGTCTTGCCATTATAATGGTCCCTTCACTTGTAGGTCTAACCACATTGAATGCTACCCGAGCTTCATTTATTATTGTTGCCTTATGGTGGGCCTTACTATCTATCCCAATGGTGAAGAATGTGAAACAAGTTCATTATGTTGATAGGGAACCGGCTCCTATTAAAAATAGTTTCATTAGGCTTTTCAATACCTTTAGCGAAATAAGACAATATAAAGTGGCAGCGATTTTCTTATTAGCTTACTTCTTCTATATCGATGGTGTTCATACGATTATTAGAATGTCCACTGTTTACGGTTCCGACATAGGCATCAGTGATGATACAATGCTAATCGTATTATTAGTAACACAAATTGTTGCATTTCCAAGTGCCATTTTGTTTGCAAAGTTTGCTAAAAAGACATCAACTAAATTCATGCTGATGTATGGTATTATTCTGTATACGATTATAACCATATTTGCTTATTTTATGTCCAAAGAGATACATTTCTGGATTTTAGGTATCCTTGTTGGAACAGCCCAGGGTGGTATTCAAGCATTAAGTCGATCAGCATATGGTAAGCTAATCCCTAAAGAGAATTCCGCAAAATATTTTGGACTTTACAATATTCTAGGTAAAGCTTCAGCAGCCTTAGGTCCTTTCTTAATTGGATTCATAGCACAAATGACCAATAACTCACGCTTTGGCATTTTAAGTTTAATCATTCTCTTTATTATCGGAGGAGCTATTCTATCAAGAATTCCTATTGATAGTCCCATGACTCAGAAAAATACTAATTAATAATAAAGGTACAAGATGCCATAAACAAGGGTCTTGTACCTTTTATTCATATGATTAAAAACTCTGTTTTACCAATCCATTTGTTAGCTCTGCGATTAAAACAATGAAACACCCTAAAAAAATAAACATATCTGCTAGATTGAAAACAATGCGAGGATACCACTTGAAAGCAAAGAAATCTGTCACCTCTCCATGTTTCATTCGATCGTACAAGTTCCCTAAACCTCCCCCGAAAAGCATCCCAATCCCCAGTTTTCCAGTAAGAGTGATATTTTTAGATACAATCAATGGTAAAATAAGTATCAAAGCTAGTATAGCAGCTCCAATATTTAGCCCCTTAACAATGTGGGGTTTTTGCTTTAGCTTACCCAGCATTAACCCTTTATTTTTCATTAATTTAAACTGTATGATATCTCCTATACCCTTCGGTGTATTATCAGAAGTTAACTTCTTTTCCATGTGCACCTTGGTCCATCGATCAAGGACAAATGAAACACCTGCTGTAATGATACTGATCATCTATTCATCTCCTACCTTTCCTTCTACTATAAACTTATCATAAATTCGTCCTTTTGAGAATATTAATTTGTACTAGACAACATATATATAATTATACGAAGATGATTAAAGAACTAATCCAATATTATTTCAGTAGGTGATTGCAATGAGAAGGAATTCGTTAATTGGTGGAGCTATTATCTTAACAATAGCTGGTTTCATCACACGAATATTAGGTTTTGTTTACCGTGTATACATATCCAATTTGATTGGTTCAGAAGGTATGGGACTTTTTCAGTTAATCTTCCCTGTTTATCTCTTATGCCATACAGTCTGTGCCTCTGGCTCTTTTATAGCCATCTCTAAAATAATAGCTGAAGAAAATGCAAAAAGACAACATGGTAACATGCGAAAAGCACTCAAGATTGGTGCTACTCTCTCCTTAGTCGCTAGTATAGCCGTTAGTGGATGTCTCTTTATAGGTGCTGATTTCATTGGAACGACACTTCTCAGTGATGAAAGAACAGTTATCGCATTGCGTGTTTTATCCTTTACCATACCATTCTCTGTATTAAACAGCTGTTTTAAGGCTTATTTTTATGGTACAAAAGAGATGCATGTTCCAGCAACATCACAAGTCATTGAGCAAGTATCACGTATGGGGATCATTTATTTAATTTCAGGTTTATTTATCCCTAAAGGTCTTACATATGCTTGTATCATGGCTGTAATTGGCACTGGTGTTGGTGAAGTTGTTTCCTTCAGTCATGTCTATCTCTCCTATAAACATCATACGAGAAAGAAAAAACTTAAACACTATCAAATACACCCCTCATTATCGACAGGAGCTTTGCTTTCATCAATGTTTGCAGTGATCATACCTTTAACATCAAGTCGTACGATCACAACATTATTAATGAGTTATGAGAATATTATTATCCCAACCAAACTAGAAGCATTTGGATTGACAAGTGGAGCTGCCATGAGCTTATACGGTGAGCTAACCGGTATGGCATTACCTTTAATCATGTTTCCTTCTTTACTCACTAATGCTTTGTCAATGTCTTTGCTACCAACAATTTCTGAAGCTTCAGCTGTAAAAAACTCTAAGAAAATATGCATAACCATATCGAAAGCTTTACAGTTCACTGCAATAATTGGTATCGGAAGTACTTGTTTATTCATGACCTTCCCTCATGAGCTTGGTATCACTTTTTATAACCAACCTAACGTAGGTACTTTGCTTTCATTGTTAGCATTCATGTGTCCATTTATCTACATTCAATCTACATTTGGTGGAATCTTGAATGGACTAGGCTTACAAAAAGTTGCTTTTATCAACAATCTAGTAGGTACTTCAATAAGGATTAGTTTTATCGTATTTCTAGTACCCAAATATGGGATAAATGCTGTCTTAATAGGTTTTACATTAAGTTTCATTATTGTATCTTCATTGAACATACGAAAAGTTCTTAGGGTAGCCGTTGTTAACTTCCAGGCAATAAACTGGCTCCTTAAACCGACTTTGGCTGCTTTAGCAGCAGGTTTAACATCAAATTATGTTGCGAAACACTATATTTATCCTTACTACAGCATGACTGTAAGCCTCATCCTTGGTATTGGTATTCTTTGTTTGATTTACATAGCTTTTATCCTCTTATTAGGATGTATCAAAAAAGAGGATATCGATATTGTCAAGCATTCACTATAAAACAAAAAAACGCCCACCAGGGCGTTTCTTTATGAATAGATGTTATTCCCACTTATAAGGTGTATTTTGATAGACATAGTAATTGAGCCAGTTAGAGAATAATAAGTTAGAATGACCCCTCCAAGTAATTAAAGGTCTCTTATTTACATCACCCCCCGGAAAATAGTTTTTTGGTTTTTGAATGTTTAATCCTTTTTGTACATCACGTTCATATTCATGCTTCAATGTATCTATTTCATACTCTGAATGTCCTGTAACAAAAACATATTTCATATCTCTTGAAGCTACAATGTAAACTCCAGCTTCTTCAGATTCAGAAAAGATTAATAAATTTTCATGTTGAAGGACATCCTCCCGTTTTATTTCAGTATGTCTGGAGTGAGGTGCGTAGAAAGTTTCATCAAAACCTCTTGTTAACTGATAATTACCAACCTTTACACGGTGATTGAATATACCAAACATTTTTTCATCAAGGGGGTATTTGGGGATTCCATAATGATAATATAACCCAGCTTGAGCTCCCCAACAGATATGCATAGTGGATGTAACATTTGTTTTAGTCCATTCCATGATTTCCATTAACTCGTTCCAGTATGTAACTTGCTCAAACTCAAGGTGTTCAATAGGTGCACCAGTTATGATCATACCATCAAATTTCTTATGTTTAATGTCATCAAATGTTTGATAGAAAGCCCCTAAATGTTCCTTAGATGTGTTTTTAGAAGTATGGCTAACAGGATGAATCAAGGATACTTCAACTTGTAAAGGTGAATTTCCTAATAATCTGAGTAACTGTACCTCAGTATCTTCTTTTATTGGCATTAAGTTTAGAATAACAACCTTTAACTCACGAATATCCTGATGCACAGCACGGTTCTCATCCATAACAAAAATTCGTTCTTCACGTAATATTTCCTCTGCCGGTAAACTGTTAGGTATCTTAATCGGCATCTACTCACCTCTATCCCTGGATTTGAATTATTATACCACAGGCTTGATGGACTGTCATCTAAATTTTCTGCCTATTTTTTGTCTAGCATATTTTTTCTCTTCTTTTATAGTTCTGTGTAACTTATTAAATGAACTATGATAGATCATTTAAGTCCCTATAAATAACAGAAAATATGTGAATGGTTCTATGGAGCAATGCACCAAGGACGATGAGCCTGGCTGTCTAAGACATGGAAGTCTTTCAAGCCAGCGTAATAGTATCCTTTGCATACTTGACTCTACAATGATTTACTAATCCTTAATTTTTATGTATATCAAAATAATGACAAGCCTTTATTTGAAGAATTTGTAAGCAAAATTAAGTATTTTAACTATAATATGTAGTAAAGATGTATCATAGAACTTTTTACTCTTATTTTATGTAATATCAAACTTGATTATATGTTTTGTTTGTATTATTATATAAATATAATAACAAATTATTTAGGAGGTGTTTCAATGTTTGATATATCACCTTATAGAAGAGGACGCCATTGCAATTGGCATAATGTTGATGAACTCTTTTACGATGATTTTTTTAGAATGGATGAAAAATTCTTACCACCTTTTTACGGCTCTCATAAATTGAAAGCTGACATTAGAGAAACAGAAGATGCATTTGAAGTTGAAATTGATGTTCCTGGTATGACAAAAGATGATATTACTTTGCGTTATGAGCAAAAAACATTAATTATAGAAGGTAAACGTGACTTCAAAAAAGACATTAAAGAAGAAAACTATATAAGACGTGAACGTTCTTATGGATCTTTCGTTAGAGCATTTTACTTTGATCACGTTAATGAAGAAGCTATATCAGCATCCTTCCAAGATGGTGTTTTACTTGTTCAATTACCAAAATTACCATCTACAAAACCATCAAAAAGACATATTAATATCGACTAATCTTCAGTATATCAAGCCCCATCTCACCAAATCATAATTGGTGAGATAGGGCTAATATATTTTTTTCGCGTATTTTCTTTGAATTTTGGTTAATAATTATGTATAATAAAGTAAAGTCAAAAAATTGGTTAATTTTAGTAAATGAATAACATTCATTATTATTAATCCAGGAGGAAAAGACGTGTTACGTTATTTAGTATTAGACATGATTAAACGCATTAAAGATGATGAGATCACCGCGTATGCTGCTCAAATTACATATTATTTGATTTTATCCATATTCCCATTTATGATCTTTTTTATTACAATTTTAGGCCGAACAAACATTATAGCTACTGGTATAGAAGGTTTAACCAATATGATGAGTTTTGTACCAGAAGAAATATCAGATCTCTTGGACCAAGTCTTAAGGGAAATAACCAATAAACAATCCGATACATTAGTATCTCTATCTATTATCATTACCATTTATTCAGCTTCTCGTGGCGTGCGAGCTATCATGAGAGGAATGAATAAAGCTTATAAGACAAGAGAAACAAGAGGTATTGTTCAAAAGTTTTTCATATCCTTTATCTACACCATTGGTTTGGCTTTAGTTATTGTAGCTGCACTAGCACTCGTTGTTTTTGGTACTATTCTTGGGCAGATGCTATTCGAGTGGTTAGGTATTGAAGAACTGTATAGACAAATGTGGGATTTTTTCCGTATAGGCGTCCCTGTATTACTTATGTTAGTCATACTACTCTTTATTTATCGTGCCACACCAAATGTTAAATTGACTTTTAAACAAGTAATTCCTGGTGCCATCTTTTCAACTTTAGGGAGTTTTATTGCCAGTGGTATCTTTTCATTCTATGTGAATCATTTCGCCGACTATTCGGTAGTCTATGGAAGTATTGGTAGTATTATTATCTTGTTATTATGGATATATATCATCAGCATTGTACTAATATTGGGTGGTGAGCTTAATGCATCTATAAAAGTATATCAAGATAAAATTCAAACGGATTAAAAACAATATAAATGAATATGTAAAGCCCATGATGATGTAAATAACAAATGATCATGGGCTTTTTTATAGTGTAAGAAAGTACTGCGTTTTGCTCGCAAGGTACCATACTTTCTTGCACATACTTGAAACGTGACGTTAGTCACTTTTCTTATAACTTAATTATACGTATATAAAGATTTCTATCGCATCATAGAGCACTTTATATGTTTAAGACTAAAATATAGGCTCTATCTTAATGCCTTGATAAAAATGCTCTAATATAGATTGATAATTGTATCCTAGATCCACCATCCCTTTTACCCCATTCTGACTCATCCCAACACCGTGTCCATAGCCACCTCCAATAAACTTAATCTCAATTAAGTTACCTTGATCATCTTTTACTTTTTCTAGACTATAAAATGCACTTGGCATAACACTATAGTTGTCTTTAATCACATCATTTTGAAGGTAAAGTTTGATGGATTCTTCTCCTTCAATATATTGAACTGGGCGAATCAACTTTCTAATATGATACTCTGTGGATACTTTAACAGTACGTTCAGATCCTTCAACAATCATTTCCATGATATTTCCGCCCTCACCTCTCTTATAGACATTGACATCAATCAACTCGCCAACACCATCTATATAGTTTGACCTGAAAATACTATTTTCATCTAATGTCCGGACTAAATGAGGCTTTGACTCATACAGATCTTTCAAATTGTAATTAATACTTGCTTCTATCTCTTCTCTACTCATTGTCACATTCCATCTGTACCAAGTGAAACTTTCATCATAAGCATCTACTTGATCTGTGGAAATAAATTGATAAAAAACTTCTTCGTCTGTAAGATCACTATTAAAATCCGTTGAGTACTGAGCTGCAGCTGATAGGTATGTGGGTGTATTTTGTGGAAATTGCCCTGTAGAACTATTCGCCCAGACATCTCCTGAATTAGCCGTGTAGCCACAGGAAGTTGAAAAGAAATTAGCGCTAACCACACTTTCTCCACTCTTTAAACCTAGACCTTTCGTCTCCTCTACAGCTGTAATTGATGTTTCATTCTCTGGAATATTATTATACACCTGGCAATTGACGCTATCATCAACATGAGCACCATATCGATAGTAACGATTACCGTACATTTGATTGTAAGCATAACTTCTCGCTGTTATGGCTTGAACTTTTGATGCTTCTACGCCATAGGAAGAAGGCATCTCACTAGGTACAACTGCATATAGATATTCTTCTATAGGTAATTCATTGACAATGCTATAACCTTCATCCTGCTTTGCAACCTCAATTATTCCCCTATAGCTTGGTTGACGATAAGTCTCACCATATCCACGGTCAATTGTTATGACCTTTATCCGGTCACTGTCATTTTTAGGATAAATACTAACGCGTTTGTCACCAATAGCCATTCCATCTCCACCAATAATGACTGTATCATTTGCGGCAAACTCCTTTATTTCGTTACCTGATTCTAAAAGAAAAGGTCCATCGCAAGTAACTTTTACTTCCCCATGAACGAGACCTTTAAATCCAGTACTATTAAGAGCTACTCGAATCTTCTCTAAATGAGGCTTTACATTCATGATGACACCACATACTTTTTTGTCCTCAATAATAAAAGTTGATGTATTGGAGCCAACGAGTAAATCTGATTTACCAAGCCATCTTACTTGTCCATTATAGTTACTATATATCTTAGCCTCTTCTGCAAATTCATAACTTTTATGTGCTAACTCTATTTCGTCACTATTTACCCTTTTAATAACTCCTTGATCTTTTTCTTCTTTAACAGATAGTTCTTTAACTGTACCTTGGTCATCTATAAAATCTACAATGCTGCCTACGCTAACATCTGTTTCTAAATCTAATAGAAGCTTTCGACTACTACCTCCCAAGAAAAGAGTGATTTCTTCATTATTAATAGCTGATACATATGCGTTCGTTACAAGTGGCAATTCCTCAAGAATCCCCTCAACAAATAAGATCTTATTGCCATTGGCTATAAAAATAGCTTCTTTGTCAATAAAACCATCTAAGGATAATCCTCCAAAATCATAGATTCCTTTGTCTGTTGCAACTTGCCAAGGTCCCAATTGTTCATCAGTTAACTGGGTTGAATAGACAAAGAGTTGACTTGCTGAAACTTGGATATTTTCCTGATTAACCTGGATTAACTCCGTATATAAAGCTATGAATGCATCATATGAGATAGGGTCACTTGTTTTTAAATCATAGCCCGTCATGTCAAACCCATTATAATCTTCACATACTCGGCTAAATAATTCTTTCGCCTCTATTTCAGTTAGTAACCCATAAGGATTAAAAACATCTTCATCACTTAACATCCACCCATTAGCTATAGCCACATTAACATAGTAGAAATACCAATCTTCTTCCGAACAGTCTTTAAAATTTATGTAGGTATCCATAGTTAATAACTCTGAATAATCATAGAAAGTTAAAGCCATTGCCTTCGCTGCCAACCCCCTCGTTATTGCATAATCAGGAACTTCAAGTATGGTATCTTCCTTTCCTTCCCCTACAGTCTGCCCCTCTTTTGCATCACCAATTATCAAAGGGTTTCCTGACTCATCTCCTATTCCCTTTTGCTGAGCTAGATCTCCTATTAATAAAAGAGATAGATAAAATATTGCTATACAAGCACATATAACGTACACAATTTTTTTGACCATTCAATCCCCTCCTATCTCCATCTTCTATCTTTTTTATCCCAAATTATTCACAATGATTCATTAATGTTTTGAACTTCTAAGCATCCTAACCATTTCAAGATAAACCTTTAGGCGCAATCTTAATATGGTAATAACACTGATAAATTCAGAATCAATACGTATCATCATTGTTTATCATAAATAATTTGTGTTTACTTAATTATATTGGACATGTTATTATTTTAGCACTAACATTACAAAAAAATCAATTTTCTTAAAATTTGCAAATATTCACAATCATAAATTCATTTCATATCTACTACAAATTGACAAATTAATCTTATTTAGACTTTATGAGTCTATTAAATCATGGGACTTTCATGCCTATCATGAAAAATACATAAAAAATCTAAAATGAAATTTTATTTTTTATGAATTCATTGTATTGAATTGTCTAACAATTTGTGTTATACTTTTGATTCAAATGAAGAATTTAGAACTTTACTAAGCGAAAGTGTATTTAACCCGAGGGTCAATATAGAGATAGGAGGAAGGAATATGTTTAAGTCTTACGGATTGCCTGAAAAACAAGGTTTATACGATCCCCAATTTGAAAAAGATAGTTGTGGAGTAGGCTTTGTTGCTCAAATGAAAGGTAAGAAATCACATAAGATAATAAAAGATGGTTTGCAAGTTCTCATTAACTTAACCCACCGTGGTGCCGTTGGCGCTGATGCAAGAACTGGGGATGGTGCAGGAATTCTCATTCAGATTCCTCACAAATTTTTATGCAAAAAGACAAAAGAACTCGGTTACTCTCTTCCGAATGAAGGTCAATATGCTGTTGGTATGATTTTTTTACCACAAGAGCCGAATGCTAGATGGTACTGTGAAGGGGTCTTTGAAAAAATTTTAAAGCAAGAAGGTCTTACCTTATTAGGCTGGCGTGATGTTCCACTTAATGAAAAAGCCTGTGGTCTAACAGCCAGCGGTACTCGTCCAACAGTTCATCAAATTTTTATTGCAAAAGATCGCTATTCTAATGAGGATTTTGAGAAGAAATTATACATAGTGAGAAAGCTCGTAGAAAATGAAATACGAAGTAAGAAAAAACCTTATACAGAAAGTTTCTACGTTTGTAGTTTATCCTCCAAGACAATGATCTACAAAGGTCAATTGTTAGCACATCAAATTGAAGAATTCTATCCTGAACTTAGCGACAAGGACATGGTATCTGCTATCGCCCTTGTTCATCAGCGTTATTCTACAAATACATTCCCTTCATGGGATAGGGCTCAACCATTTCGTTATTTAGCCCATAATGGTGAGATTAACACATTAAGAGGGAATGTTAACTGGATGAATGCAAGAGAAGGGGTTCTTGCCTCTTCCGATGTTTTAGCAGAAGATATTCAAAAGATATTCCCTATCGTTGAACCTAATGGTAGTGATTCTCAGAGTCTAGATAATGCACTAGAGCTTTTAGTTGCTTCTGGCAAATCCATGGCTCATGCAATCAGTATGCTTATCCCAGAAGCTTGGCAAGAAAATAGCGGCATGGATGAAGATAAAAAGGCTTTTTATGAATACCATGCAGGTTTAATGGAACCTTGGGATGGACCAGCTGCTATTGCTTTTACAGATGGTATTCAAATTGGAGCCACTCTTGATCGTAACGGTCTTAGACCTGCTCGTTATCTTGTTACAGATGATGACATGGTTGTTCTTGCTTCCGAAACAGGTGTATTACCTTTTGAAAGTAATAAAGTTAAATTGAAAGGTCGTCTGCAACCGGGTAAAATGTTCCTTATTGATACAAAGGAAGGACGTATTATTGCCGATGATGAGATTAAATCATCATTAGCAAAGGCCCATGATTACAAACAATGGATTGCAAAAAATAAATTAACTGTTGATGATCTCCCTGTACCTCATGAACCTGCAATACTGAGTAGAGATCAATTATTAAAGAGACAGATTATTTTTGGTTATTCAGAAGAAGAATTAAAACGTATCATTGCACCCATGGCTGAAGATGGCAAGGAAGCAATTGGTTCAATGGGTAATGATGCTTCATTAGCTGTACTATCCAATCAACCACAACTTCTATATACTTATTTCAAGCAATTATTTGCTCAAGTAACCAATCCACCTATTGACCCTATTCGGGAAAAACTGGTTATGTCACTGAATCAGTTCATAGGTGATAGAGGAAATATTCTCAATCAATTAAATAAAAAGTATAACCGTAAGTTTATAGAAATTGATCAACCTATTTTAGACACAGTATCTTTTGAAAAAATCCGTCATATTGAATCAAAAGATTTTAGACCTGTTAAGATACCAATGACCTTTGAATCAGCTAGTAGTGGCCAAGGATTAGAAGAAGCCTTACAGCGTCTTTGCAGACGTACTGTTGAAAACATTGAGCAAGGCTATAACATCATCATCCTTAGTGATCGATTTATAGATCGCTATAATGCTCCAATACCAAGTCTTTTAGCTCTATCATGTGTTCATCATCACCTAATAGAAAAGAAACTTCGTACAAAGGTAGATTTAATTGTAGAGACTGGTGATGCGAGAGATGTTATGCATATGGCCCTATTAATTGGTTATGGTGCAACAGCCATTAACCCCTATGTTGCCTTTGATAGTATTCATCACTTATTAAAGAGTAAATTGTACATTAATAAAGATCTAACTGAAGATGAAGCATTTAAAAACTACGTTAAAGCTCTTGGTAATGGCTTATTAAAAATTCTATCCAAAATGGGTATCTGTACACTACAAAGTTATAATGGCGCGCAGATCTTTGAAGCTATTGGTTTAAGTACAAAGGTAGTTGATCAGTACTTCCCCGGCACTCCATCAAGAATTGATGGTATTGACTTAGATATAATTGCTAAAGAGGTTGTTATCCGTCATGAAGAAGCTTACGACCAATTGAGAAATCCCTACAATGGATTATCAATTGGTGGCGAGATCCATTGGCGCAAATCAGGAGAGAATCATCTCTTTAATCCTGAAACAATCTACAAACTTCAACATAGTTGCCGCACCAATGACTATGAATTATACAAAGAATATGCTGGACTTATTAATGATCAATCTAAAAAATTAGGTACTATCCGTGGTTTATTAAAATTCAAGAAATGTGAACCTATTCCAATTGAAGATGTAGAACCTATTGAAAATATTCTTACACGCTTTGCAACAGGTGCTATGTCCTTTGGATCTCTAAGCAGAGAAGCTCATGAAACGTTAGCTATTGCAATGAATCGTATTGGTGGTAAGAGTAACTCCGGAGAAGGTGGTGAGGATCGTCATCGTTATCTCACTGATGCCAATGGCGATTTAAGACGTAGTGCAATCAAGCAAGTTGCCTCTGGCCGTTTTGGTGTGACAACAGAATATCTTGTCAATGCTGAAGAATTGCAAATTAAAATGGCTCAAGGTGCAAAACCAGGTGAAGGTGGTCACCTCCCAGGTCACAAAGTAAGCAAGGAGATTGCAAAAGTAAGACATTCAACACCAGGAATCGACTTAATATCACCACCACCTCATCACGACATCTACTCTATTGAAGATTTAGCCCAATTAATCTTTGATCTGAAGAATGTCAATCAAGAAGCACGTATCAATGTTAAGCTTGTTTCTGAAGTAGGCGTTGGGACTGTAGCTGCTGGTGTTGCAAAAGGGCATGCTGATGTGGTCTTAATCAGTGGTCATGATGGTGGTACAGGTGCTTCTCCTGTCAGCTCAATCAAATATGCTGGTATCCCTTGGGAACTAGGTTTAGCTGAAACGCAACAGACATTATTGATGAATGACCTAAGAAGTCGAATTACTGTTCAAGCAGATGGGCAAATGAAGACCGGTCGTGATGTAGCCATTGCTACATTATTAGGAGCTGAAGAGTTTGGATTTGCTACTGCTGCTCTAATTGTAAGTGGTTGTATCATGATGCGGAAATGTCAGAAAAATACCTGTCCTGTTGGTGTTGCTACACAAGATCCTGAGTTAAGAAAACTCTTTAAAGGAAAACCAGAGCATTTGATTAATTACTTTACGTTTATTGCATCAGAATTAAGAGAAATAATGGCTTCCTTAGGTATTAAAACAGTTGAAGAAATGGTAGGTCGTGTAGATTTATTAGAAGCCAACAATTCTAATCGCCATTGGAAGACTAAGCAACTTGATTTAAGTACAATCCTCTATCGTCCTGAATTACCAGCACGTATTCAACCTCGCAAGATTTATGATCAAGATCATGGTTTAGATACAATTTTAGATCGTAGTCTTGTTGAAGACTATCGTTCTTTATCACAGCGTAAGAAAAAAGTTGAAGGCAACTATCCTATTATGAACACAGACCGTTCAGTTGGTGCTATGCTTAGTGGGCAGGTCTCAATAGATCATGGCTCTGACGGTTTACCTGAGGATACACTTCAATTTGCTTTCAAAGGTTCTGCTGGGCAAAGCTTTGGTGCCTTTGGTGCTAAGGGAATAACCTTTATATTAGAAGGAGACGCCAATGATTATCTAGGAAAAGGATTATCTGGGGCTAAAATTATCGTATCACCGCCAAGTGATTCAACCTTCAAACCTGATGAGAACATCATTGTTGGTAATACCCTTTTATATGGCGCAACATCCGGTGAGGTTTATATCAATGGTGTCGCCGGAGAACGATTCGCTGTTAGAAACAGTGGTGCTACCGCCGTTGTAGAAGGTGTTGGAGATCATGGCTGTGAATACATGACTGGAGGTAAAACGCTCATTCTTGGCAAAACAGGTCGAAACTTTGGAGCTGGTATGAGTGGCGGTGTAGCTTATATATACGATGAAGACGGTACTTTCGTTACTGATCAATTAAACACAGGTATTGTTAACCCTGAAGCTCTCGAAGCTAAGGATCAAGAACTTGTTAAAGAGCTTGTAACAAACCACAGAAAATATACTAACAGTGAAAAGGCTGAGAAAATACTTAATGATTTTGATAGCGCAGTAACTAAGTTTGTTAAAATCATTTCACCAGCATATAAGGCAATTATTGAATCTAATCAAACTGAAGAAGCTGCAGCAGTCGCAGGATTATAGGAGGTGATAAAATGGGAAAAATCACTGGATTTAAAGAAATAGAAAGAAAAGTTGGTACTTATAAAGCACCAGAAGATCGTGTCAAGAACTATGAAGATATCTATGCGCCTCTAACTCCTGAGGAAGTAGAGCAACAAGCTGCTAGGTGTATGGACTGCGGTGTTCCATTTTGCACCTACTCTTGTCCATTAGCTAACAATATTCCTGATTATAATGATCTCATTTACAATCATCAATGGGAGAAAGCTTTACAGATCTTACATTCTACAAATAATTTCCCTGAGTTCACAGGTAAAATCTGTCCAGCTTTATGTGAATCAGGATGTGTACTTGGTATAAATCAAGCCCCAATCACGTGTAAGCAAATTGAATTAGCGATCATTGAAAAAGGTTGGGCTGAAGGTTGGGTTGTACCTCAACCTCCAGCAACACGAACAGGCAAGAAGATTGCCATTATTGGGTCTGGTCCTTCAGGTTTAGCAGCCGCTCAGCAACTTGCTCGAGCTGGTCATAAGGTGACTGTATTTGAACGTTCACCTAAGCCAGGTGGTCTTCTACGTTACGGTATTCCTGATTATAAATTACCAAAATTCTATGTAGATAGACGTGTTGAACAGATGGTAGATGAAGGTGTCAACTTTAAATGCAATACCCATGTAGGGTTAGATATCCCTGTAGAAGTGTTGAAGAAAAAATATGATGTTATCTGCTTAACTGGCGGATCAAGCAAGCCAAGAGATCTTGATGTACACGGACGCCGTTTGAAAGGCATCGAATTTGCCATGGATTTTCTTCCTCAACAGAATAAAATGAACGATGGTATGGAAATACCTTTAGAGGAACAAATTAATGCCGCTGGTAAGAATGTTGTTGTTATCGGTGGTGGTGATACAGGTTCTGACTGTGTTGGTACTGCTATTCGTCAGGGAGCTCAAAATGTAACACAATTAGAACTGATGCCTATGCCACCAAGTGAACGCTCTGAATTTCATCCTTGGCCCACATACCCTCTCATTTTACGTACGTCTACGTCACATGATGAAGCAACTTATAAATATGGCCATGATATACGTAACTATGCCATAGCTACAAAATACTTCTCTGGTGAAAATGGAAAAGTGACAAAACTCCATTGCGTTAAGTTAGAATGGAGCAAACCAGATAAGAATGGTAGAAGAACTTTTAAGGAAATACCAAAAAGCGAATTTACTATTGATGCTGATCTCGTTCTTTTTGCTATGGGATTCTTACATCCCGAACAAAAGGGATTACTTACTGATCTCGGTGTAGAATTTGATCAGCGAGGAAATGTTCTTACAGATGATAATTATCAAACAAGTGAACCTAATATCTTTTCAGCTGGTGACATGCGACGGGGCCAATCCTTAGTTGTATGGTCTATATCAGAAGGGCGAAAACTTGCCCACTGCGTAGATGAACACCTCATGGGTAAAACTTATTTACAAACTGCTTTATAAATTAAATTGAGGAACACAAAAGCCATAACCTTCAAGCAGGTTATGGCTTCTTCTATGTCTTATATGATTTTTCTCATTAGTAAAAATTAATTTCTCACACTAAGTTGAATAGGGTTTATATGACATATATAGTTAATTCAACTTAGAAATTCACCTGTTAATAACTTCTATAATTTTAATATGTAAGTTTTGTAGTTCTCCCATATCGAAATCATATGGTTGACGTACTATTTTATGGTTATTATCTCTTAGGACTTTAATAACAGGTCTTGAACAGTATTTTGGAAGAATTGATACCACAATTCCTTCATGACCATTGCTCAATTTCACTGAAGTACCTATTGGATATGGCGCAACATGATCAGTAAATATAAGAACTAAATCAGCATCAAAGTGTGTACCACTATGCTCGATTATATATGCCACCGCCTCATGAGCTGGAATTCCTTTTCGGTATATCCTATCGGCAGTCAAAGCATCAAAAACATCGCATATGGCAATTATACGGCCATTTAAGCTAATTTCTTTACCTTTTAAACCTTTTGGATATCCAGCACCATCAAAGCGCTCATGATGTTCTAAAGCACAATTAATTATATGTTCATTTACTTGAAAGATATTCTTCAGAAGCTCTGCTCCAAAATCCGGATGCTCCTTAATTATATCCATCTCATGGGGGGTAAGTTTATCTTTTTTGTTAAGGACTTCGATATCAATAAATTTCTTACCTATATCGTGCATCATTGCTCCAAATCCTAGTTCATAAAGTCTCTCTTGGCTTAACCCATAGTGAATACCAATGACAACTGAAAGTACTGTTACATTCACAGAATGCTCAAATGTATAATTATCATAAGTTTTTAAATCATATAAATTTATTACAAGAGCATCATTGCTCATCAATTGCTCAACTATTTTATAAACAACTTCAGTTATCTCCCTTTTTGCCCGATCATATTGATCGGTTACAAAGGTATCTTTGATTATATCTTTCGCACGTCTTCGTATTTCATCTGTTACGACGTCTTTTGCTTCTTCATTATCAATAGTAATTTCTTCTACTACTATATATAATCCTTGGTATCCTAAATCAACTATTCTTTTAATATTGGACACTGTAAGCTGATGCCCCTTGTTTAAAAGAACGTTATGACTATGGTCATAGAGAGTCTTACCTAGCACCATTCCTTCTGTGAGAACATTGGCAGGTACAAATCTCATACATTTTTCTCCTTTGTTATTCCATGAGTAGAATAAAGACTACATGTATTGCTGTCCACTTTAATTATATAATAAATATAAGTTTTTTTCAATAATATATTAATTATCCTATTTTATGCACCAAAGCTGCATACTTCTTGGATTCCACCAATTACTAGACCGCATTCTTTCAGCATAAAATACCTCTTTTCTGCACTAAAAAAAGAGGTTTAATAACCTCTTTCATTTTCATAAACAGCCCGAAATGCCGGTCCTGCATTTTGACACCTAGCTCTACGCTAGGTGGGTGTTCGCATCTACATCTTTGCCTTCCTCCGCCCAAAGGGAATTAACTTGAGGCCTGACATCAATGCAAGTCATGTAGAACTCCCGTTTTTGTCATGTAGGTTCAAAATAACAGGTTTATCGTACATTTCAGGAACTTTTCATTTATTATGTTGCTATTATAACGCAAATAAAATAATATTTCAAGTTTTTTTTCCTTTAATATTTAACGATTTATTGCTATAATATGTGTAAGACCCCTATAGGTAGGTGAATATATGAAGTTTACAGAGCGACAGGAAAATATTATAACAATTGTAAAATCCAACCAACCTATTACTGGAACGGATATTGCAAATGAACTTGGCTATTCTAAATCAACCATCCGATCCGATCTTAGTCTTTTGACCCATACTGGTGTTTTAGATGCAAAACCCAAAGTAGGTTATATAATAAATACGGACAAACAGTCAAACACAGTCAACATGAAACTTTTCGAAACAACAGTAAAGGATATAAAATCCAAAGCCGTTTGCGTCAAAGAGAATATTTCACTCCATGATGCTGTTATTCAAATCTTTTTAAATGATGCAGGTACTGTTTTTGTTACCAATGAACAAGACTATTTATGCGGTGTTGTATCTCGTAAAGATTTTCTAAAAAGTATTTTAGGTAATGTGGATATTAATCAAGTACCCGTTAGTGTTATTATGACCCGAATGCCCAATATTATTATTACTAATGATCAGGAATCTATTGTCGATGCAGCCAAAAAAATCATTCAACACAAAATAGATGCTCTCCCTGTTGTAGAAGAAATAGAACCTAATTCTTTTAAAATAACAGGACGAATATCTAAGACAACTTTATCAAAATTATTTGTTCAACTTACAGAACTCTAGACATAATACTTAACCCATAATTAAGTTCAATGTAAGTTGAATTTAATCCATTTAATAACCTATTATTATAATAATACAATCATACAATATATATCTAAATTTATGATAATTAAAACTAAATTTTGTTTTTCTTACATACACTATTTTAAGTATATTATTATTGATTGAGACTATACTAAAATTGAGGTGAATTTATGTTAATTCAAAATGATTTAACTTTATTTGTGGTATTTGTAGAAGGTTTATTATCTTTCCTTTCACCATGTATACTACCACTCATACCCGTATATATTAGTTATTTAGCAGGAGCTACTATAGATGAAATTCAACATGATCAATCTTTAAGGCGTACCATGTTGTTAAATTCCTTTGGATTCATATTAGGGATCTCTACAGTCTTCATTATTCTTGGAGCTGGTGCTTCTTCCATAGGAAGTTTCTTTGTTACATATGATGTTCTATTTAGAAAAGTTGGTGCCATCATCATCATTATTTTTGGTCTCTTTTCAACTGGAATACTGAAAATTAACTTCTTGAACTATGAAAGACGACTTAATGTGAAGAATAAGTCGCCAAAGTTCATTAATGCTTTTCTACTAGGAGCAACATTCAGTTTTGGATGGACACCCTGTATAGGTCCAATTTTGGGTTCTGTTCTCCTGCTAGCTAGTACATCTAGTACAACTGAAGCTATGTTTATGCTATTGGTTTATTCTATAGGTATGACAATTCCTTTCTTTTTGACAACCCTTCTTGTTGGGAGGGCTATGCGTCAATTTAAGAAAGTCTACAAATACTTTAATACGATTAAAATCATTAGCGGCGTTCTATTAATTATCATGGGTATAGCTATGTACTTTGATTGGCTTAGATTCTTTACAAGTATTAGTTATTAATAAAAGATCCACTAGGAATTTGAGTTCTAGTGGTTTTTTAACTTATTTCTTCTTTATACTTCTCGAATTGATATAATACACAAATATTCTAATTGATATGTACCAATTCAGATTATTTTTTATAAAATTACACTTTATATATTGCATAAAAGAGTAATAATGTGTATTATATATCATATAATTAATAAATAGTACGTATTATTTAATTCTATATGAGGTGATTAATAGTGAATTGTCTTGTTGCCCAATCTGGAGGACCAACAACAGCGATCAATGCAAGTTTAAGCGGCGTTATTAGTGCCGCAGTTAAAGATTCAAGCATAACGAACATCTACGGTGCACTTAACGGCGTTCAAGGGATACTTAACGATAACATCATCGAACTCCACAAAACTTTTGCCAATGATGCATCATTAGAACAATTAAAGCATTCTCCATCTATGTTTTTAGGTTCTTGTCGTTTTAAGCTTGATAAAGAAATAACTTCTCCACAATACGAAGAAATATTTGCTACTTTTGCTAAATACGATATTAAATATTTCTTCTATATTGGTGGTAACGACTCAATGGATACTGTCGATAAACTTTCTCAATATGCTACAGAAAAGGGTGTAGATATTAAAGTCATCGGCATTCCAAAGACAATTGATAATGATTTATTTGGTACAGATCATACTCCTGGATTTGGGTCAGCTGCTAAATTTGTTGCTACTTCTATCCTAAACATCGCACATGACGCATACATATATGATATGAAAAGTGTGACCATTGTTGAGATCATGGGAAGAAATGCTGGATGGTTAACGGCTGCATCAGCATTAGCTCGTAACGCGTACAATGTAAGCCCTGATTTGATCTACTTACCTGAAATACCATTTGATACTTATCATTTCTTAAACGATGTGAAAAACTTAATTGCTAAAAAGAATAATGTCATTATAGCGGTATCAGAAGGTATTAAAGATATAAATGGTAACTATGTAAGCGCGACAGCGACAAATCAACCTACTGACGGTTTTGGCCACGCCCTATTAAGCGGCACTGGTAAGGCATTAGAAGGTATCGTAAAAACAGCATTGAACTGTAAAGTTCGTTCAATTGAGTTCAGCGTCTTACAAAGAAGTGCTATGCATATTGCTTCAAAGACTGATTTAGATGAAGCCTTCAGTTTGGGAAATAAAGCTGTAGAATATGCAAAAGAAGATTTAACAGGTATTATGCTTACCTTAAATAGAACTAGTAACGATCCATATGACAATGAAATACATTACATTCCAATATCAGAAGTTGCAAATAAGGAGAAAAAAATCCCACGTGAGTGGATCAATGAAGCTGGTAACGATATTACTGATGACCTATTAGCTTATATGAAACCACTTATTGTAGGTGAATCTCCATTAAAATATGAAAACGGATTACCTCATTACATGAATATTCAACATCTATTTGATAAAGCTTAAATATGAAAAACCCTGCTATGTACTTAGCAGGGTTTACTTAATTCATCATTATTTAGCTGCTATTACTTCAATTTCTACTAATGCGTCTTTTGGTAATCTTGCTACTTCTACTGCTGAACGTGCAGGCTTATTGTCAACAAAGTACTCTGTATATACTTCATTCATAGCACCAAAATTATTCATATCACTTAAGAATACCGTTGCTTTGACAACATTGTTTAATGATAATCCTTCTGCTGCAAGAATTGCTTTTACGTTTTCTAAAGATTGTTTTGTTTGTTCAGTAATGGATTCAGGCATTGTACCTGTTTTTGCATTAATTGGGAGTTGACCTGAAGTAAATACAAAATCTCCAATGCGAATACCTTGAGAGTAAGGTCCTATAGCTGCAGCAGCATCATCAGTTTTAATAAATGTTTTATTCATAGAATAAATCCTCCTTAGTTATTTGTATTAAATTTATATCGTGTATTTTAGTATTACGAGAATACTTAGTAGATTCTCTATCCTTATAGATTATAACATAAGATAAAATAAATAAAAATAAAACAAAAATTTTTATGGTAAACCGATTATTTTATTCTACCGTATTATCCTTCTTACAAAAAATGTTCAAATTTTTCACATAATGCTAAAACATATTCATGCTCTTCAATGATATGCTCAAGTGTACCATAGAATAGATCTGGTAAAGAAGCCTTTAACTCTTCAGGTAGGTATTTAGGATCTTCTTTAAATGCTTCTAGAAAGGCTAAGAAATCTTCATTGTACTTTTTAAAGTCTTTATAAACTTCTCTTAAATTTTCTTGATCCAAATCTTCGAAGATAGACGATAGTTGATAAGCGCAACCATTGAATCTATCCCTAAACTCATAGAACTTCTCAATGGTCACTTCAGGCAACTGGTTCTTCTCAGTAGGTGTCACATTCATGATAATGGATGGGTGCTCTGCTCCTATAAGACTCCAAAAATACATGTGCCCATATATACAATTTAGAGGCGAATTACCTAATCCCATCTTTCTAAATATTGCTTGAATTACAACATCTTCAGGACCTTTACTCTTTGAATACAGCATGGATTTGAATATCTCTTGCACATACAATTGTTCATACAAAATATGATAAGTCACTTGATATAAGATTGGAAATCCATTAAAACCTTCAAATTTAAGTCTTTCAAGGGTTCGAATAAAATAGCGATTAGTTTCTATGAAATAATGTAACATGTGATACGGATTTTCATCATATTGATTTTTATCTAGAGTTTTATAAATCTCCTTAAAGGCTTTGTATAATTTCTCAAGCTCTTCCGCAAAATACGGGTACAATGTTGCTCCATTGGGCTCTGCACTGCCTAATAGAACTTCAATATGTTCATATGAATTCTGTGCCCAAAACTTAACAGCTTCTAATGCCATCATTTCTGGAAAAGATAGCACTCCACAACCGCGCATATAAATCCCCTCTCCTTATATGTTAATATCTATAATATTATAAGCATGTATATAAAGAATTGACACAAATAGCTATAAGAGATTAGTTTTATCATCACATCATGCCATATATAACATGTGACAAAAAACTGTTGTTTCATATATTTGGTAATTCATGTGAACAAAAAAAATTTGTCCCATTTCTAAATTACTTAAAAAATAATTTAATATTTTTATATATTTGCATATATTAACCATATAATTTATAATGAATATATACCTTTACCCATGACATTAATTCGTCCAGTTTACTCAAATTTTAGGATGAATCAATTCCATGGGTTTATTTTATATTTTTATGGAGGAGGAAATTATATATGAAACATATGTTTAAGCGCTTCACTGCGTTAGCATTAACACTAGCAATGCTTTTTACTTTTGCTCCATCTGTTAACGCTGCTGATAGTAACGAAACCACCATAACCATCCTTTCTACTACTGATTTGCATGGCCGTATC
Organism: Vallitalea okinawensis; assembly: GCF_002964605.1. Taxonomy (NCBI): domain Bacteria; kingdom Bacillati; phylum Bacillota; class Clostridia; order Lachnospirales; family Vallitaleaceae; genus Vallitalea; species Vallitalea okinawensis. The sequence continues at coordinate 239,109 of NZ_PQDH01000002.1, forward strand.
TACTCTTATGACTACGCCATTGACAGTGAAGATAAAGATGCTGGGTTGGCAAAACTTTCAACGTTAATTAAACAAGAAAGAGCTGCGAATCCTAATTCTCTATTAGTAGACTGTGGAGATACTATCCAAGATAATAGTGCAGAATTATTTAATGCAATGGATGTACATCCTATGATTCAAGCTATGAATTTGATTGGTTATGATGCTTGGACAATTGGTAATCATGAGTTCAACTTTGGTCTTGATTTATTAACTAAGAACATTGAAGCTTTTGATGGTGCTGTATTATCTGCTAACATTTATAAAGAAGGTACTGAAGAGCGCTGGTTAGCTCCTTATGAGATCTTTGAAGTAGATGGTGTAAAAGTAGCTGTTGTTGGTATGCTACCACCAGAGGTCCCTCGTTGGGAAGCGAGTACGCCAGATCATTTTGCAGGTCTTGCTTTCACAAATACTTTAGCAGAAACTAAAAAGGTTCTTGCAGAGCTTGAAGGTCAATACGATGTCCTAGTAGGCGCATATCATGTTGGACCAGAAGGTGAATATACTTATGCTGGTTTAGAAGAAATTGCTGAAGAATGTCCTGAATTTGATGTCTTATTGGGCGGACATGCTCATGCCAAGTATTTAGAAGAAGTTAATGGTGTGACAATTCTTGAACCTGGTAAATATGGATGGGCATTAGGTAAAGTTGACATTACAGTTGATAAGGCTGATAACAACAAAGTAGTGAGTGTAGAAGGTGCTCAACTTGAAACTTATGAAGTAGAAGCTGATCAAGAAATTCTTGATGCCTTTGCAAATGTTCATGAAGAATCTGTAGCCGATGCTAATCAAGTAGTTGGTACTATTACTGCAGACTTTATTGCATCTCCTGATTATATAACAGGTGAAAGTTCAATATCAACTATGCCAACTGCTCAATTAATGGATACAGCTGTCATCGACTTAATTAATGAAGTACAAGTACATTTTACAGAGGCTGATGTATCAGCAGCAGCTTTATTCAACTTTGGATCTAACTTAACACAAGGTGATTTCAAGAAAAAGGATGTTGCCTATATCTATAAATACCCTAATACCCTAGTTGGTGTTAACATCACTGGACAAGGTTTATTAGATTATATGGAATGGTCTGCATCTTACTATAATACATACACAGATGGCGATATTACCATCAGTTTTAATGAAGAAATAAGAGGCTATAACTATGATATGTTTGCAGGCGTAGATTATGAAGTAGATATAAGTGAAGAAGCTGGTGACAGAATTAAGAACGCTACAATCAATGGTGAACCTATTAATCCAACAGCTACTTACAAGTTAGCTGTTAATAACTATCGTTTTGGTACAATTCTTAAGTTAGGTCTTGTAACTTTAGAAGATAAATATTATGATTCATACGATGAATTCCAAGATGCTGGAAGAATCCGTGACTTAATCATTAATTACACTGTTAATGAAAAAAACGGCGTTCTTGAACCTCTAGTAGATAATAACTGGAAAATCGTTGGTTATGATGAAGATGTTGCATACAAAGAAGAAGTATTTGAAATGGTTCGTAATGGCGCCATCACTATTCCAACATCCGCTGATGAAAGAACTAAGAACGTTAAGTCCATTAACTTATATGAACTCATTGAACAAGGTGTTATAGAGTTAGGTACTTATGCCATCCAAAGCGGTGATGTGTTATGGCAAATTGCCGAAGAGCATGGCACTACATGGGAAGCATTAACAGAACTTAATAACTTAGTAGATCCACATTTCATTTTACCTGGTCAAGAACTACTTGTACCAGCTAAGTAAAGCTAACTAAATGTCAAAAAGCTGAGATATCTTCTATCTCAGCTTTTTTTATCATTATACTTATACATCGTTATCTTCACTTGATTGTTTCTTTGTATTACGATTATGATTTTGAGCTTCTCTTGTAATAGGTGTTTGCCCATTACTTTTTTCCATTCTTCTTCTTTTATTATCCGGTTGACTATCTTTTGGCATTCTAATAATCCTCCTTACAATAAGATTCATTATTAGATTACCCTATCTTAGCTCAATTATGCTAAAGGTTAGTCTCTTTCTCGATAGTCCACATCTATAATATCATCATCTTGTTTAGTTTTTCGCTGCTGTTGATTATATGGCTTAGCTCCTGTATATCTGAATGGGGTCTGCTTCGTGATGTTAATAAATTCTTTACCACGAATAATCATTAACCCACCAAGAACCAAGAGTACAAAACCTAGAATTAATACGATAGTTGTTATTGCTGCACTACTATTAAAAGTAGCATAGACACCAATTAGTATTAGTACAACAGGATAGATCAAACGTGCCCATTTTCTATCTGGATTCGCAAGCAAATATAGAAAGTCTCCTAGACCGGACATCATACACCCTATCCCAACAACAAATAAAATAATACCTGGGTTCAAGAAAATAACTAAACCTACTACAACTAGCCCAATACATAAAGCACTTAAAAATACACTTCCTAATTTAAATGACTTAACCAATAAATACACACCAATCGTCATAATAAACCCAGCGAATAACAAGATAGCTGTATTGCCAATTAACCTAGGAAAAAGCAAAAACAATACACCAATTAATGCCAATATCAAACCAAATTTCTGTATACCATTAAGTTGGTTTTTCAATAATGTCACCATCCTTTAGTAATCTTCATTCGTTAAATTTTGTAATGATCTTTATATGATTCTAACACGATTCCATTTGTTTTAAAATAGGAAATTTCGTATTCTTTTCTTATACCTAAGTATTTCAATCATAAGAATGAATTATTCAACTCTAGCTTTCCTAAAGATTATCAAAGTTACTCCTTCTTCACTTGACTCTTTTAAATAAACACATAATTAACTAAAGTAACAAATGCTTCCCTGATCCATACTCGAAAGCAGATAAGGCGTACTATGGAGCAGCGAACCATGGACGGTGAGCCTGGCTGTCTAAGACATGGACGTCTTCCCAGCCAGCGCAATAGTACTCCTTATCTGCTTGACCCTATTAGTAAAACAAAAGAAGCATAGCAACTCTTACTATTTATAGCCAGCTGCTGTGCTTCTTATATTTACTTATATTCTTATTATATAAACTTATGTTTTTTTACTTAAACTTCAGCTCTCTTCTTTCCACATCCAGCCCTAAAGTTCCACCGGGATTCATAATATTATCAGGATCGAAATGCTCTTTTAGGGTGCGAATAATCTCATAGCTAGTAGAACCTATATTGTGTTCCAACCAAGGACCAAAGGCTTTCCCAACACCGTGATGATGACTAATAGCAGCTCCATACTTCACATAATTATCCAAAATGCCAGCTTGGAATTCAAGATACTCTTCTGGCTCTACATTAGCGATCAAAAAGATAAAGTATAGATTAGCTCCTTGAGGATAAACATGAGACATATGGGTCATACAAATCGTATTAGGTCTTGACTTAACATATTCCCTTAATCCTCGATGAACTTTTGGCATCTCATCCCATGATACAGAACATTCCATGGTATCAATAATAATACCAAAATCTTGCATAGGTTCTCTTATATAAGGATCATTAAAACGCCCTTTTTCCCATTCCTTTGTAGGCTGGGCTGTCAAGTACATTGCTCCGTATTTCTTGCATATCTTATGTAATTTCCTCTTCATATTCTTACAAAAGTCTTTTTCACCATCTGTAAAGCCGAGGAATAAACAACGTTCCATAGCCTTATAGCCTCTTCTGCTCATGATCTTATCGATCTTCGTACCCTCAACTTTATAATGACTTAACATAACAGATGTTTCTTCTGGATCAGATACTCTAAAAACTGATGGCATACCAAACTCACCTTGCGAGATGTCTCTAGCAGCTGCCTGAGCATTCTCCCAGCTGGGGAAAATATAACTAAAATATTTACGGTTCTCAGGCATGTGTTTAAATACTCTTAATGTACAGTGAGTTAACACACCAAAAGCTCCCTCAGAACCTATCATAATCTGGTCGATATCTGGACCAATGGCTTTTGCAGGGTATTCTCCAGTCTTAACAATACCCACAGGTGTGGCATATTCTTGACAGATAACAATGTCTTCAATTTTGCCATAATAACTTGAATTTTGTCCAGCACCTCTCGTAACTACCCAACCTCCAACACCAGAATACTCAAAAGATTGAGGAAAATGACCGCAAGTATATCTCCCTTTAGCACCTAATAATTCTGGTGCTTGATTCAGATATCTCTCTAATTCTGGACCGGACATACCTGATTCTACAGTAATGGTTTGGTTCTTTTCATTAAATTCTATAACTTTATTAAAATTTACTGCTAAGTCTAAAGAGATACCACCCTTAATGGCTTCCATACCTCTCGTCACTGTTGATCCCCCTGCTCTACAGTAAATGGGTATTTTAATCTCTGTACAATAAGCAACAATCTCTTCTATTTGAGTTTTACTACTTGGGTATAAAACAGCATCTGGAATATTTTCAACGACTTGATTTCTTAATCGTATGAGATCAATCATTGTCTTACCATATGAAACTCTAAGCCGGTTATAGGTATCTGTCTTTACATTGGCTTCACCTACAATTTTCCTGAAGTGTTCTAAATGATTCTCATCCAACCGGCATGGTACATTATCAGGTACTGTTTCTAGTCCTTCTGGCTTCTTCTCTTTAAAGTCGTCATCTGTCATATTAAAAACTTTCTTCATGTAAGTGTACATACCCTCATTAGGGTATTTGAAAAACTCTGGGTCTCCCCATTTCAAGATGGATCTAAAGGAACCCTTTGGTGGCGCTTCATTTTCCCATTCCGGACAAAAACCTTTGTATTTTCCCATTATAATTTCCCCCTAGCTTTATAAATTTCTTTTAATTCTTGATAAAGAGGACGCATTCTTCTATAGATATTCTTGTAAACCCTGTGATAAATATCGTAATAAATTTCAACGTTCTCTCGAATTGGCATAAAATAATCCTTAACATGAACCATACTCTTAACAGCTTCATCATAATCTTTGTATACTCCAAGACCCACAAAACATATGATGGCTGCACCTAAACCAGAGGTTTCATAAGTCTGTACACGATAAACAGGTTTATTAAAGACATCTGCTGTTATTTGACAAATAGCATCACTTTGTGAACTTCCACCAGAAAGCATTACTCTTTTAATCTTAACACCTGAATGCCTTTCAATACTCTTCATGCCCTCAAATAAACCATAAGCTATTCCTTCAATAATAGCTCTATAGATATGGATGCGAGTATGGTAGTCAGAAAACCCAATGATAGATCCTCGTGCTTCAGGTAATTTGAGAGGTGAACCCCAATAGGGTTGTAGAATAAGTCCATCACTACCAGGTGGTATTTGATTAAGGTACTTATTCAAAAGTACTTCCGGTAGAATGCCAGTTTTCTTTGATTCCTCCATCTCTTTTCTGGCAAATTCCTTTTTGAACCAAGTGATCATCCAATAACCTCTATAGATTTGCAACTCAGGATTATAAGTATTTGGTATAGCCGCCGGAAAAGGAGGTATAAATTTATTCAATTCATAATACTTTTTACTTGTTGTCTGTATAGTCGCCAAAGAACCCATGGAAATGCTCACCGTCTCATCGTTAACACATCCAGCTCCTAATGTTTCACAACCTTTATCAGAAGCAGATGCGATAATTGGCAATCCCTCTTTTAAACCTGAAATTTCTGCAACCTCTTTTGATACTTCTCCAATAATTGTTCCTGGCTCTACTATATCATAGAGCTTTTCTCTCTCAATCTGAAAAATCTGTCGCTTTAACCCTAAATCACTCTCCCACTGAAACTTTTTATAGTTAAAGGGTATATGTCCAATTGTAGAAGCGATACTGTCGATATATTTACCCGTTAACCTAAAGTTCAAATAGGCAGATAGCATTAAATATTTATGTGTCTTATCCCATGTTTCTTTTTCATGTTCCTTTAGCCAGTGTGCTTTACAATGAGCCCCAACTTTTCTTGAGACTTCATGCATACCAACTGCTGAAGTGGCCACTTTATATGGTAATTTGAAACTCTTTTTACTGGCTTCTCTTTGATCCATCCATAAGATAGCAGGTCTCAAAGGTTTACCTTCCTTATCGACAACAATGCAACAGTCACGCTGAGTGGTCACTGTCATACCTGCAATTTGATCATAAATCTCATCGTTCTCATCTCTTAATACTTTTATGATATCGCACATGGTGTTGAAATATAAATCTGGGTCCTGTTCTGTCCACCCGGGCTGTAATGAAAAGTAAGGCTCAATTTCCTTTTTTATTTTTAAAACAAGCTCTCCATACTGATTAAATACTAGTCCCCTAATTGACTGGGTTCCACAATCTATTGTTAGTACATACTTTTCATTAAACTCCATACTACCCCTCCATAATTACTCAATTGTCATTCGTTCTGAGATAAAGATCTGTCGTTGCAACAATATTAGCTCCACTGTTACAAACATTTTCTATAATAATATCTCCTGTTCTCACTTTATATTTTATCAGAACATGATGACAAGCGTCCATAACTTCTCTTATTTTTTCGAAGTTTATCGGACAATCTGTTTTTACTGATAAACGAGGGTGTTCACTAAAGATGGTTTGTACTGTTGTTTGAATATGACGTTTGGGACAAGTTAGTTCTTGTACTGCATAATCATAACCACGCCTGCATGCATGCCCTTCAATAATCAACTCATCACCTTCTTGTTTTGCTTTTATCCGGCATCCTTTTGGGCATACAATACATGTCATTTCTTTCACTCATCATCACCTACCAATTCAAAGGATAATTCTCTGGTATCTTGACGCTCTAATTGAATTTTAAGTTGAATCCTTTCCATCTCAGGAGGCTTCAGCATTTTATATTTTTTTATTAATATTATTTCTTCTCCGAGTCTTACAATAAGTTTTGTTTGATGACGTTGGATTCTACTTCTAAAATAAAAGATAGCTTCATCCATTGAACTCCTATCCACCGACTGAGGTACTATATAAAGGAATTCTTCATCTCTAAACCTAACAGGTAGGAGATTTCTTACATGATCTAATGAATTATTAACATAATCACAAGCACTTTTTGCAGCTGTTTCAGCACTTTCGGATACATAATCTACTAAATCATTGACATGCAATGCATTACCACAACTGAATATTCCGTCTTGATTGGTCATTAGATTTTGATCCACTGTAGGTCCTTTTGTATGAGGGTCTAATAGTATGTTAAGTGATGTCGCTAATTCATTTTCTGGAATTAAACCTACTGATAATATAACCCCATCGCATGGAACATACTTCTTTGTATCTAAAAGCGGCTTTAAGTTTTCATCCACATCACATATGGTCACCCCGTTGACCCGATCCTCTCCATGAATACTTAGGATGGTCTTTGAAAGATGTAAAGGTATCTGGAAATCATCCAAGCATTGAACCACATTTCTCGTAAGACCTGAAGGTGAATCTTTTATTTCATAGACACCAACGACTTCAGAGCCTTCTAATGTTATACGTCTCGCCATGATTAAACCAATATCACCGCTTCCTAAAATGACACACTTTTTACATGGTAAGCATCCCAAGATATTCACATAATATTGAGCAGTCCCAGCTGTATAAACCCCTGCAGGCCGATTACCATGAATGAATACTTGTTTTGAAGTACGCTCTCGGCATCCGTTGGCCAAGATTAGTGCTCTCACCTCGTGATAAAATACACCTTCCTCTTGATTAACTAATTTTAATACAAAGTCATCTTCCTGCTTTTCGATTGATGAAACAAAAGTGGAGGTAAAAATATCAATACGAGCTTCTAGTACTTCTTTTAAGAAGCGCTCAGTATATTCTGGACCAGTTAATCGCTCTTTAAATCTATGCAGCCCAAAACCTTCATGGATACATTGCTTGAGTATCCCCCCTGCTTTCTCTTCCCTTTCAATGATTAAAGGTCTGTGACCATTTCTATGAACCTCTAAGGCTGCTGCTAACCCTGCTGGTCCCCCACCAATAATAGCAATATCATACTGGCTCATTGTATTCCTCCTTGTAGATGCTTTCTGTAAGTAACTCTGACCCTTTTCCCTTCTTTGTAATATCACACAGCTCACAATGATTATGGTCAGCAATTATTTTTGAAACTAGAGGAGCACAAAATCCGCCTTGACATCTTCCCATTCCTGCTCGAGTCCGTCTCTTCACAGCATCTAATGAGTTCACTGGAATCGGTGAGTTTAAGGCATCAATGATCTCCCCCTTACTTATTTCTTCGCAACGACAAATGATAATACCGTAATTTCTATTGGCTTTAATATATGCATTTCTTTTGGTATCACTTAACAGATTAATTTGCTTAATTCCCTCTCTCGTAGGTATCCACTCAGCCTTTTTCTTAACGTACATTATACGTGATAAGATCTTTACTGTTATCTTCTCTATTTCCTCGGCAATAGCTGGTGCTGATGCATACCCCGGTGATTGAATACCTGCTGCATGAATAAGGTTGTTGACATGTTCAGATGCCTCAATTATAAAGTCTTCTTTAAATGTAGCCGCACGAGTTCCTGCTAAATATGTGATGACATCTGTACGTTCTAAGCCTCTAATATAGCTTAACCTTGTGTTAATCAGTTTGTTGATGTTTGCAGCATGTGTTGAATACTCTTCTTTAAATGGCTGTTCGTACGCATCAGGACCAACTAAAATATTACCCTCTATGGTTCTTACCAACCCTCCTCCTTTAGTAGTGGATCTAATGGTTTTTATGTTAAATTTAGCCATTACAGAATTGATGTAATCTTGCTTAGCTTTATCTAATAGTAATATTTCTCCTTTTCGAGGGTGTATTGTAAAGAATCTGTCGCCAGCCATCTCAGCTATATGGTCCGAATAGACCCCGGCCGCATTAATAACAACTCTTGGATAGAGTGTTCCCCTGTTGGTTTTGACAGAATAAATATGGTCTTTTGTTAATTCCATCCCTTTCACATATGTATTGAGTGATATTTCTACTCCATTCATTACTGCATTCTCAGCTAAAGCTATTGTCATTTTATAGGGTGGACAAACACCAGTTGTTGGCATATGAATAGCCCACTTTATATCTTCTTTTATTCGTGGTTCTCTTCTTAATAGCTCTTTTCGAGAAATCATTTTAACACCAGGAACACCATTTTTCTCTGCTCGATTCAATAATAAGTAGCCAAATAATCTAGCTACTTGGCTATCAAAAAGAAAATGTGTACCAATACGTTCAAAGGGTACATCTAGATCCTTTGCTAGTTTCTCAAAGAGATAGTTCCCTCTTACATTATATTTTGCTTTATTACTCTTTGGTTTTGGATTAACTCCAGGATGAATCATGCCATCATTCCTAGAAGACTGGTGCATTGCAAGATCATCTTCCTTGTCGACAAGTAGAATAGAAATGTCATATTGAGATAAATATCTAGATATAGCTGAACCGATAATACCACCACCGATGATTAAAACATCAACCTTTTTTCCATCAAGAAAATGATCATTTAAAGCAGGTTGTCGTGGTGGTGGTTGAAATAACCCCTTAACAGTGAGATTATTAATGACCCCTTTATAAGAAGATTTAGCCGCTATTTTCCCAGCTTTAATATAATCTTCCCAAGAGTTTATCTCTCCTTCAATTTTAATGGATTCTCGATATTCCGAGCATAGAATGAATCCACTAATCTTTTGGAGTTGTTTGTTGATTTGATGAAAATCACCCAAATTGAACCACCCCTTATAGTTTCGGACGTCCGAACCTCTATATGTATATTTTACCAAATTCACAGTATCTTTTCAATCCTTAAATAAAAGAAAAGAGAAGTATTAAAAATACTTCTCTACATCTCTTAAGTTTGGTAAGGAATGAATTGCCCCCTTTGAAGAAGCAGTTATCCCGCCTGAAATATTTGCAAATCTTAATATATTCTTCAGCTTGCTGTCTGACAACTGATCCAACAAACACTCATCTTTAGATAACTGATAGAGTACAGCTGACATAAAAGCATCTCCTGCTCCTGTTGTATCCACTGCTTTAATCTTAATACCTTCAACTATTGTCAACTGGTTGTTATAATAAAAACCAGATCCTTTTGCTCCAAATGTAATTAAAACTAATGGAATATCAAACTCTTCTAAGCTAGCTAAAGCCTTATATATATCCTGTTCATCTGTTATGAATTCCAATTCTTCTTCTGAGATCTTAAGAATATCAGTTTTGGGAAGTATACTTGCAATCTCTTGTTTAGCGTGGTCCGTGGAATCCCACATGTTGATCCTCACATTAGGATCAAAAGATATATAGTTTCCTTTTTCTCTAGCACAATCAACCGCTTTTTTTACAGCAGTCTTTGTAGGTTCCTGAATCAATGATATCGAACCAAGATGCAGTGCATATTGTGAATCAAATATACTTTCGTTGATATGATCTACGTGTAAGAATTGATCTGCACCTTTATCATTATAAAATACGAAAGATCTTTCTCCACTCTCATCATTATTAACAAAAACAACTTGTGTTTTAGCTTGAGTTGTTTTTTGTATATATTCTGTACTCACATCATAAGACTTCAATACTTGAATGAGGTAATCCCCAAAGAGATCCCCACCAACAGTGCCAACAAAACTTGCTTCACCACCTAATTTTGCCACTCCAACAGCAACATTAGCTGGTGCTCCACCTGGATTTTTAATGTAAGCAGAATTTTCCTGATCCATAGGAATAAAATCTATTAACACTTCACCAATGGTCACAACACCCTTCATTCTATCACCTCATTCAAATTATTAAACGCACATTCAATATATCAAAAAGCAAGATTATATATATCTGATGGTACGATAAATTTAATATAAAAGTACACACCATCTTCATCTTTAATATAGATCCAACGGTCCATTTCCAATAGCTTAGTATCTTCATCGACTTTTAATAGCTTTTTTTCTTCTTCTGTCGGCTCTTTTATCGTGATAACTTGCTCAATCTTTTCAATAGTCTTATTTAATACTTCTAAAATATATCTTGAAATCGATTTCTCAAAGTTATAAGCTTTATCATTACTTTCATTCTTCAAGTAAGTGTATTCCAATGCTAAAGGTTTTCCATCTACATATCTCAATCGTTCAATATACCTACATTCATCTTCTAAGCTCATTTTCGTTAGCTTAGCAATCTCATCATCGATAGAAATCACCTTATTGACAAGAACTTTATTTCTATCCTTTAATCCTCGCACTTGTAAAATGTGACTAAGACTGATCAATGGTTCAAATCCAATTGCAGGTTTTTTCTTTGCTACAAAGGTTCCTATTCCCCTCTTCTTTACCAAATAACCTTCTTGAACAAGTATAGCTATTGCTTTGCGAACAGTTTCTCGTCCAACATCATTAGTATACATGAGCTCTTTTTCAGATGGAATTTGGATACCAACTTGCCACTCATCGTTCTCTATTTTTGATAAAATATCATCTTTTAACTGCATATATAACGGTAATCTACTAAAACGATCCATATTCATGCCCCCTCATGTCTATTTTACAATATTTAATAATGTTAATCAAATGATTATGTCACCAATGGTTTAATCATTCAACACATGACGGGTATGATTTTCATACATTTTATTTTCGTATTAAACCGTAGCCACCACGTACCATTTTTGTTTCTGTGACTGATATAACAGACTTTATATCTTGTTGCTCGATAAGTTGCATGACTTTATCTTTATTTTTACGCTTAATGTGCAACATCAAGATTGTTCTTGGATTATCTTTTCCCTCACCCCTTACAAGGGTTACACCAATTTTGTTCTCTCTTAAGTAATTGGCTAAAGGTACGCCTTCTTCCTCAGATACAATAATTTGTAACGTTAACAATCCGATAGCTAATTTTTCTTCTAATATAGATCCTACATAACAACCGACTGCAAAACCCAAGGCGTAGATAACCATTTTTTTAGGGTCATTTTGTACTGTTGACAATACATTACTCACTACGATGAGCCATATAAGGACTTCAATAAAACCTATAAATGAAGCCAGAACTTTTTCTCCTTTGGTTAAAAATACGGTTCGTAATGTCATCAAGGACACTTCTATTATTTTAGCAAAAAAAATAATTATAAGTTCAATCATTCTATATCCCCTTCATCATCTCTTAACCAAACAATCCACACTAATTTGGATTAAACTATTTAAATACCGTAACATTATAGCACCATCTTATGTGAGAAGATATATAAAACATATATAAAAAAAATATTTTTTCCCTATAAGATTTGAGCAAAAGAAACAACAATCTTTGACATGAAAATAGAGCTAAAATAGTGGGTATTTTAGCTCTACCTTTTCTTAAATCAAAATTATTCATAACAAATCATCCGGGTTAAATATTATGGTAATTATTAATTTTTTGCCATGGATGTTTGGTTATCTTCTTAAACCTGGCAACCATGATGGAAAGGGCAATAAAATATAAAGGTATAACGACCAGCAAATTCCAATAAATCATATTAAAAATCCTTTTTTCAATCTCTTGGTTAGCTGTAATTTCTAAATAATTTTTGATGCGATCCATGTACCACTGAAAATCAAATAAGTATGTTGGTAACCAGTGCATGGGCAGTGATATATCCGATGAGGAATATAGCATGATCACAATTATTAAAAGAATACCGATAACACCTATTATCATATACCTGATGAACCACCAAGGATTATAATAAATAGCCTGTAGTGGGTAGTATTCATCTAATTTCTTCTTATACTCACCTATAAAGCGATTAAATATTTTAATGAGTGCTTTTAATAAATAATAGGATAAAAGCAAACCTGTTACGAATAATAAAATATTATCTGTTTGGCACAAGATAGAGACGATAGTTGTATGTTCAAACAAATAATAATGGTTTAAGTCTAAATTGTATTTTACTACAACCAAGTCATTGTATTCAAAAGTCCCATTTTTATTTGCAAAAGCCATCATATCTAATGTTTGCTCAGGCGCCATATTTTCATACAGTGCAATAGGCATAAAAAACTTAAAATCCTCTTCTTCAAAAATACCAACAATGGTATAGATTTTCCCCATTAACTCAATTGTTAATCCTTCTGTATCATCAGAGCCATAAAGATAATCTGATAATCCTGAACTAATCACTACAACAGGCTCTAATTGTTGTTGACTTCCAAAAAAGTGACCGTCTGTAAAATGTATGCCAAAAAATCCAGGATACAGATAATTCGTACCAATGGCTGTTGCTTTTGCATATAGGTCATTACCGACTATTCCTGTCACCATTTCGGAACTAAATGTGAAATAATAATCCTCAAGTTCCTCCATATATTTTAAGTTAAGCTCTTTTAAACCATCATTTAGTTCAGCATCTTTATGTTTTATATAGATAAACTTTTCTTGACTATGTAAAGCATTTCTTTCCGATAGTATTTTTTCTTCTGTATGATGATAGATAAACAAAGTGACAATGAATAGCAAAGGAATTAAGATATACTTAATATCACTCTTGGACATAGACATCACATCCATCTTCCAAAGGTTTGCTACTAGTATTAACTATTTTTTCACCAGCGAAGAGACCATCTGTAATTCCTACTATTAAATGAGATCGATCACCAGTTACAACACGTCGTTTTTCTACAACATATTTTTCACCTATAATTGATTTTCGTTCCTCTAATACAAAAACATATTCCCCTCCCCCGTCTTCACGAATAGCTTCAACAGGAACCCAAGCACTAGAAGGTCGGGTAGAAAATCGCATGTTCACCTTTCCTCTTTGTCCAATATAGGCATTAGATCCTTCTTCAAGTATGATTCCGAGGACAACATTGATACCATCATCATTACTATAGATGTATTCTATTCGCCCTTTAGCGACTGTATCACCTAACAGTACAGTAACCTTTTTACCACGGTGAATTTCTCCTTCTTTATCAACAGGAAACAATGCCTCAAAAATCATATTAGCATCTCGATTAAGAACTTTTACCACAGGTGTATAGGCAGGAACTAAATCTCCTTCATTAACTTTTATGTCCTTTATGAAGCATGTATAAGGCATACTTACCTCCTCATTCATTTCTTCATATTTACTCTTTTCTAATTTAAGCAGCTCTAATTCTGCTTCTAAGCTTAATTTTTCTAATACATAGGACTCTTTTTGCTCTGCATCTTGTTGACGTTGTATGTTTAGGTCTTCATTGGTCCATTCTAATTCTGTCTCTTTCATAGACAATTGATCTAGAATTTTCTCATATTCTTCTAACGATGTTGCTCCAGTCTCATAAAGTTTTTGCGTATATGCGACATCCTCTTGTAAGGATTCAATCTCAGACTCCAATAAATAAACTTGTCTTTGTGTAGCTGTATAATCACTCTGTTCGCCAATAAGCTTGTTGTACTTTGCTAAATTTGCTTCTAACTTCTGCTGATTCATCTCAAACTTTTTAATCTGTTCTTCCATATAATCCATATCCAGCAGCATCATCGCCTGGCTCTTTGGCAATCGTTTACCTTCACTATAGAGTATTTCTTTGATTTTAACTGGAACTTCATATGTAAGTTCCTCATAATCTTCTGTTATGACTTGTCCATAGCAACTAATCTCTGGAGTTATTTCATCTGATTGGGTTGTAGAATATGTAATTACTGGTATTGTTGCATTGGATAAAGTTTTTGAAATAAAAGCAAGAAAAATCATTGTAACAACAAAATAAATAATAAATTTTTTGATTTTTTTCTCCATACCATCACCCCTTAATACTGGAATACTCGATTCCTTCAACTAGTGCATTTCTTGAAATTAAGAAGACGCAAATTGTCGGAATGATATAAATCGTACTCGCTGGAAAAGCGATATTCACTTGATACTTATTAATCTCTGATAAATAGATAGACAAGGGCCATTTTGTCATATTATCTATAAATAAAAGCGGTTGTTCTATCATGTTCCAATAATCAATAAAGAGTAAAATACATAATGCACCTATAGCGTTTTTACTCAATGGTATTATGATCTGGCTAAATATTTCGAATTGATTAGCCCCCTCAATTTTAGCCGCTTCAACACAGGCATTGGGAATATAGGCCATGAATTGACGAAGTAAAAAAACGCCAAAAGTACTAAATATACCTGGATATATCAGTGCTTCAAGAGAATCTAACATGTGTAAACTATTCAATGTAAAATAATTTGGTACGAAAATAGCCTGGAAAGGTAATAACATGGTAACGATGTATATAAAAAATAATGTGTCTCTTCCTTTGAACTTTAATCTCGCAAAGGCATAAGCTGCCATTGAAGCGATAATCAATTGGCCAAACATAATTAAAGCAACTACAATAACTGAGTTAGTTAAGCAAATAAAATATTCAGGTGTTAAAAAAAGTAATTCCAGATAGGGTTTCAAAGAAATTTTATCTGGTGCAAAGGTCATTTCGATTATACCGTCTCGCTGCCCATATAATAAACCATAGTGATTAAAAATCTCTATCTCAGACATCATGGAGTTAGTAGCTATAAAAATTACAGGTAGAAGCGACATCAATATAATGAAACTAAAAAATACTAATATAATAATTTTCCATCTCTTTTTCATATGTATCAGATCCTTCATTAGATTCTTTTCATTTTTCATCTATAGATGCGTAATAGAATCAATGAGCTTACTCTGTAATTTGAAGAAGATAAACACAATGATGAAAATACTGAGAATTAACAGAATAGAAGCTGCAGTTAATTTAGATACGTCTAAATAAATAAATAAGTTATTCATATAATGTTGTAGAGAATAAACCGTCAAATGAGGATACGCTCCAAATAATAGAAATATTTCTCTAAACATCTTAAAGGAGTTAACAATGGATATAATGAATACAAAGAAAGTGGTAGGCATCAAATAGATAATGGTAATCTTTCTAAATAGATACCATTCGTTAGCCCCCTCTACTTTTCCACATTCATAATAATGTTTTGGTATATTTTTTAGACCTGCCATAAAAAGTACTACATTATATCCTACGTTCTTCCATAGAAACATTATAACTATAACTATCCGTGTCATTTCACTATTCAGCCAAAAAACGCTATCCACATTCATTAAATTTAAAAGCGTATTGATGGTTCCATCTGAATGGAATAAGATTCTCCAGAATAGAAGTACACTGGCAGTTGGAATAACTAACGGTATAACCATAGCACTCATGATAAAGTTTTTCTGCCTGTCTAATCGTTCTAAGAGTACTGCAATGATAAGAGAAATAACAATAATTAAGGGAATTGATAATCCCATCAATACCATTTGATTTCTAAACGCGATTTGAAAGATATTATTATTGAGCAAATCCTTATAATGAAATAAACCGATAAAACGACTGGTCACAGGATCAACTGTGGAAATTTTAAGCATATTTAAGAATGGAAAAAAATAAAATATACTGAATCCAATTAGACTCGGTAATAAAAAAATTAACGCTATGTGCCATTCTCTTTTCACCTTAGCCTTTTTCATGATTCTCCTCCCCTCTATATAGTCAATATCTGTCTTTATCCGTACCATTTTTTACATTATACTCTCTTTGTTTAATCGAGTCAATCATTTAGTTATAAAATTCTAATAATTGAAGGAACAAAAAATATTACCGACATTTTATTACAAAGTTCCCTTCCCCAACTTAGTCTTTAACATCATGATAAATAGCATTTTTAACTAAAGATTTCCATAAGAGTTTAGGAAAACATCTAAAAAAAGAAAAGCATATGATAAAGAATTTTCTCCTTATCATATGCTGCATACCTACTTTATAATTGGAACACCTCAACAATCTCTTCCAATTCTTTAGACATATGGGCTAAGTTCTCCGTTTGTTGACTAATAGCAGTCATGGATTCCACTTGATTCTTAATAGATGCCGTTATCTCTTCCGTAGAAGAAGTCGTATCTCTTGATACACTCATAATCGCATCTAATGATTGAATGACTACATGTTTCTCTTGATCCATTTGACTTATTTGATTTACTAATGTCTCTATAAGTTCTGTAGTTTTTGAGTTAGTTGCTTTAATATTGTCAAAAGCTTGCCGTGTATTATCTGAAGCCTCATTCAGTAAAAGATTAACCTTCATCGCTTGACTCATCGCACTTTGTGATTTCTCAACTTCCATTCCAATCTCTGTAGTTATGTTCTCAATTCGTTTTATAGACTGAGTTGTTTGTTCAGATAGTTTTCTAATCTCATCGGCTACAACTGCAAAACCTTTCCCTTGTTCTCCAGCTCTAGCCGACTCGATGGCAGCGTTTAAAGCTAGTAGATTGGTTTGTTCAGCTATTTCTTGAATAGTGATAAGTATCTGGTCAATGACCTTTGATTTCTCAGCTAAGGCATTAACAGCTTGATTCACTTCGCTGACAATAGTATTGCTTTCACTATGGCACTTATGTAATTGTTCCATTTTTTCTATACCTAGAACATTAACATGTTCTATCTCTTTAGAATAGTTTAGTAGTTGGTCAGACTGTTCAACTGTATGACTTATTATCTCTGATAAGCTATTTAGATTATCATTGGATTTACTAATTTCATCAAGTTGCTTAACTGACCCCTCAGCCAACTCCTCAATTGCTGACGCCACTTCATTAGTACTGTTTTCACTTTCAAAAACATTACTGCTGATGGTATCTGAATTATTACTTAATGATTGGGCATTTTCAGTAAGTTGCTCCAGCACATGAATTAAGTGCTTTTTCATCTTAACTAGATTAGTCGCAATATGAAATACTTCTCGATTAATCATAAAAGAATCGACACCGATATCATTTACTCTAAAATCAAAATCACCTAATCGGTCCACTTCACCGGCTAGAACTTTCATGGGTTTTCCAATCTTATTACTGATAGCAATAACCATCAATATAGCTAGTCCGGTATTGATAAGTCCACTTATAATTAAAACTGCAATAATAATTGTAACCATTTTCTCTATTTGCCCTTGCATAGCGGCTACTTGCGTATCAATATCTGTTAGATAATTACCTGTTCCTATGATAATATCAAAAGGTTCATAATAATAGGAATAAGAACGTTTAGCAGAAGGTACATCTTCCCCAGGCTTGATCCACTGATACTCTGTATAGCCGCCACCTTCTAAACCAGCATTAATAATGTTCTGAATAAGCTTATTACCATCTGCATCTACTAAGTCCAGTCGATTCTTACCTTCATCATTTTTACCAAGGTAAACAACACAAGTACCATCGGGTCGATCTGCCCAAAAATACCCTTGTTGGTCATCTCCATAACGCAACTCTCTCAAAGTATCAAAGGCTATATTTTCTGCTTCTGAATAATTATCACCGTATTTGCGATAAATACTATCCAATACCGTTGTTGCAGTGTCCACTTGCCCTTGAATCATCTCATCATATTGATCGATTGATGACTTAGCAGCAATATCAATAAGTTCTTGATCATACTTTGTCAGATAAAAAATGATAACTGCACATAAAATACTAGTTACTAACAAAAAGATGAAAGAAAAACGATAAATGAGTTGCATTCTTAAAGATCTTAATTTTTTTGACATCTTGCTCCCCCTTAATCCCTTAAAATGTCTTATTTATAGTATATATAATCTCTTACTATTATTTCAAGTATGATTTTGTAAAATTTTCAATTAGACACTAAACTTTCATTTTCATTTGGAAAATTCCTTTTCAAAGTTCATCTTTCAATGTATAATGTTTTATACACTTAACTAAGGAGATAATTTTATGGCAAAACTCACTTGGAAACCAGGTAACATGATTTATCCTGTTCCCGCAGTTCTCGTAACCTGTGGTAATTCAACCGATAATTATAATGCCATTACTATTGCTTGGACAGGTACTATCTGCACAAATCCACCCATGACGTATATTTCAGTTCGTCCTTCTAGATATTCTTACAATTTAATAAAAGATTCCGGAGAATTCGTCATCAACTTAACTACAGAAGATTTAGTCTTTGCAACAGACTTTTGTGGCGTGCGCTCAGGCAGGGATATGGATAAAATAGAAGAAATGAAGCTTACCTTGGAAAGCGGTGACCATGTTAAAGCACCACTTATCAAAGAAAGTCCTGTTAATATTGAATGTAAAGTTACCGAAATCAAAGAATTAGGATCCCATCATATGTTTATAGCAAAAGTACTTGCTGTGCATGTTGATGATGAGTATCTGGATGAGTATGATAAATTTCATTTAGATCAAGCAAACCCTATTTGCTATTCTCATGGACAGTACTATGCTCTAGGTCGTCCACTTGGTAAGTTCGGCTTTTCAGTCAGTAAGAAAAAAAAGAAGAAGAATCACTTATCTAAACCAGAGAAAAAAACAAGATTAGCTGCAAATAAGAAAAATAAGAATAAGAAAACTAAACAGAAAAGTAAGAACTAAACTTTATACAAGATGCTACAGTAATTAGCATATTAGAAAGGCACATGATTAAATTCATGTGCCTAATTATTAATTAATTTTTTCAAGTTTTGATCGGCAGCTTTCTGATGACTCATTTTCTTATTAACAAGCCAATAAAGTCCTGCAACGAATAGAACCCCACCAACAATGTTCCCTAATGTAACAGGAATTAGATTACCAAGGATATGTTGCATGTCAATACCGTTAACGGCTTCAACAGATAAATGACTTCCTTCAATATATAGTGGATTCCCTTTAGCTAAGAATCCCATTGTCAGATAATACATGTTGGCAATGCTATGCTCAAAACCCGAAATAACAAATGCCATTATAGGTAAATAGCTCATTATAACTTTTCCGACTGTTGTTCGAGTTGTATAAGCTCCCCAAACTGCCATACAAACAAGGATATTACAGAGTATCCCACGTATAAAAGCCTGATTAAAGCCTAAAGTTACTTTTTTACTAGCAACTTTAAGAGCATAAGCGCCAAGAAGCCCTTCGTTATTATCTAATAATCCGCTATAAAAAATCAAAATAACTATGATAGCAATTCCAATGAAATTACCACAGTAAACTAATAACCAATTCTTTAGCATACTCTTTGAAGAGAGTTTCTTTTCAAACCATCCTACTGCTAATAGGTTATTGCCTGTGAAAAGCTCAGCACCACATAGAATAACCATCACCAATCCAACAGGGAAAACTATTCCAGATATTAATTTGGAGAAGCTGTAATTATCAATTCCATGAGATGCTCCTGCCGCTGCAAAGCTTGCTAATGCAATAAAAATTCCAGCTAAAACACCATTGATGATGGATTGCTTGGGAGTCTTCTGAGTCTTTTTGATGCCAACATCAATAACATATTCATAAGTTTCTTTCGGTGTCCTGACTGTGCTATTCATAGTAATCTCTCCTTGCTAGTAGTGTATTGTATACTGTATACAATATCATAGCATATGAGCAAGGAATTGTAAAGACTTCTACACATTAGTACTTAACTGTCCTCCCTAAGTCTACTTCCATTCTATTACTGTACTTTAAATTGCTGTATACTATTTTGTAAATCTGTTGCTAAACTTGATAAAAGCTCTGTAGCTCTAGCTACATCTTCCATCGTGGCTGTTTGCTCTTCAACAGTAGCCGAAGCCTCCTCTGTACTAGCAGCATTTTCTTCAGCAATAGCTGAAAGATTTTGTATCAGGTCTAATATCTCTACTCTTTTAACAGACATGGCTTCTCCAGCTGATTTTATGAATTCTGCTGATTGATTAGATCGTTCCATAGCTTTTGATATCGCTATATACTTTTCTTCTGTAGCTTCAACACCTTTAGCTTGTTTATGTATAATACTTGAAACGGAATCCATAGTATCTACAGCCAATTTTGAGCTCGTTGATAGTTCATAGATAATGGCATTAATCTCTTCAGTATTGTTGGTTGACTGTTCAGCTAACTTACGTATTTCATCAGCAACAACACCAAATCCTTTACCAGCTTCACCTGCTCTGGCTGCTTCAATTGTTGCATTAAGAGCTAATAAGTTAGTCTGTTCAGCTATAGAAGCAATCACATTACTTGCGGTTCCAATCTTTATTGTATTATCATTGGTTTTAGTAATGACATCTTGTATTTTTTCTGTAGCATCTGTCGTTTCTAGTGTTGTCTGAGTTAATTGATTAATTAACTCCAAACCCTCATCGATCAATTTAACAACCTCATTAGAAGCATCCGTTAACTGTCTTGAGTAGGTCTCGTTACTATTTATCATACCGTCAAGGTCATATGTTTTTCTTGCACCAACCTCAGTACTTTCAGCCTGTTCGGAAGCACCTCTCGCTATTTCTTCAATGGTTTTTGCCACTTCCTCCGATGAAGATGCTGTTTGATTAGCAGTAGCAAATAACTCTTCCGCAGATGCAGCTAATTGACCTGATGTTTGCTGGATATCATTAATCAATTCTGATGTATTAGACATCATTTGTCCAAATGAATTAGCTAGGTCTCCAATTTCATCTTTTCTATTGCAAAATTTCTCAGGTAATACCCCTGTTAAGTCACCTTCTGCAATTTGATGAGCATATTTTGTTATGGATTCGATAGGTTGTGTTACACCTTGAATTGTCATGTAGACTACAGTTAAAATAATAAACAATCCCACAAAACTGATAATTACAAGTCTCACAGTACTATTAATAAGCCCTTGATAAATTTCGTCTGTTGGAACTAGTGTTCCGTAAACCCAGACTACATCAGCTTGTCCTAACTCTAGAGGAATGTAAGTTACCAACGCTTCTTCCCCCAAATAATCCACATATACTGTATCGACAATCGGTTCAACTTGACGTATGACTTCATCAACTAGATTCTTATTCTCGACTACTTCTTGAAATACGTAAGCTTCGTTCGGATGAGCAACAACAGTATCGTCATGAGATATTATGGTTCCATAACCACTTTCATAAAATTGAGTATTAGCATTCATCTCAGCCAAGTAGTCAATAGCTATATCCACTCCTGCCACCCCTAATACTTCTCCATCCAGTACAATCGGCATAGCAAGAACAACCATGGTGATATCCTGACCACCTACATTATAGACAATCGGCTCTGATATGTATTCTTCTCCAGTATTATAAGGAATCAAATAGTAATCGTCAGACGTGTATCCAACAGCAGGCTCCAAGGTAATCTCTCCTCCACCACGTGACCACACAGGAACGAATCGCCCAGTAGCATCATGCCCCTGGGCATTAACGTATTCCTTATCTCTACCATCAAACGCGTCTTTTTCCCATACAACCCAAACATCAATAAATCCAGGGTTTTCTGCTAAAATATTCTTCATAATTGCATTTGCTTGTTCACGGTCCGCTACTCCCGTTTCAACCATACCCTCAAAGGTATCTGCAATTGTATTTGTTACTATGAGACCTGATTCAAAAAAACTATGAAAGATTTCTTCAGACTTTTCTGATGATTCCATGATAAGCGATTTCGCTTGCTGTGTAGCTTGGTCATAGCCTGACATAATATTGATTCCTACAATCAGGCTAAAAATGAGAGATGTTAGACCAAGTATTGTAATAATCATGCGCATCTTTAGTTTCATATATTTTCCCCCTATGGAATGTATTATAATTGAATTATACCAAATAATAACACAAACTACAAGATATATATTATTGTTTAATATAAATTATTATTTAATAATAGTCTATGAGGTTCTAAAGATGCTTTTCTTGTGAAGACTTAAGTTCATTCCTGATCTAGTATTAACTCTGCGAATTTTCGCTTACCAACTTGAATAATGTCTTTATTATTAAAAATAGCAAATGCTATATCCTCAATTTTTTCGCCGTTAATTCTAACACCACCCTGAAGGATTAATCGCCTAGCTTCACTCTTTGATTGAGCAAATTTACCTTGTACTAAAATGTCTATGAGATTCCCTTCACCAACAACTAATTCTTGTATAGAGTCTGGAAGTTTATTATCTCTGAATACAGTTATAAACTCTTCTTTTGCCTTTCTACCAGCCTCTTTCCCATGGTATAGACTTACTATTTCTTCCCCTAAAGTCATCTTTGCTTCCATAGGGTTCAGTTCTCCATTATCCATAGCTGATCCCATTTTTTTAATATCTCTTGGATGCCAATCCGTTACTAGTTCAAAGTATCTAATAATCATCTGATCCTGAATGGACATGATTTTTCCAAACATATCACTAGGCTTCTCATCGATACCAATGTAATTACCTTTACTTTTGCTCATCTTCATCTTACCATCAGTACCTTCTAGAATTGGCATAAAAATAGCTACTTGCCTCTCTAGGTCAAACTCCTTTTGTAGAGTACGCCCCATCAGTATATTAAAGGTCTGATCAGTCCCTCCAATTTCAATATCAGCCTTAATACTGATAGAATCAAAACCTTGCATTAAAGGGTAGAAAAATTCATGTATACCTATTGTTTGCCCATTCTTAAATCGGTTCTTAAAATCCTCTCTTTCTAACATTCGCGCTACTGAGTATTTTGATGCCAATTGAAGAACATCTTCAAAAGATAGCTTTTCTAACCATTCACTATTAAATTTGACTTCTGTTAGATCTGGATCCAAAATCTTGAATATTTGATCTGTATAAGTTTTCGCATTAAGCATGACTTCTTCCTTTGTTAAAGCTGGTCTACTAGTATCTCTTCCTGTTGGATCGCCAATTCTTCCTGTCATATCACCGATGATAATAACTACTTGATGTCCTAAATCTTGAAATTGTTTTATCTTTCTTAAAACAACGGTATGACCAAGATGAATATCTGGAGCAGTAGGATCTAATCCCAGTTTGATGGTGAGTTTTCTACCTAGTTCTAATTTCTTCTTTAATTCTTCTAAGTTAATGATTTCAGCTACACCTTTGGTTAATAATGTACATTGCTCTTGAATTGATAACATCTTTATTCCTCCTTTTATTTTGGCAAGATTAATGGAATAACCAAGAAAGTGACTATCTTCACATTTCAAGGTGCAGGAAAGTAGGATTCCTTGCGAGCAAAATGCGGACTTTCCTCCACTAAAAAAACAGTCCACCTCCTCGATTACCGAGGACGTGAACTGTTCACGTGGTACCACCCCTATTTATTAATACTTCACAGCATCAATCTCTTCAAGTACGGCATAAAACTATGCGAATACTCTAGCATGATAACGGATGCAACCGACAACCTCTACTCCCAAATGGTTTTGAAGCGTAGCTCAAAGGGGTATTCAAAATAATTTTCTTCGCTCCATCTCACCAAAAGGAGCTCTCTGTAGAAGAAAGGTTCATTTCTACTCTTCCTTATCTCTGCCTTTAAAAATGTTATTAGTATAGTATTATATGCAAATTTGAGAAAAAGTCAATAGTAAATAGCAAAAATTTATAATCTTAACCTATCAATAATAGAGTCAAGTATAGATGGAGATCTATTGCGCTGGCTAGAAAGATGACCATGTCTTAGTAAAAAATTAATAATCTACCTTGTCAGAGATCAATTATTCGTCTATGATAGTAGGAGAAAAAGGAAAGTTTGGAGTTAGCTATGAAAGAAAATTTGATTAATTATTGTAGACAGTTAGATATAAATCAAGTGGGAATAACCGATATAGGTCCTTATAATGATCTAAAAACACTGTTACTTAATAGATATCATTTAAATACAGGATTTGAAGAAAACGATATTGTGAAAAGGATTGATCCAAAATTGATTATGGAAGATGCTAGGTCCATTATTGTCTGTTTATTTCCCTATTATGTTGGTGTCCATGAAGGTAATTTATCGAACTATACTTATGGGCGAGATTATCATCTTATCACTAGAAATTTATTGACGAACATAGGGGACTATCTTAGTTCACAGCTTGATAACTTTAATTATCAAGTATTTGCTGATACGGGTCCTCTTGTTGACCGCTACTTAGCTTATAAAGCTGGATTGGGCTTTTATGGGATTAACAGTCATTTAATAAATGATCAATATGGATCTTATTTCTTTATTGGCTACATCGTTAATAATCATCCTTTTGAAGTTGACAAACCTCTAGATAAAAGATGTTATGGATGTAAATCATGTGTAAAAGCGTGTCCTGGGCAGATTATTTTGGACAACTATGATATTGATGGGAGAGGTTGCCGTTCTTTTCTCACCCAAAAGAAAGAACTTCTGACAGAATCAGAAATAGAGGTTATTAAAAAGGACAGCATTATTTTTGGATGTGATGTCTGTCAAAGGGTATGCCCACATAATAAAGATCTTACACCTACTCCTTTAAAAGCTTTTAAGGAAGATTTAATTTTCAAATTAGAGAAAAATGATATTGAGACTCTCAGCAATAAAGCCTTCAAAAGAACCTATGGTCATCGAGCCTTCAGTTGGCGTGGTAAGAAACTATTACTTAGAAACATGGACTTAATCAATGAACAAGAAAAGTGATTAACGATAAGTTTAGACTTTCCTACATTAAAATAAAAGGAGAATTCTATGATAAGCATTGCACCTATGGTTGATCGAACGGATCGTTACTTTCGTTATTTTTGCCGACTTATTTCAAAGGAAGTACTTCTGTATACAGAGATGATTACTGCACCAGCCATCATTCATGGCGATATAGAACATTTATTAGCTTTTGATGCCTTTGAGGGTCCTGTGGCTCTCCAAATTGCTGGAACTAATGTTGAAGAGATCTTCAAAGCAACGAAAATTGCTGAGGCTTTTCCTTATACAGAAGTTAACTTAAACGTAGGGTGCCCATCAGATAGAGTATCAGGTAATTACATGGGGGCTTGCCTTATGGCATACCCCGAATTAGTAGCCGAAATGGTACAAGCCATGAAAGAAGCAACCAATAAACCAGTCACTGTTAAGCATCGCATTGGTATTGACGGCAGGGGGACATTACCTGATGACCAACCAAAGAAAATATGGGATCAATACGAAGATCTTTATTATTTTGTTGATCTTCTTGATCAAGTTGGGGTTGATGGTCTTACAATTCATGCACGCATTGCCATACTTGCAGGGTTAAGCCCAAAAGAAAATAGAGAAGTTCCTCCACTGAGGTATGAAGATGTTTACCGTTTAAAAGACGATTTTCCTCATATCCCAATGGAAGTAAACGGCGGCATTACAACATGTGAAGCAATAAATGAACATTTAAAGGTGATGGACGGTGTTATGCTTGGACGAAAAGCCTATGATGATCCTTTTTTCTTGGCACATCTAGATCATTATTTAGGTCATCGTACTACCGTAACACGTGGTGATGTCATAAGAGGACTAATACCTTATGTTGAAAGAATGGTTAGTGAAGGTCATAAAGGACATCGTACTTTAGCCCATACCATCAATCTATTCCATGGTAAGAGAGGCTCTAAGCTTTGGAAGCAACTCATTTCTCCCCCTTGGGATGATCAAATAACAGGTAAAAATATTCTAAAAAAAGCTCTTCTAACACTTCCAGATGAAGTATTAAATGAACGTCCGTAAATAAAGCACATAGCTTTAGGCTATGTGCTTTAGTACGCTTACATATTTTTTATTTTTTCAAGTAGCTCTTCTCGCTTCTCCATAAAAAACATGGATAAAGCACCTAATCCTACATGAGTACCCACTGCAACACCCATCTGCATAATGTATATGTCTCCCATAAAATCGCTT
Source organism: Vallitalea okinawensis (assembly GCF_002964605.1). Taxonomy (NCBI): domain Bacteria; kingdom Bacillati; phylum Bacillota; class Clostridia; order Lachnospirales; family Vallitaleaceae; genus Vallitalea; species Vallitalea okinawensis. Next base: position 265,820 of record NZ_PQDH01000002.1, read on the forward strand.
TCTAAATTAATTTTCTTTTTGAGGGTTTCAGCAATACTTATATCAGATGTGTACCCAATAATCATAAAGTCAGTGAGTTCTTTATAATTTCTTTTCTTAAATTCTTCAACATAATGCTTGAGTACTTTTTTTGTTCCGCGCTGTTTAGAGACAATTGCTCCTTTTCCGTTCTTCATAGACATGATAGGTTTAATATTAAGGACTTTTCCTATCCATCCACTGGCATTAGAAAGTCTGCCACTTCGTATAAGGTGATTAAGATCATCTACGGAAAGGAAGTGCTTTACAAAAACTTTATAAGTTTCATTAAAATCTACTATTTCATCAAATGTAGCGCCCTTTTCTCTAAGTCGTGCACTTTTTAGAATGAGCCACCCACTCCCATGACTCATGCATTTTGAATCAACCACATGTATCCTAACATTAGACTCAGTATGTTCTTCATAAAAGTACTCTTTTGCTAAAACTGCTGATTGATAAGAACCGCTGGTTCCACTGGACATACATATACATAATATTTCTGTATGTCCATTCTCAACTGCCTTTTCCATGATGTTTAAAAACTCGATTGGGCTAGGCATTGCAGTCGTTGGGTGTTCTTTCAAGTTTTCCATTCTATCATAAAATTCATCCGGTTGGATATCTATGCGATCACTGTAATTTTCTCCATCAACTGTTATCGTTAATGGTGCTATTCCTATGTCGTATTGATTAATCATATCTTGCGATAAATCACAAGTTGAATCCGCCATAATTTTGATCATCTAAAACCTCCAAATTTCTGTCTATTCATAGTGTTCATTTTATCATAAATTGATGGATTATAGAAGTTAACTTTTTATGAATAAAGTTATTTTTTATCAATATTATTAGAGGATTTGTACTATTTTGTAGTTTTGTTAAGGATTTTATTGGAACATTTCCCATTCACTATAGGCATCTTCCAATATCTTGTTTAACTCTACCTTTTTATTGTGTATCTCTGTTAGCCTCTCGTAATTATTTGTATTTTCCTTAGCAGCTTTATCTAGCTCACCTATTTGCTCTTCTAACTCTTCGATGCTATCTTCTATTATCTTTATTTTATTGGAGTGGATTCTATTTTGCTTATCTACACCTTTCTTACCCTGACGCCATTTTTCATTATCACTAGTAACTTTTTGCTCTACTCTTTTAACTGGTATTTGGATATTTTTCTTTTTTTCATCTTTATAATAGCTATAATCACCATCAAATACTTTAATAGCATAATCAAATACTTCCATAACCTTTGCAGCAACTTTATTAATAAAATAACGGTCATGGGATACAAATAATACAGTTCCTTTGAAATTCATCAGTGCGTCTTCAAGTACTTCCCGTGAATTCATATCTAAATGATTGGTCGGTTCATCAAGGATAAGAAAATTTACATCTTGATTTAACAATAAACACAACTTAAGTCGACTTTTCTCCCCACCAGATAAGTTCTGAACTTTTTTGTATACATCATCACCATAGAAGAGGAATCTTGATAATATTTGTCTAGCCTGTCCTTCTGGCATGGGAAGTTCATCCCGTAAGCACTCTACTACTGTCATTTTTTCATCCTTAAACACAATGTTTTGATCGTGGTAACCAATTTTAACACTTGCTCCGATCTTAATATCTCCTTCTTCTACATTCAATTCTTTCACACCATGAAGTTCCTCTCCATGTTGATCTTGATATGCATTCATGATGAGTTGAAGTAAAGTCGTTTTCCCACAGCCATTAGCACCTAATAAAGCTACTCTATCTTTATAACTTATATCCATATCTGCTTTTTCAAAAAGTCTAAGCTTATCAAAGGATTTACTAAGTTCTCTGACAGTGATAACATCTTTGCCACTGCGTTTCCCTCCATCAAAAGATAACTTCATCTTCTTATCGTTTTTAGGACGTTCAATATGGTCCATTTTGTCAATTCGCTTTTGCATATTGGCTGCCTTTTTAAAGAACCTTGGGTCATCAGAACGTGTTCCCCAATCACGAAATCTTCTTATCGCCTCTTCCATTGACTTAATTTTCTTCTTCTGTTGCTCATAAGCCTCTAGCTGTTGCAAGATACGTCGTTCCTTTTCTTCAACATAATATGAATAATTACCGTGATATAAACTGCAAGTTTTATTTTCAATTTCAATAATTTTAGTGATAACTTTATCTAAGAAAAATCGGTCATGGGATATAACCATTACACTACCTACGTAACTTTCTAAGTATTCCTCAAGCCACTCTATTGAACTTACGTCAAGATGATTTGTTGGTTCATCTAAAAGTAAAACATCATGATCTTCTAGTAACAATTTACCTAATATAACCCGAGTCTTTTCACCACCACTTAAATCCTCAAAGTAGTTATTGAGAAAAGCTTCATCAAATTTTAGACCTGAACAAATCCGATTAACCTTTTCTTCAATTTGATAACCACCAAGTGCTTCAAACTTTTCCTGAAATTGAGCATATGTTCCAACCAATTGATCAAGATCTTCAGCTGTCATACCAGCTTCTGCCATGTTTATCTCAAGATGATTCATTTGCTCTTTTAGATCTTTCAATTCTCCAAATGCGGTATTCAAAACATCCATTACCTGATATTCTTCAGGAAACTGAGGTATTTGATCTAAATAACCCACATTAATTCCTTTCCTTAAAGAAAGCATCCCATCATCATAAGTTTCAATCCCACTAATAATTTTAAATAAAGTTGATTTACCACAACCATTCTTTCCTATAATTCCAATTCTTTCTCCTGTTTTTAATTCTAAAGTAATACCATTAATGACTTCTGTAGCCCCATAGTATTTAACCAAATTTTGAACTGCTATCTCTATCATGTTCATCCCTCCGATTTATCTATCATTATTTTAATTTCACTTAAGTAAACACAAAAGGTCCAGACAGCTTAAGCCATCTGAACCTCAATTATCTCCACTTACTTAGCAAACTATAAGCAAGTTACTTTTTAAATAATCTTTGAATAATATCCTAAAATATACTTGAAGTGTTAACTATCTTGCGAATCAAAAAAACCGAGTCATTCAACTCGGCAATCATCACAAAACAATCTCTTGGTATATATTATAAGATTAAGTGATTAATGCATTTTACTTTAATCACTTAATGTAACAAAGATAAGGTTATGATGGTATTGCCAACATTCGTTTTTGTATATGCAATTTTGGACAGACTTCACCTGTAAAACGATCATCAACATGCGTTATTCCAGATAATGACATTGGCAATCTATCTAAAATTATATTATCAAAAACTTGTTGTCCCATCATTACACCTCCTCTTTCATAATAATCCTACATACACCAGTTAAATATTAACACACTTTTATGTAGAATGCAATAATTTTACAACTATTAGTGACTTATATCTAAAGCAGAATATTTCACATTATACTTGATATGCAAAAGCGGTAATTCTTCCTTATCCTCATCAAACTCAATCTCATTATCAACTTCACTTTTTTCATCTATACCTTCAACCTTAATATTCCATCCTTCTGGAACTTTGATATCAATACTGCTAAAGGCTCCATATAAATCCAAAGTAGCAATATCACCTTTAAGAGTTGCTTTCCTCAAATCTATATCGACACTTGAGAAAATTGCTCCAATTGAATCACCACTAAATTCTTCATTTTCGTTTAACTCAATATCTTTTGCACTAAATACTAAGCAGTTATTATACATGCTATTAAGTTTCTTCCATTTAGCTCCTATACGAAAAGCAGCATAGCCTGCTGCTACAAGGGAGGCTAAAAATATATTTCTCTTAGTTGATTTTCTCATGCTTATCCTCCTAAAACTTGTCGTATTTACTTCCCTTACTTATCATTATAGTCCTATCTCTATAAAACATCAATGTCTAATTTATCTGAAAACACCTGTTAATCTGATCAATTTATTAACACTAAAGATGCAAATGACCTTCAAACATTTCATAGGGAATACGAAATTCTGGTATTCCTTTTACATACGGCGCTATTTGATACAGATCAAAATATATCACTAGGCTGTCTGGCTCGAGATAAAAAGATTGGTTAGGGTTGATTGTAATAAAGCTATCTCTGCCTTGATAATATTCTTCAGGATGTTCATTAATAGCATCACTAATTGCTCCATTGATAACTCTCCTATAATTATATCCTTTATCAAAAAGATCAATTAGGAAGAAAGAATCACCAGTCATTAAATTATAGTTATAAGCCTTTCGTTTTGTATAGCCATGAGCACCTCCTTTAAATTGATAATAATCTATTGTCATGCTCAATACAGTAGGACTGATCAAGTGGATAACAAATGTTGTTACTCCTTCAAAAGGGCGTAGAGGTATTTGACCTAAAAACCCTGTAAGTTGATAAAACTTTCTTGCATCATCTTTAATATTACTTGCGAATGCATGTATATCTTCTTGTATTTGCCTATTAATCTTCATTTCTACTTCTTCATCGTTATAACTTACTTGTGGAAATGAGAGTTGTAGTTCATAATAGGGAGTCCTTTCCCTTATGACTTGTTCAATAACTTTCAATTCTTTTTTAAAAGTAGCTTCATGTTTCCTTATTTTCTGCACTTTACGCTTTTTATTTGCCATTTCATAGGATGCAAGACCAAACCAGTACAAAAAATTATTCATAGGCATCCTCCTTCTTCCTTTGTACAATTCTATGTGTCTTAGCCTGTCCATAGTCGTTAAATTATGAATCAACGTACAAATGCTCTTTATCTGCATAAAACTAAAAAAGTTCATCAGATAAAGAGCATCTTCTTAATACAATCTTGGGCGTAATCTTCGACCTGGTCGTCTTCCATAGCCATATCCATAGCCGAATCGACGACCATAACCATAAGGACGGCCATATCTATATCTGGCTCTAATCCCACGACCACCGCGTCGTCTTCTAGGACTATTCCCATATCCATAGCCATATGGGCGTCTACCATACCCATAACCACCATAGCCACCGTAACCACCGTAGCCTCCATATCCACCATATCCATTAGGCATGCTTTCACCTCTATATATTCATTCTTACTATATTGTATACGTTTTGAATGAAAAATGTGACAAGCATATAACACAAAAAACCCTCCATTGAAGGAGGGTTAATGCAAGTATGTACTTGCAAATAAATCTTATTCATAAATATGAGGGGTTTATGAAAAAGAGGGGGGATGTTGTTACAAATATTATTATAGTAGAATTATATGGCTAAACTATGTAGTAATTATGAATAAGTTGTAAACATTTCGTTTAATTCTTCATATCTATTATAAATTTTCGCTGAAAAGCTTGATTTGCCTTTCTAATTGAGCAAAATCTATAAAACGAGATGTACGAAAGATTTCTTTACCCTCAAAGAATAAACAGAGAGTCGGAACCGTCATAATCAAATATTGACCAGTAATCTCACTTCCCTCATTCAAACTACATTTTACTACTGTTACCTGCTCATAATTCACTAACATGTTTTGTAATCGAGGTAAAATAGCATGACATACACCACAATCCTCAGAAGTCACATAAAGAAGTACTAGTGGATGACTATCCATGATTTGCTGAAGTTCATCAAGCTCTTTAGCATTTAAAAATGTCATATCAGTTATCTCCTAATATCTCTTTTAGTTTATCAACTTCTTCTTTGGATAAAGTTATACCTTTTCCCATCTTTTCGTGGTCAGGACCCCAATCTCTAATATCAAACTTAGGCTCTCTCTCGTTCCAACTAATTAAGTTAAATTCTTTTGTCCATCCACCTTTAGTCTCTGAAAGCACACCAAAACTTTGAACGATTTCATATTTAAATTCTGACATATCTACTTCTCCTTTGTTTGCTTAATTAACTTCTACCCGGATTTATTGTTAAATTTGGGTCTACTATTATTATACCCAACACCAAATGAATAACAAGTAAAAATTATTTTAAAGCTTTACGTACGAATTGCAGTATACCTTCAATGACTTTTTCATGATCTTCCATCAGTTCATCACCGAGAAGTATAGCCATCCGGTTGCGATAATAATGGGATGTAAAGGAGAACTGGTACATCATAATGAGATTATCAAAGCAGAAAGATAAAATGTGAAGATTCATCTTCTCTTCAATTGCCCCACGATTTTGTGCCTTCTCAAGGACCTGCATGTAGTAATTTGCTGTAATGGTTTCTAGTTGTTTTGATAGTCGACTGGATAGATTGGATAAAGCTTCAGTGGTTATATCTAAATAAATTTGATTATGTTCAGGGTACGTACAAGCATAATGGGATGCGCTCCGTAAAAGTAATTCAAAAAACTCTAGCACATCATCTGTTTGTTCATAAGCTTCAGTCAATACCCTTTCCAGTATTGAAAAACAATCCTCGACAATGGTCAGAAACAAGTCTTCCTTTGAAGCAAAATAACTGTACATAGAACCAATGCTAATACCAGCTTTTTTCGCAACCTCATTAATATTAGTTGCCAGGTATCCCTTTCTTGCAAACTCTTCACGAGCAGCCTGTAATACTTTTTCTCGTCTTTCCTCGGCAATCTTATCGAAAGTTTCTTTATAAAAGGCCATGATTTCCCCCTTACGACATTTTCTACTATTATACTATATAGCATTTCCAATTGCATACCCTGCTTTAACCGCTTCTAGTACACGACCACATATAAAGGCATCTCCAATATTATATATTTCCTTTGCTAATTGCTTTTTATAAACTTCTTCATAGAGCCTCTGATTGGATTGAACTCCTGTACACATGATGACAGCATCTGCATGTATCCTTTCAGTCTCAAGCTCTTCTCTTACCTTCTTTTCTAGAGGATTCTTAATATTATCAGGTAAAACCGGTGACCATGTTACATGTGGTTCAGGAACACTTTTATGAACATTTTTTTGAACAACCACTTCTTGGTTATCAATCTTTAATAGTTTGGTTGCATTCAGTAGTTTTACACCCTTTTTATGAAGATGATAAAGCATGTAACCTCTATTAGAAGTACAACTCTTTCTCATGAAATAATCATCCATTTCAAGGATAGTGACTTTTCTACTCATCTCATAAGCCAACATATAAGCTACCTCGCATCCTACATCAGAACCGCCTACTACAATAACATTTTCAGCATCATTAATCATGGTAGGATCTTTCAAAAACTGAATCCCTGTTATCACATGCTTTTTTCCCCTGCCTTCAATAGGTGGTATCATCATCTTGGAACCAGTGCTAAATACTAGTACTTCAAAACTTTCATCAACTAATAATGTTGCATCAACTTTTGTATTAAGTTGAAGCTTTAACGCATGAGACGCTACTATTTCTTCAACAGACTTATTTAAATAATCCACATAATTTTTTAATTCAAATTTGATATGTGGAACACTACCAGCAAGTAACATCCCCCCAACACGATTATTCTCATCATAGAGGGTTACATCATGCCCTCGCTTGGCAGCTGTAATAGCCGTTATAACACCAGCTGGGCCTCCACCTATAACACCTATCTTTTTCTTGTTTATTATTGGGTTCAATTGATTATGGAAACAATCTTCAAACCCTGCTCGTGGATTAACGGCGCAATGGGGATGCCCTCCAGTGGCTAATTGCCCTAAACAACCTTCATGATCACCAATACAAGGTCGTATACTGGAAACTCTCCCTGAATAAACCTTATTTGGCCATTCTGGGTCTGCTAATAATGATCTTGCTAGCATGACCATATCACAAAGCCCATCTCTTAAAGCTTGCTCAGCTAAATCAGGGAAACCCAATTTACCTACGGCTATAACCGGCACCGGTAAGCCCGTATTACTTATAACTTGATTAGCTTCAAAATGTTCTTTAACGCGTTTGGCTACAGATAAGTAAGCTCCTGGTGGCATACCGTTTGGTGGATGAGGCATCCACCAATTTTCATACCCCCCTATATCAACATCGAAAACATCTACTCCTTCTTTGACAAGAGTCTCCATGTAGCTTAAAGTCTCTTCAGGTAACCTTCCATTTTTAAATTTTTTTAAAACACTATTTTTTTTAATCTCCTTACCGTAGGTCTCGTGTAAGCAAAGGGATAGATCAATACGATAGTGAATAGGGTATTTTTCACCACATCTAAGTCGGATTTCTCTAACTAAGTCTATCCCAAAATTTTGCCTATTAGCATAACGACCTAGCTTCCTACGATTAAAAGCAGTATCTGTCATCTGCTCAATCAAATAGCCTGAATGACCATGGAGATAGACGCCATCAATTCCAATTTCCTTAGCATCAGCTGCAGCCTGACCTGTATTCTTAATTATTTTCTTTATAGCCAAATCTGAAAGGGGGCGGCAAGGAGCATCGGGCATATACCAATTAGGGTTCCATGAAGATGAAACAGGCAATTTCTTTTTCTTTAAGATGCATTCAGGATTACCTACTCGCCCCATACCAGGTGATAGTTGAATGAAAAAATGTGAGCCATAAGCATGGCAACCTTCAACGACATCTTTCCACCCTGCCAAATTACTTCTATGAGAATCAATCCGAGGAAATATACCTGTATCATCCAAATCACCTACAGAAGGATCTCGTTTATAATCCACAGGAACCATACCACTCGTAATTAGTCCCACGCCGCCCTTAGCCCTTTCTTCAAAGTACTTTTTCATTTTTACCCCTGGCTTGCCAGTTTCATCTGACATGGCGACGTTACCCATTGGACCCATAACAATACGATTCTTAATACAGAGGTGATTGATTTTAATCGGTTCAAAAAGCTTTTGGTAGGGGTATAACTTATTCGTCATAACCCCTTTACCTAATATCCGTTCATCTTTAAACCAATCACCAAACGTATCCGTTAATTGTTTTAAATGCTCATCATTCCTCATGAGTTCACTCCTTCAATCGGTAGTATTTCTTAAAGGAACCATGCTTCATCACTCGCCCAACTATACCACCTAAAAGTCTTATCGCATGATAATTAAACTTTAAGTCCATTATCTCAATCAGATTACCATCTGGATCTTTCAAAAATACCCAATCTGAGCCATTATTTTTTTGAGGTTCTGAATAAAACTGAACACCTTTAGCTTTTAAGCATTGATAAACTTTATTGACGTTCTTCACATCCAGTGCAACATGGGTATAACCTGGCTGATTCCACTTCACTTTACTCTTTTCAAGGGTTGGCGAAAACTCAAAGATTTCTATAACACCACCCTTTGGAAACCTTAAAAAGCCTATTCTTATAGAGGTATCTTTTAATCCATAAAGTTCATATAAACCTTCAACCTGCTCTTTATCCAAATGTAATTCACTGATTAAATAGCAACCAAATGTATCATGATACCATCTTACTGCATTCTCGAAGTCAGTAACTGTTACACCTACATGGCTTAACGAACGCGCTTTCACATAATCACCCTCCCTTTGCATAACTGCCAATCATCATCATGAAATCGCCGATCATAGCCCCATATTCAGGTGCACCTTCCATTATCATTTTACCTTTTACAGTAGCATCCAAGAAATCATCAATTTGTAGTAGTATGCCTAATGCACTTTCTACATCACTAAACCGCATGGTGAAAAAGGGCTTTGAACGTTTATACTCACCTCGACATGCTTTTGTTTTACCAGCTTTCACACGGATATAAGCTGATAGGTCTGGTCGATCATTCACAGCCCAAGCATATACCCGATCTGGACTTTTCTTGGCCCATTTACTTACCTCTGGATGAGTGGCTTTATTCAATTGGCTAACGCCAGAGGATAAGAGATAAAAGTATAGTTTCACTAAGAGCTCCTTTTCATCTTCATCCTTAGGAACATTCACTGCACCAAGCAGGTTAGCCATACTTAAGAGGGCTTTTAGGAACTTAATCAATAAACCTACATGATACCACCCAATGATTTTGGGTAGCTTTTTGCTAGTACCACTAAAAAAGCCATTCAATGCTTCCATGGAAGGAAATTGGAGATCTATATCTGCTTCATTTGTAATTCCCTTAACCACTTGCCACTGACCATCTTCTACTATAAAATGGGTGCCTACTTTTTCTTTACCATTTAAGGCACTGACCTGAAGAACAGTATTCATACCTTGGAAACTTTTTGTAAGACCAGGTTTGGACTCAACGATTACCTTCAGAAGTGGTAAAGCACCATTCAAAAATATTCGATTAGCATATAATACATCTGAGGTACTCATCTATACTTCATCCTCCCAGTCCTCATCTTCTTCAAAATCCCTTCCCATCAATTCTCTAACATTGTCCACTATACCATTGGCGTCAATCTGATAATGAGCCATTAAATCTTCGTGAAGACCTATAACAGAAAATTCATCAGGTATACCTAAGCGCATAAAGGCACATGCTTTACCACTCTCTGATATAACCTCTGATACAGCACTTCCTAGCCCACCAATGATATTGTGATCTTCTACAGTAACTATTCTTCTTGTTTCATGTAAAGCCTTTAAAATCATCTCCTTATCTACAGGTTTAATCGTATGCATATTGATAACTCTCGCCTTAATACCGTCCACTTGATCTAGAATACTTGCTGCTTGAATGGCTTGATAAACAGTAGAACCACAGCCAATAATCGTAATGTCCGTTCCATCAGTCATTTGAATCCCCTTGCCGATTTCAAAACCATAGTCAGCATTTTGGAATACCTTTTGATCAAATCCCCGATTAATTCGAATATAGACAGGTCCTTCTTTTTCGTAGGCTGCAACCACAGCATTAGCTGTTTCCATGCCATCTGCTGGGACGATCACTGTACAATTGGCCATAGCACGCATGATAGATAAATCCTCAGTACAATGATGGGTAGAGCCTGCTTGCCCGAAAGATACCCCTGCATGAGTAGCAATCATTTTAACATTAGCATTCTGATAACATATATCTGTATGTACTTGATCAAGACCTCTCATGGATGTAAAAATAGCAAAGGTTGATACAAATGGAATAAGACCTGCTTTTGCCATACCTGCAGCTACACCAAATAAGTTCTGCTCCGCAATGCCCATATTAAAGAACCGATCTGGATGGGCTTCTGCAAAAACACCTATCTTAGTGGATTTAGCGAGATCAGCTGATAGCCCAACCACTTCTTGATGTTTATTCCCTAATTCCTTTAATGTTCTGCCATATACTTCTGCAGTGGATAAGTCTGTAGTATCAAAAACTGTATAGGTGAGACCTGCCATTTTTACACCCCTTCCACTCTCTTATTATAGTGACGCAAAAGACTTTCTTTACTAAGCTTAATCTTCTCCGAATCCAAACCACCATAATGCCATCTATAGTTATTCTCTATAAAATCGATTCCGCATCCTTTTACAGTTCTAGCTATGATAACGACAGGTTTCTCATGATGATCATGGGCATAATCAATAGCATCAGCCAGCTGGTTAAAATCATGGCCCTCAACCTCAATGACATGAAAGCCAAAAGCCTCCCACTTATCTTTAAAAGGTTCTAGAGACATCACATCTTCTGTAGCCCCATCCATCATCAAGCCGTTACGATCAACAAAAGTAACTAAATTCGTTACATTGTAGTGTGCAATAGCCATGGCAGCCTCCCATACTGCCCCTTCATCACACTCACCGTCACCAAGTAGGCAATAGGTCATATAAGTCTTATTCCTAACTCTGGCTGCTAAAGCAGTCCCTAAAGCAATGGGTAACCCATGACCTAAAGAACCCGTCGAGGCATCTAATCCTACAACCTTTCTCGAGTCCAAATGCATCCCTAAATTAGAACCAAAATGATTATATTCTTTTAAATCTTCTTTACTAAAAAACCCCTTATCCGCTAATACAGGTGCAAAACCAACCCCGACATGACCCTTGCTCAGTATAAAACGATCCCTATCCTCCCAATTTGGATTCTTTGGATCAACAGACATATACTTATGATAGAGAATCGTAAAAATATCCATGGCACTAAGCGCTCCCCCAATATGACCACTTCCCGCCCAGACAACAGTATCTACACATAACTCTCGTAATTCATGAGCCTTCTTCTCAAGCATTAATAATTCTTGAGCTTGTAATCCCATTTACTTTCTCCTTTCAATCCTTTTTACATTCTATGTCTACTATGAAGAATTCTGAATGCCTCATCTGCAACTTCTAATGAATAGTCAATATCCTCCTCGGATACAGCACAGTTCATAAATAAATTATGATGATTGGTAAAGAATATGCCCCGACGTACACATTCTGCTACCCATTCTTGGTGGAGCATTAATGAATTATCATCCGTAATACGCATATACCACATAGATGGATGCCCTGATATTTTTAAGTTAAATCCATTGGCTTTAGCTGCATCTTTAAGCCCCGTTGTTAAAGCTACGCCTCTCTTATCCATGATCTCTGGTCCATTAATGGTTTTAAGTTTATTGATAGTTGCTATACCCGCTGCAAATGGAACTGCTGACAGCCAATAGCTGCCTGTATACATAACAGAAGCTGCTGCATCTTTAAGGTCATCAATCCCACATATCGCCGAAAAGTTGAAACCATTACCTAGAGCTTTACAAAAACACATAAGGTCTGCTTTAAATCCAAAATAATGATCAGAGCCTTTAACATCTAAACGAAAACCACATCGTACATCATCTATGGCAAGTACAATACCTTCTTTGGTACATAGGTTTCTAATTTTTTGCCAGTACCCCTTTTCTGGCAATTGGTTATCTTCAAAAATAGGATGATGATAAGGTGTTGCAAGAAAACAAGCAATTTCACCTTTATGTTCTTTAACAATCCTTTCAAACTGCTCATAATCGTTCCAATTCACATAGAGATTGTTATCCACATCTTCTGGTGTAATGCCTGGATAACCTAATTTCTGGGTCCATGGTGCTACCCCATGATAACCCCCTTTAACAAGAACCACTTTTTTACGACCTGTTGCTGCTCTGGCAATCATTAAGGCAAAACTTGTGGTATCGCCACCATTCTTTGCAAAGAAAGTCCAATCAGCCATTTCCACTGTATCAACCATCAGCTCAGCTAAATCAACCATAACTGACGAAGGTGATGTGACACAATTACTAAGCTTTAGCTGTTCTTTAGCTGCTTGATCCACATCTTCATCGTTATAACCTAATACATTAGGACCATAAGCACACATATAGTCAATGAATCGATTCCCATCCACATCCCAGAAATAAGCACCTTTAGCTTTGGATGAAAAAACAGGATAGGCGTCAACTGGGATAAAACAGCTTTCTGCTGGGCCTAAATGTCCGTATACACCTGATGGAAGGACTTTTAAGGCACGTTGAAATAATTCTTTACTTTTAGGATATTTATAAGGTTCCATATAACCCTCCTTTCATCAGCTTAGATAAAACGGTACTTGAGCTAATAACTTATTCATGTTATCCAACATAGGAATAAATCCTCTCATCTGTAAGTCACCAGTAGCAATGCATGAGTAAGAATCAATCTTTCCATTGAGTATACTATTGGCTGTCTCCAAGTTCTTAAAAGTCATAGAAGCACGATACTGTTTAGGAATACCTTTTCTAACATTCAGCTTTCCATCCCCTGCTTCAATGTATAAAGCCGGTCCTTGATCTACTGCAATCATGATATTGCCATTAGGTATTCTTCCTGCATTCATTTTACCTATTGGGTCAGTATTGCCAATTTCACCAAGAGCGTAAAAAGCAGCATAAGCACTTAAATAGGTATTAATTTTAAAGTAAGTTGGATTTTTAAGAAGTTCATCATTTGGACGTAGATAATAAGATAATCTTTCCGTTAATGTGATAAAGTCATTTGTGAGAAATTTAAGATGGGTAAAACCTTTGAGCGGTATGGGATTAGCTTTCCCTTCAATCATTTGATTAAAGTGTTCAGGTGATTTGAAATAAAGTTTAATGTTAGATTTGCCGTGTTTACAGGTAAATGAACATTTACCTTTGTCAAAGATTAGCCGTGCATAGGGACCATTTTTGATTGTAAAGCTGATTGTAATCTGTTGATCCTGGATGAGCTCCTTAGACGATTCATCAAACTTACAGAGCTCAACAAGATTTTGAAGGACCGCAAACAGATTAATATTTGCCATGGTCAAAGCATCCTTCAATCTACTCCCCCCTTATTCCTTTACATTTTTTGATCTGAGTAAATCATTTTGTAAATATCGAGCGAGTACTCACTCTTAAATTATATTACAAATATATGCCAATTACAAGACTTTAGAATTATTCTTTTACTTTAATGCTTGTATTTTACTTCTTTACTGAAGTATTATATAATAATATGGACGCTTTTAACTATCTTAATGGTTGATTAGGTACAAGGAGGAATGAAGATGGCTACGAAAATCACTTATTTTGCACATAGTACAACAACTGATAATATAAAAGGCTTAAGCACTGGTTGGGCTCAAGGTGAACTCTCTGAATTAGGTATTCAACAGGCTAAAGAGTTGGCTCAATTGGTAAAGGATAAAAATTTTGATATTATCATATGCTCCGATTTAAAAAGGGCTATTGACTCCACTAATATTGTATTTGCGGGACATACTCATATTGTTAAAGACGAAAGATTAAGAGAAGCTAATTATGGTGATTTAACATTAGAACATAAAAGCAAGTTTGAGCCTGATACTACTTACATAAACCAACCATTCCCAAATGGTGAGAGTTTTAAAGATGTAGAAAAGAGAATACATGATCTTCTATTGGATATAAAAGATAAGTATAACGGAAAAAATATCGCCTTCGTAGCACATCGCGCACCTCAATTGGCTCTTGATGTCATCATCAAAAAAATAACCTGGGAAGAAGCCATTCGTCAGGATTGGAGAGAACATAAGAAGTGGCAGCCAGGTTGGGAGTATGAGCTAAAAATTTAGTAATTCAGTATTGAAATTATTGGTAATACATGCTATAATACCTCATATCAATAACATGGGAAATTAACTCAGCTGGTAGAGTGTCTCCTTGACGTGGAGGAAGTCATCGGTTCGAGTCCGGTATTTCCCATTATGAAATGAACCCCTGATTTTCAGGGGTTCTTTCTATTGTTTCCTTTATTTCTATCCTTTTTTCTTAGCTTCCATTGATTCATTGATATGAACGAAATGATGACGTGTGGCTGGCATAAGCAAGATGCCTGCTACTGTTTTTTTGCCCCAGAAGTCAAGTAACCAAAGAGCTTCTTCATGATTTGCTACTGCTCCTAGTTCCATGATCTTTATAAGACCGCTTTCAAGGACTTTTACTTTTAGATCTTTATAGTCTAGTGAAGCAACAATCTTTCGTGTCTTTTTTCCAACAGCGTTTCTGTAACCTCTTAATGACTGTATATCTATTGATTCACTGAAATTGAGTATGCCTTCTGAATCTAATGCATTACCTGTATCATAGATGGATGAATTAATTCTCTCTTTCCAATTTTCTTGATCAATCACCTGCTCTTCTCCAGCAACAAGAAGATTCATGGTGATGTCTTCAATACGTGCTGAATGCCACATACCATAAGCAACGGTTCGACCTTTTTTATTCTGTCCTTTTCGGAAAGAGGTATCATTTAAATCTTCCCATAATTCGTCTTCAAAGGTTCTACCTTCTAAGCCAGACACCTCTGAAGCATGTACTCCAGCGTGTTGATCCATAAATAACACTATACTCTCTTCAAAAGTTGACTCCTTCTTGAATAACTCTCTTAACTGTTTCTGATTTTCATTCCATGTTTTTCTCGTGAACTCCACTGTTTATCACCTTCTATTATAACTTTTATAATATCTCATCTGCTTTAGCAAGAATCGGTATATAAAGGTCAGCAACAAGTTTTCCTTGATGAGAATAGTAATATTCTATATCGTGAGTTCCAGCATGTTTATATGATGATTCATTGAGCCAGATGGTATAAATATAGTCCCAAGTTTTCTGTACACTTTCAGTTATTGGTCCGATGGTTTTGAATATTGCATAGAGTGAGCCTTCTAGCTTATGAACAGTCATATTTTCAGGAACATGATCAGTTGAATGCACTTCATGTCCAATCATATAGTCGAAGTTAACTCCCTCTGATGGTATACAAATGCCCATGCACTCATTTTCATATTTACTATCTTTAATTTGCTCCCATGCCCTCTCCTTAACCCATTCATTCCATAGTAATGGGATCTCTTTAAGATTACTGCCATCTGCTTTCATCTGATATTTCTTACCAATTACATATCTATTAGGTAATTTACGATATGCTGGCTGCATACCTTCTGTTCTTTGTTTATATTGAAACATCATATAATCAAAAGTGATAGGTTCTCTTATATGGTACAAAGCACAATTTTGTCTCACTTCAGAAGGATTTCTCCCATAGACTTGTTTAAAAGCTCTACTAAAGGCTTCCCTTGATTGATAACCATATTTGACTGCGATATCAATTACAGGTTCATTGGTATGTGTTAATTCTTTCGCCGCTTCAGTAATTCTTCTTTTTCTTATATAATCTTTGATGGAATCACCTACTGTACCTTTAAAGATACGTTGGAAATGATAAAGTGAATAACCAACTTCTCTAGCAAGGACAGCTAAATCAATGTCATCATTCAAATGTTTTTCTATATAATCTAATGCTTTTTCGAGTGCGTTAAGATATGACATCTAACCCCCACCTATTTTAAACAATTAATAACTTCATTTAAATTATCTGGTACTTTTATTGTATCATGTTCCGTTACAAATGTGTATAAAGCATCAAAATCACCATCTACATGTAGAGCATATTCAGCTAACTGATCCATGATCAAATAGTCTTTTTCACTCCATTCAGAAACTGGTAAGCTCTTATATCCTTTCCAACTATCCCATGGTTGCATGGGCATCTTTACTAATGCATTAGCATCAAGGAGTAGGTTACTAATTAAATACTCATAACCCCACCATTTAAATATCCCAAATAGTTCAGGATTCACTTTACCTTCACGGCACATCTTCCAAGCCCTTGGTGCAATAATAAAATCGCCATTACCTACATCCAATGAATTAAAAGATATCCCCAATTCATTTTGCTGAAAATCATCAAGTTGTGCATCCACTAAAATCCACCGTTTTTTATCTTCACACCAATACTCTAGAACCCAGTGGTCAATATATTTATCTTTTTCAAAATAAGTAGCGAAGCCACATCGTGCCCTTGCTGGAATACCGACTTCTCTACAAAGAGCAGCTGCAACAACTGAAAAGTCACGACATATTGAAATCATTTTATCTTTCAATTCTTTTTGATCCGTTATGTGTTCATATCCTACTTTATTTAAATGAATTAGCTTTTCTTCTACACTTCTTACCCAAGGCTCTTTGACATTTTCTTCATCTAACTCTATTCCGTACCGTTTTGCCCAATGTTGATGCAATAGAATATTTTGTACAGTTAAAACGATACCTTTTATATCATGAGGTAGGTCTATAACCATATGTTGATTAGTCTTTATCTCAGTCATCCTACCATGTGCCTTATAATAATCAAGTATTTTTTCCATTCAAAAATACCTCCACTCACTTAACATTTTTTATAACATATTTTGAAGATATATACCAACATATTGTTATACGATGATACGCACTAAAACTACCAATATATAAATCACTATTTAGACTAACATACATTAATTACTAGTTTATTTTATTAACAAGTTTCTACTGTTAATGGAGTTGGCTGTTTCCCGTCTATATCTGTAAAACCATATTCGCTTGCTAATTTTGCAGCTATGCATACCTTTCCAGTCTTTGTTATTACATTTGAATCTAATGCCAATGCAACTACAGCTCTACCTATAAATTCAGGAGATTCAGAATTAGATAAGTCTAAGTAATCCTGAGCCGCTAAAACCGATTCTGTTCTTACTAAACCTGGATATAGAGAGATTACAGTAACATTATATTTTTCAAGTTCATAAGCCATCGTTGCAGTCATTTTATCAGTAGCAGCCTTTGCAGTTCCATAAGCAACACCTCTATCATTCTTTTGTGAAGCCCAGAATGAAATATTTACAATCAAACTAGAGTTTTGTTTAATCATAGTTGGTGCTGCTAAGTGGCTTGTCACATAATGTGCCCTAACACCAGCATCAAACATACTATTCCAACGTGAGATGGGAATCGTCCAAAATTCTTCTTCTTTCCAAAATTCAGTACCATTATTAAAATGTTCATATCCTCCCCAAACATTGTTCACAAGTATATCAATTTTTCCGTGTTCAGTATTTATTATATTAATAACTTTTTCTACTTCTAAGTCAATAGTATGATCACACTTTAAGCCAAAAGCCATACCTCCATATTTTCTTACTTCATTTTCAGTTTCACTTAACGATCCTGCAAGTTTAACTGCACCTTTATACTCATTTTCCGTTCTTCCAGTAAAATAAACTGTCGCTCCAGCTTTTGCAAGGGCAATTACAATCCCTTTACCAATGCCTCTAGTTGCACCTGTAACAAGTGCTACTTTCCCATTTAAACCTTTCATATCTACTCACCTCTCTTATGGCATAATAAAAATTTAGCTGACATAAGTATATCAATCAATATAACTGAATGAGTGATATTTTGTGCGATAAGTATAAAAAAAGAGAAGGCTTTAAGCCTTCCCTCTATACCGTGATGACTTTATCATAAGTCATCATTAGTTCTACTATTTCTCCCATATCTGTACTACGTCCAACTTTCACTTGATCAGCTAAATGATAATGGTTAAGGCAGGTTCCACATGCTAGGATATCTACCCCTTTCTCATAAAGACCATTTAAAGCATCTAATACCATTGAACCTTTAGCAACAAGCTTAGCTCCCGAATTATAGCAGACAATCGTGTCAGGCATTTCATCGCGAACCCATAGTTTTTTAAGGTAAGCACCCATCAGTCTTTTGCCTAGTTCATCATCACCTTTACCGAAAGATTCATTATTGATTACTATTAACGTTTTCATTCTAATACTCCCATCTAAATGTCTATTGCTATAGAACAACTCTATACAGTATACACTATTACAACGTCATTTTACAATAAGAAAGCGATAAACAGAAATACTTAGACTCTACAAAGCACCTATACCAATACTCGTATAGGTGCTTTGATATTAAGATTAACCTTACATTAATAACTCTGGTAAGAATGTTACTAAACCTGGTAAGAATGTAATCAAGAGTGCTGAGGCTATCAATGCTATGATGAATGGCCATCCTTTTCTCAAGAACTCTACAACTGAAACTTCACTAATGGTACATGTAAGATACATAATCGAACCAAATGGTGGTGTTATTCCTCCTACAGCTATGGTACAGATCATAACGAAACCAAAGTGGATTGGATCTATTCCTATGGCTTGTGATGCTGGGAATAGAAGTGGAGTTGCAATCATTAATAATGCAGTTCCTTCTAAGAACATTCCCATGATTAATAAGAAGGCATTTATCATTAGTAGGAATAATATTTTATTATCTGTAAAATTAACTATCATTTCTGTAAGTACTTGTGGTATTCTCTCCCATGATAAATAGGCTCCAAAAACATTAGCAGCTATAATAACAAACATGATTGAAGATGTTGCTATAACTGATTCAATGAGTATCTTAGGTAGATCTTTGATGGATAACTCTTTATAAACGAATAATCCGATAAATAAGCAAACGAATATAATAACAGCTCCTGCTTCAGTAGGAGTAAAAAATCCAAATCGTAATCCGAATATAATCATTATTGGCATAAACAATGCCCAGACACATTCTTTAAAACTCACCCAAATTTCTTTTAAAGTAGCTCTCTTTTCTCTGCTTGGTTTATAGCCTTCTTTCTTGGAGATTATCGCCACAGTTGCTATTAATGTAAGGCACATAACAAGTCCAGGGATAAACCCGCCTAGAAACATCTTACCGACAGATGAATTAGTAATTACAGCATATATAATCAAGGATACTCCTGGTGGAATAATTGGACTGATTAATGATGAGGCCGCTGTTACTGCTGTAGAAAATCCACGGTTATAGCCTGCTTTATCCATTTGAGGAACTAAGATTTTACATTGCATTGCTGCATCTGCACTGGCTGAGCCTGAGATACCTCCTAGTAGTGTACTAAGCAATACGTTAACATGACCAAGCCCACCACTCATATGCCCAGTCAATGTATCACAAAACTTCATCAACCTTTTACTTATACCAGAATAGTTCATAATGACACCAATCGTAACAAAAAAAGGAACTGCTAATAACGTAAATGATTCATTAGATGCTACCATCTTTTGGACAACTAAATGGATCGGTAGTGACTGATCAAAGAAAACAAAATAGGCAAAAGTTGAAATCAGCATTGAAATCGCAACAGGTATTTCTAACAAAAATAACACAAAACATAAGATAATAGGTAGTATTACCATTACGCAGCCCCCCTCCCTTTTCTGATGTCATTGACTATATTTCTTATTAAATGAATTGTCATAAACAAGAAGCCCAGAATAACGGATAAGTCAATATAGAAATAAGAAATGTTTAATAAGGATGTTGTCTTTTGAATTGCTCCCATTGCTAATATATAAGCGTAGTAGATTATGTACATATTGAATAGCAAGACCACTATGTCTGTCACTATATTAAGCACTCGCTTTATTTTCTCTGGTAATGTGCTAACGATAAAATCTATTCGTATATGTTTGCTACGTTTATAAACAACACTAATACCTAGAAATGTTACCCATACAAATCCTGTAATCGCCAATTCTTCTAGTTGACCAAAACGCTTTCCAATAGTCCACCCTAAAAATGTATTAATCATTACAGCAATTATCGTAACACTTAAAGCAATAGAGCAGATGATTTCTTCAAGATTATTGAGTATGAGCTTTGCTTTCGTCCTCATCTTTAATGCCCCCCTAAATAATATCAGGGTATATTTCCTAGGGAGATATACCCTGAACCTTGTTCTACTTGTTAACTTCAGCTATTGTATCAAGCAGCTCTTGACCAATTTCATATTCAAGTACAATGGATTTAGTTGCTTCTTGGAAAGAAGACTTATCCACTTCATTAAATGTAACACCTTCAGCCATTAACTTCTCTTTAAACTCACTATCAGCTTTCTTAGCTAAATCATTTTGTACAACCTCTGCCTTAGCAATTTCTTCTGTGATGATTTCTTTGTATTCAGTAGGTAGTGTATCCCAATACTTAGTACCAATAAAAACACCAGATAAATCAATAATATGGGCCGTTTCTGTAACTACATTTTTAACCTCGAACATTTTAGCATTATAGATATTATTAGAAGTTCCTTCGATCGCGTCTACAACTCCTTGTTGTAATGATGTATATGTCTCACTCCAGTTGATACTAGATGGATTAGTATTCATGAGTTCAAAAGGTTTAACAAATACAGGGTTACCAGGAACTCGAATCTTTAAGTTCTCAATATCTTCAACTGAATTAACAGGGTAATCAGTAAGTAGATTTCTAAATCCTGATACAAAATTCAATGATAATGTATGGATTCCAGCTGCATCAGCCTCTTCTTTTAGTTTACTAATAACTTCTGTATCCATTAATGCACTATACTCTTCAAAAGAACCGTATAAGAATGGTGCTTGTAAAGCTGCAAAATTTGGAACATAATCTGAAAATTGACCTGGTGATGAATAGAAAATATATGGTGCACCAGCTATAACTGACTCAACTCCATCTTGATAAGATGATAACTCACCATTTGGATAAATTTGAATGTCAACCTTGCCACTTGTTCTTTCTTTAATCTTATCAGATGCGCCTTGTAGAGATATATGTACAGGATGATCGGTGGCAAGTACATGTCCAAGTTTAATAACATATTCTTCACCACTATCATTTTCTGCTTTACTATTCGTTTCGACTTGCTTATCGCTGGCTTCTTCCTGCCCACAACCTGTAAAAATACCAACTACTAAAATTAAACTCATTAAAATTGATAAAATCTTCTTCATTATTAACCCTCCCATAGTAAATTAGTTGCTTATATTATTTATAAGAAGATTGGATTTGTCCATGCTTTATTACCATTAAAATCAGTACATTCAACGCGAACATATCGCTCATCTCCGAATAATCTATACTCTGCAGCCGTTAAGCCTTCTTCATAGTTAAAAGACGACCAACCCCTTCGGTCGTAAGTTATAAAATCAATTCGTTTTACTTTGGAACATTTTACATTAACACAATTATCAATGATTTGATATTCTAGAATCTCAGGACCTGTTGATGAATAAAATCGACCTTCTTTAAGTGCCATTGCTATACTATTTTTTGTTAGGTCTTTTGCTTTTACACATACCCACCCTTTGCAAGAAGCCCATCTCTCATGATCTTCCAAAATCTTTTTACCACCAGGTATGTTAATGACATCTTTATTGTGATTATCATCTGCAGCAAATCCCCATACTTTCATACCCTTTCTTAATAATAAATCCCAATAAACGACGCCCGTTCCTGTGTCATCACCATCAACAGCACATTGAGAATTATAGATTTCCAATGCAAAATAGTGGTCGATATTTAATAAATCTTCTGGTAATAATCTAGACCAGATGGGATGATTCACTGTTACCATAACCCCTCGATTTATTAATGTATTCACCAGCTCTTGAGTATTTGAATGATATGTATCCAAATCATTCAAAAGAGGTCTCATTATCTCACCTTTTTCGAACTTGTTACCATTCTCTTCATCATTAGGGCCTGATAAGCACAATAAGTGATATCCTCGAAAGTCTCCGCATTTATCTGGACTAGATGAAAGTAATGACTTTATCTCCATTCCTGGATACACGAGAAACTCTTCATCGTTTAGGTGATCTAAATCAGTAAACACATCGTGATCAGTAAAAGCCACGAAGGAATAACCGTTTCTTTTATAGATATCTTTGATTTCCTCAGGTGTATATGTACCATCAGAAACAGTTGTATGGCAATGCAAATTCCCTTTGAACCAAATTCCTTCATTTTCAAAGTTGTTAAAATTCACTGATTCACCTCATTTCAGTTTAAAATCCATGATCATTCAAAATACATAATTACTTTTCACAATCAAATACTATCACGTCATAGAATTTATGTCAATACTTTTATATTAATTAATGAATAAAATTCTTTGATTGTGCGTTTTGTATTGTTTATTGTGATTTTTATAACGATATCTATCCTTTATTACCAATATAATCAGGATTTTCATCGAATTCTATTGAATAAAATTCGATGGGATGCTATAGTTATAATGAAAGGAGAGCTGTCAAATGCCTTCATATCAGAATCCGTATTTAATATTAAAGAATTTGTATCCCAATATGTATAACGTTGAAAAAAAGATTGCTGACTTTATTTTAGAAAATAAAGGATTAGTATCTTCAATGACAATTGCACATATTGCAAAAGAACTCAAAATAGCTGAATCCAGTATCGTTAGATTTAGCCAAACTCTTGGCTATTCAGGCTTTACTGCATTAAAACTAAGTTTAGTGCGACACTCTGATAATTCAAGTTCTTCAATCTATGAAGATATTGATTTAGATGACGATATGGTCACAGTTACCAAAAAAGTATTTAACGGTAATATTAGCGTCCTTCAAGATTCATTGAATATGATCGACTTTGAGAAAATCAAAGAAGCCATTGATGCTATCGATAATGCTAAGAAAATTATTTTCTATGGTGTCGGTTCCTCCTCTACCATAGCTAATGATTTTTATTATCGCTTCATGCGAATCGGTTTACCTGCTCAAGCTATAACTGATCCTCATATCAGTTATTTATCTGCAAGTCTATTGGATGAGGATTGTGTAGCAATTGCCATATCTCATACGGGAAGAACTAAAGAAATTATAGATAATATGAAGATGGCTAAAAGTAAGAATGCTACGACTATATCTGTTACAAGTTTTCTTAAAAGTCCTTTGAATGACTGCTCCGATATCGTGTTATGTATTTCATCGAAGGAAATTGAATCTTTAAATGAAGCTATAGCATCAAGAATTGCTCACATCACACTCCTTGATAGCATCTATGCTGGACTTGCCCTCAAACGGAAAGATAAAGTACTACCACTCATTCAAAACATGAATGATATTTTACAAAGGTCACGTCTATAGCTTAAATAAACCAAAAGACCCTATATCAAACTTGATTCTTCATTACTATAATCAAGTTTAATATAGGGTCTTTCTTATTTTGGAATAAGAAAGTTCGCGTTTTGCTCGCAAGGTACCGTACTTTCCTATTCCAGTTTTAACGTGGCGGTAGCCGCTTTTGTACTTATAACATCACTTCTTGCTTTTGATTCACTCTTAGATGATTCATTACCATAGCTATTATTCCAACAGATGTAATGGCTATCCATAATACCAATACGCCATTCCATCCAAATTGGTCAACAATAAGCCCTGTAATAGATGCAGTTAATCCAGCTGCCATATAGGAGACAAAATCTAAAAAGCCGGCTATAGATGATGTCTTATTATATTTTGCATACTTCATCGGTATAGAACCTAATAAAATAGTATTTGATCCATACATCATAGCAGATGATAAGGATAGAAATAATAAACCTAAGACGGCACTAAAACCTCCAACTTTAACCAATCCTATGTTCGTTAAAATTGATATAATAAATAAGACACTGATTGTAATCTGATCTTGATTTTTATACTTTTTGCTTAGCCATCCAGCAAAAAGCATACCAATGAAGTTCATGAAAGGAATAAGCAATATTAATCCTACAGTCGACTTCAAATCCAAACCTTGGGTTTCCATCAAATACATAGGTCCCCAAAGTGATATACCTTCCTTTACTATTCCCTTTGCTGCACATGCAACAACAACATACCAAAGTTTTGATTGATTAACCACTTTCCAAAAGGATACGGAGTCTTTCTTAGAATCTTCTACATTACTTTCTTTTTTAAAGTACTTTTCGTTAGGATCTTTAAATCCAACATCTATTGGATGATTACGAATCCCAGTCACCCAAATAATCGCATAAATTAATAAGAAAATTCCGGGGGACCAAAAAGCCCATTTCCAGTTTGTCTGTTCAATGATTATGCCAGCTAATCCCCATGCTAAAATATAGCCTCCAACCATGGATGTGGATATGAGGGTTGCCGTTTTCCCTCGTTTTTTATTTTCATTCCAAAAAGACAATGTTTTGATCATAGGTCCCCAAATCATGGATTGAAAATAACCATTTATTCCCCATAGAACAACCATTACAATTAAACTTGTTGCAAAACCAAAACAAATATTGGTTATAGCAATTAAAACAACTCCTGCAAATATGTAGAGTCTACTCGATACTTTATCACCTATATAGCCATTAATTAAATGCCCAATACCATATACCCAAAAAAATACACTACCAATCATACCAACTTGCGTTTTACTCCACCCAAAAGCATTTTGAATTTCAGGTAGTGCCACAGATATATTTACACGTCCAAAATAAACACTGGCATAGACTATCCAACATAAAATAAAAATCTTTATCTGCCATTTCTCAAATGCACTTTTTCTCATTTTCGAATCCTTTCTTTTAACGATATAATTTACATACAATAAGTCCCTTTCTGTTTTTTCTATATTATAAAAACATCATTCGTTCCTTTAGTTCTTGAAAAATAATTATGTAAACTGTGTGAAAAGTAATCTAATCAATACTAATTACTATATTCAGAAACTTTAATTTAACTCTAAATTCCTCTATTAAAATATAATAATTATAGTACTACTATATTCGATTAATGAATATTTGTCAATAATATATATCTGATCGCAGAATTTTATTCCTTGTTAAATCTCACGTCTTATTCTGATTTTGTTGTAAATAAAGACATGTTTCAACACATATAATAATATGAACCTTATTTATAAGGAGACATCTATGTACCAGTTATTATATGCAATGCTATGTTTACCCATGATTAATCGTAATCCTACAAGAACCCGAAATCGAGTAAAGAACGCTATGGAAGAACTCCAGTCTATCCCCAAGGACTATCCTATAGAGACAGCATTAGCAAATGGAAATGTTGTTATTACCGATCGCGGAGAAGTTCACAATAAGGAAAGATTTGAATCCTTCTTGAGCAATGTTAATAAAGGTAAACCAGATCATATTCAATTTGTGAAGTATACTATTAATGGTATACCACTAATAGGTATACTTGAATATGATGGTATGAAGATTAAATTCACTTATGATACAACACGTTCTAAGAATATTGGGTATGGATCAATAGATACTCACGAAGGTACTGAGATCATATTAGGGACAAAGGAAAGACCATCTGGGCATTTAATTGGTACATACTACTTAATCATGCCTAAAGGTAAACAAATTATCTTTTCATTTAGTTATAGGTTTTAACCCCAATACAAAAGCGAAGCTTACGCTTCGCTTTTGTATTATCTAGTCAGTTTCCATTACTAACTCTTTGTTTTCAAAGAAAAAGTGTACATATAATGGACAAGCTAACAATAGCAATCCTGATAGTAGGAAGACTACCTGCATGCCATTAAAGGCAAAGAAACCCATTGTCAACTGTGTCCCCTCTAGCAAATTTATTATTTTTGAACCCAAGGAAGCACTCAGGAAACTGAATATTCCTCCTAAAGCTGCATTTAATCCTATGTACATGGTACGACCTTCCTTCTTAGCAAACAGGAATTGAATATTAAAGAGAGATATACCGACTCCAGCCCAAGCAAATCCTGCACTTATATGAAGCAAAGGAGTTAGTATAATGTAATTACTTTCTGTTACAAATGCCCACATGAAATGAGTAATAGCAAGAATTAATATCGAAAACTTGGTACTAAGAAACCAAGATTTTTTATCTGCTAATCTTCCCCAATAACTTGAACAAAGAACACGAACCATTGTTGCTACAACAGATAATGCCATCATAAAAGTGTAACTTAACTCTAAAGAAGTTACCATGTATACGGCAACATATGGTCCACCGATTTGTAATCCAATATTCCATATGACATAAAGTATAATTACCTTTCTAAAGCTAACACTTTGTAATGGTATCGTTACTGTATCTTTAACTCTATAATTTCTTTGAATGTTTTTCTCCTTTGGCTCACTTATCTTTGATAACGCAAATACATTAATCATTGCTAGTAACAATAATATGCTACCAATGATAATAAAACCTGCATACTTATTCCCTGCTCTATCCCAATAGTCTAGCACACCACCTAATGAGATAGTTAGTATCGCAGATACAAACAAAGAAATTTTATCTTTCATTGCAGTATATTGTCCTCTGATTTCAATTGGTGTTAGATTAATCATCCAGTTAGCAACTGCAGGCATTAAGAAAGCATTTAATCCGTATGATAAACAATAAATTAAAACAAATAGCTGTAAGGAGTATCCTGTCTTTAACAACAAAATAGGAATAAAATAAATGGTAGCTAACAGTATACGAAATATACTAGCTACACTAATAATTGCTTTCTTTCTACTCGCCATCTTTTCAAAGAAAACAGAAGAAAATATTTGAAAAATTCCTGTTGCTGCTGGTATGACAGCAATAACACCATTGATGTCATCACCACCTCCTAATAAGCTAATGAACCCTGCTAAAAATGCACCAGTAGTTAGTACAAATTGGCTAACTCCTGTAATACCCTCAAGAATGAAGTAATTACGACTCCTTGAGATATCATCAAGTCCCCTCATAATACGAAACACGGTCCCCACCTCGGTTTCTCTTAAAGTAAATATCAATTTATCAATAAGTTATCACACTATAAGTCGGTTTACAACTTGGAATAATGATGAAATAATAAGGCATTTGTAGCAGTAATTCGGGATGTTTAACATAACATATATGTAACTTTATTGGATAGCTTTAAAATGGCTGATTGCACGCAAAATCCATTATATGTAATCTAATATTTTATATCATAAAAAGCCTATTTCTAAAAGATGAAACAAGCTTTTAAATATTCCCTTAATATGAAATACAATTATTTGTATAATTATTTTTCTCTGTAATAACTCATTTGTATCGTAATCATGTTCTTATCTTTATCTAAGTAGATGACTAAGGGTAGTTGATATTCTTTTGGAAGACATTTATCAGGATTTCCAAGATCAAAATAGAGATATTGCTTGCCTTCGATAAATACATGCCGTTGTTTCCATGATATGTTATTGCTTTCTTTGAGATTTTCTAGAGGTATATACAAACCACCTGGTCTTTTTTTATCTTTTTCTACTAGACATCCTTTTTCAATGTGTAGTACATCTATATCCATATACTCATAATTCAGTTCTTGAGGGTCAACTAAGTATATATTAAATAATGCTCCGTCTTTATTGCAATAGTAGTCACCATATCGTTTATATAAACCTATTAACTTATATATTTTGTATTGAATTTTAAATGTCTTTCCATGAAAGGTTCCATAATATAATAGGACACCAATACCAAATAATATCATTATAAATAGTGCTTCATCATTTTTCAAAGTCCAAATCTTATTTCTCACTATCATAAAAGTATCTCGATTAGGTAGCACTTTTGCATGAAAGAAATCTTCTGATAGTATCCCAATTATTAGCGGAAGTGTACATATTAGTCCAACAATTAATCTTTTAAAGATATTAAATGATTGTTCATTATAATTTTTATGATAAATGCCAATTATTTTATAAGTTCCTAAGTAGATGACAGCAAATGTAATCAAATATAAATCTCCAGATAAGATACTTGAGAGAAATCCATATAATAAACCAATAATAACTGCCCACATAAAGCACATTAAATATGCTTTATAGATGCTAGAAGTTTTCTCCTCTAATTGGTTTGTTTCTTTCTTATCATCTACTAAAAACCCTTCCCTTTGTAAAAACTCATTAATCTCATCACAATTCATTTTGTCTTCAATAGTCATAAACAAACGTTCTACATCCATTTGCTGTAAAAAATCTAATTGAATTAATATTTCATAAGGCGAGTATAGCAAATCATTTAAGACTCTATTTTTTTTCTGTCTCAGTAATTTTTTCTTTGTGATGATGCCTATTAAATTCTTATCATTATTGGCATTTAAAACAATGCTTACAACTTCATCCCATCTAACCGTTTTGCTTATATAGCTAAATTTAATTTTAATATAATCACCAGATATCTCTAGATAAGATCTATAAAATCCAAAAGTAATAGCTAGAAGAAGAACAATAATGAGTATACCAACCATCATCATAGTATAATCTTCTGCTATTAACCCCAAATATGATAACGATATAAAAATTAATATGACAAAAAATAGTGCCATCAATCTCTTTTCAGAAACTTTATATTTAAAGGTAATTGGAACTTCATATGGTAATTTTATATCTACATTATCATCCACTTATTGTCACCTCAATAATCGATAATCTAACTCTATCACTTATTGTAACCTAATATACAAATCTTAATATGAGTGCCAGTAAAGCTTTGTTGATAAAAAATCTCCAACCTCATCTAATAAGATGACAGGTTGGAGACTTTTATTAATCGCTATTGGATATCTTTTACTATATGCTCTATTTCATGTTCTAAACTACTTTTTTGTCGTGTTAACTGATTTTTTTCATTCTGAATATTACTCATAATACTTTGAATTTGACCTCTTACATTATATATCTTATTTTTTGCATCATTTATTTTTGATTGAACTGCCCAATCTACAATTAAGCCATCAAAGAAATAATCAGCGAATCCAAGAAAAGAATTAATCTGTAGATCCACGTCTAAATAAGTATCTACATCCTTTAGTTCTCTACTAAATGTTCGCATTTGATTTTGTAATGTATGGATATGATTCTGTGCTGTATGCATCTTGTCTCGTTTTACCATGGTAGCTATGGTTCCACCACCAATCATATCATAAGTCCCCCAGTTAGCAGCAGAACTCAGTGCCTCTTCAGTTAAACCAATAGTAGACATAACTCGATTACCAGCTTGAATGGCTTCATTAAGTTCTTTCAGTTGACTAGTTATAACATTGATTGCATTAGTCATCTTTTCAATAGATTCCCATTGATCTGGCATGTATTGTTCTATATAGGATTTCTTTTTATCCATTAATATAGAATAATTTCTTTTAGATCCTGACACTTCATTGTATTTATTTTTATACACACTTAAACTATTATCAGATGCCTGCAGTTCTGCCACGGCAGAATCGTATTTCAGCTTAGCTTCAAAAGCTTCTTGCTCTTCCTTATTAAGCTTTTCTGCCTTATCATTTAATAGAGTATGGAGAAAATTAGACAAACTCATTTTTTTGAGCTTTTCCACGTCCTCTTCTTCTTTGCGTAGTTGCTCTTCTAACTTATGGCATTTCTTCTTTAATTCTCTCTGTTCATCTTCTATTGATAAAATTACTTTATCGAGTCTTTTTGCTTCAGCAATCTCATCCATTACTTGTTTTAACTCTGCATTTATTTGTTGTAGGGTGCTCTTATTTTCATTCATCTATATCCCCTCGCTTTCTCAACCTATTATAGCATAAATTGGTTGTTTATACCTCCTTTAACTTGTCAATTTCTTCTTGTATTTGCTTTTTATCGATTCGCTCATATAGTACATTGGCTTCCCCTATTTGCTTATCTCCATCTAATTCAATATATTGCCATAGAAAGTCATGATCGACTTTAAGTAAATCTCTTATTTTCTGGCATCCAAAAGGTAGAAATGGATAAAGTAAGTTAGATAGGTTATAGATTATGGTAACTGATGTTTTTATCACTTTTTTGCACTTCTTCGAATCATCTTTCACTGTTACCCAAGGTCGACCTTCATCAAAATATTTGTTAGCTCTCTTTATAAAACCGAAAATACTTTGTATCGCATGTTTCAGCTCACCTTTTTCAATAAGTAATCCTACATGACTATAAAGAGAAGTTAATTCTTCTACAATCACCTTATCAATCTCTGCTTCCGGGACCCTATTATCAAAGTACTTATTAATAAAAGCAATGTTCCTATTAACAAAGTTTCCAAAACCACCTAATAACTCACCATTGTGACTCAGTATAAATTCATTAAAGGTAAAGTTAGCATCTTTCTTCTCTGGTCCATTTGCTATAAGATGATAGCGTAATGTGTCTGGGTCATACCTTTCTAGAAGGTCATTAACCCATAATGCCCAATTCTTACTTGTGGATATTTTTTTACCCTCCAATGTCAAATACTCATTTGATATAATATGGTCAGGCAACTTGTAATCAAAGGAGCCCAACAATAACGCTGGAAAGATAATAGAATGAAAAGGTATATTGTCTTTAGCATGAATGTAGTACGACCGACAGTCAGCATCTTTATGCCAATAGTCTAAATAATCCAGCCCCTTCTCTTCACAACATGCTTGACTCATACTTATATACCCTAACACGTTTTCTATCCAAATATATATTTTCTTGTCTTCATAACCATCAATAGGAACATCTATACCCCAGTCTAAGTCTCTTGTACATGCTCGGTCTTGAAGACCTTCAGCTAAGTATCTCTCTGTAAATTTTACTGCATTTGTTCGCCAACATGCTTCTTTTTCTTTAACCAATTTACTAATTTCATTTTGAAATTTAGATAAGGCAAAGTAGAGATGCTTATTTTTTCTTAGTTTCGTTGGAGTCCCACATAAAGCGCATGTTGT
The DNA here is from genome assembly GCF_002964605.1 of Vallitalea okinawensis. Classification (NCBI taxonomy): domain Bacteria; kingdom Bacillati; phylum Bacillota; class Clostridia; order Lachnospirales; family Vallitaleaceae; genus Vallitalea; species Vallitalea okinawensis. Next base: position 297,541 of record NZ_PQDH01000002.1, read on the forward strand.
TTGATGCACTTCTTGGATATGAACCAGACGACTACAATCGTCACATTCATCACCTCTGATTTCGCCACCACAATATGGGCATATACCAAGAACGTAGCGATCAGCTAAATAGAGTTGACATTCCGCACAATAATATTGCTCACTCTCTTTTTCATAAATATGTCCATTTTCATATAACTTCGTAAATAGGTCCTGAACAAAATGATGATGCTCTTCATCTGTGGTTTTCCCATAACAATCATAGCTAAAGCCTAATCGTTGAAACGCACTCTCTATTTGCTCATGATAATAATTAACTATATCTAAAGGGTCTTTGTTTTCTTTTCTAGCTTTAAATGTTATTGGTGTCCCGTGGCAATCGCTGCCAGAAACATATAACACGTCATCACCTTTCTGTCGATAATATCTTGCAAGAACATCTCCTGCAATTAAACCTGCTATATGACCAATATGCAATTCTCCATTGACATAAGGCCATGCTCCACCAATTAATATTTTCATTATATACACCTCCGAGAATTATAAATGTTCAACCCATTCCATTTTGGGTAATAAAAAAACTCTCACCTCCAAATCCTAAGATTCAGAGGACGAGAGTTATAATTCCCGTGGTACCACCTCTATTTACTAATACCTCACAGTATTAGTCTTATCAAGTACGGTTTGTGAACAAACTTATACCCTAGTACAGTAACGGGTACAACCGTCGCATTCTACTCATCCATTAGATTTTTGATGCGCTACTCCAAGACCATGTTCGATAGACTATGACCTGTATCATCTCACCAACCGATACTCTCTGTATAGCTTTTATCTATCTACTCTTTCTCTTCACCGTATTTAATATAGTAGTATATGCTTCTTTATAATATTTGTCAAGTTTTTTTCATTATACCAATTAAGATTAATTATAGGTAATATACATGGACTTTTTATGTGACAAACATCTACTGTATAGCATAAGATGTAATGTATTTATAAATATCTAATTTGGAAGGTGGAGGGAAATGCACGACTATTTCGTTGGAAAAAGGTTATTAATCTATACCAATAGTGGTAATGAATATGTTGGAGTTTTAAAACAAGTGGTTTGGACACCACCACATAAGTATCTTCTTGTGGAGCTTGATCAATCCACTGAACCATTTGATGAAGGTGATCCCGTTTATTTAGAAACAAAATCAATAGAATCATTCGCTGTATTCCCGGATTAATTGGACTTCATAATTCTTTCAATTCTTAATTGAAAGAATTATTTTTTATGCTCTTAACTTCTATCACTAATGGTGAGGAATTGTTTTCATCTATATCTTCAAAATTGATCCACTCCGCTCCAAGAGAGTCATCTATCTTTGGACAGTTTTTGATATCTCCTTCAACATACTCAACTCCATAGTATATAGCTATATGATGGATATGAGTATAGTCATCATTACTTTCCCATGGAACTATATAATCTCTCGTGAATAGTTGCTCAATAACTTTAATTCTTATACCCGTCTCCTCCCAAAACTCTCGATGCAAGCAATCTACCATAGTCTCATTCTCTTCAATACTTCCACCAGGTAAATCAAATCTTCCAGAGTATGGTCCTCTACCTTTATGTATCACTAGCATCTTGTTATCCTTTTGGCAAATACCATATACGCCTAAGTGCCGATGCCATTTTTGTTTCATCTGCATGTGGCTCCTCCTATATATTATCATTAAACTCTATTTTGTTAGGATAAAGTTAAATGTATCTTCATCCTCATCTATTAATTTGAATCCGTTTTTCTTTAAGACTTTTCTGGAACCAATATTTGCTTTTAAAACTCTTGTTGCAGTTATTGCTGTACATTTTTCATTACTAAATGCCCATTTAATAAGAGTCTCAACAGCCTCAGACATATACCCTCTTCCCTCATATTTTGGAGTAATTCCATAACCTATCTCTACCTTACCTGTATCATCTATGCCCTTAAATCCCACTAGACCTAATGCTTTATAATCGAATTTATTAATAATTAGCCAATAGGTATACCATTCATGAATGCTCTCATCTATATCCTTCATCTTCTCAACTTTAATTCTTATTGCTTTTCTTTGGGTTTCTGAGATAATTAATTCAGAGATATCTATATGATCTCTGTCTAACTTAAAATCCTTTTCGTAATTAATTAATTCTTCTAAACTTAGAGATTCCAAAGCTAATCGACTACTTTCAATTCTCATGTTATTACCTCCATATAACTCATCATTCTTTATCTATTGATACTAGCTAATATCAAACTAACTTTACCACTTTTTCAATATTAATACTAGACTTATAATTTGAGCTATGTTATCATAATGTATATAGTGTATTTAAGCAAAAACTAGTCACTGAGTAATACAGTAACTAGTTTTTCATATGATATCTATTAATTTAATCTTGTAAAAACGTTCTACTTAAACCTACACTTTTATGATTTGCCCATCATAACCAAATTGGATATGATCATATTCTTTTTCTATTGCTACATAATCGTCATAACCTAATCCATCAGATTCTTCAATATGCGTTAATATGACTTTTTTAGGTTTCAGGTCTTTAATTATTCTAAGTGTATCTCTTTCGAAATTAGTCCATTCCACATTGGTATATTTACTATAACCTTTACCGATTATCAATAGGTCAACCTTATATAGTTCATCCATATAAGGTAAATGCATACCATGACATGGGCAATATAATACTCTTTTATTATTCTCATTGATCAAATAGGCATATGCAAAGTCGTTTAGTAGTTTAATTTTCTTTATGCTAATTGAGTTAATATTAACTTCTCTATCTGAAGAAATAACATTACAAAAATTTATGGAATGGTAAAAATCAAAGATAGAATTTGATTTGTTAATAACAATCTCAATACTCTCCTCCGGCATATGTACATCAATTGGCTTCTTATTTTCTACACCATCCATCAAGGATTCAATAATTCTACATCCCAGTGTATGATCTGGATGCCAATGAGTATAAAAAATATGATCAACCTCTTTTATTTCATGGTCATTCAGCTCTTCATTAATGTCTTCTGGTGTATCAAAAAGGATATTCTCATCATGTAAAAATAAGCTCTGTCCAAGTCGTTTATATGGATACCCCTTCTGCCTTGCTTCATTGCATATGGAGCAATCACAACAAGCTCTTGGAATCCTAATAGCTCCACCACTTCCTAGTATAGTAAATTTCATGCTAACCTCCTCACCTTAGTATTTTATTAAGCTATGCATAAATCCGCCTTAGTCGTGGTAAGGCGGATTTATTTACATGTTAATAAATTTAAAAGCTTCCTCAAGTAAATCATTAAAATTATCAGGATAATCATGGTCTAAATTCTTTATTAATTTGAATTTATTTGGTAACCCTTTATTATTTAGCATATCAATGAACTTCATAGCACCTTCAAGACAGTCTTCATCTTGATCTCCACATATAACATAACTCTTTATACCTTTTATCCTTAGCAGCTCTAAAAGATTTTCCCATTCATCAATTTCCGGTAACCAAGGTCCTACAAAGATTAAACCTTTTACTTGGATTAAATCATTTAAAACAGTATTAAGGGACACTCTCGCTCCAGCAGAGAAACCACCTAAAATAATACTTTCAGAATCAACATTGTATTCTTTTAGTAGCTTATCGTAGTGGTTCTTCAGTTCATCAGCACCTTTTGCTATATCTTCCCAATTATAAGCATCAGAAAACTCTATTTGAGATGATTGAGGTAGAGCTAACATGTTACTATCTTTCAAGCAAGAGCTCCAATTTTTCTCTGTTATGAAAATGTTCTCTTGATTACCATGCAATGCTATGATCAACTGTCTCTTTTGTTCCTGATCCGAATCATTTGTCATGATTACCTTTAAATCGGGCTTAGAATCTTTTAGCGTTTCTAGCTCTCTTGTTTTGCATATGTTTGCTAATTCAATAAATTGGTCTTTTTTATATAATGGTTCAAGGTCATCATCTTCCATTAAATACTCATATGAGTACCAATAGCCTTTATCAACAACTGCTTCTTTCATTATTTCTAATGATAAATCAGTTAACCCTGCTTTGCAGGCTATTGCGTAACGAAAATTAAAAATTTGTGCTTCATTACCTTCTACCTTAGGAGCATTTTCTGTAATATAATTATAAGCTTCTAAGTATTCATCTTTTAAATATATTTGCAAAGTTTCATTGATTAGTTTTGTATATGTCATATCTCTCATAATTTGCCCCTATCTTTATTTTTCTTATTCATTACTTAATTTGGTAAATCGTTATTTAATCATTGTATCATAAACATTGTTAATAATCCATAACTGGTATTCTAATTTCAGTAGTCATTAATAACATCTTCAATAATCTTTATTTTATCATCTTCTGTGTATTTATCATCATCAAAAATAATATCAATCACCGGCTCATATAGACCATAAAACAAATCAAAATCATATTTTTCATAAAGGCTATATTTACCACTATCAATGGTATCATAAAGGTACTCTCTTAATCTAATGACTTCCTCATTTATATTGTTGTTACTCTCAAATGCAGCAACTTCATCTTCAACACTGTTAACAACATAACCACTAATATGTCTTTGCGTTTCGCCATATTTTGTATAGAGTTCAAATGGTTGTTTACCTCAGATCATCTACTCAACTAGTAAGCGAATTTTCTCAAATAAGACGTTATTGTTATTAATTGGTCTATCATATACAATTAAACTATATTAATCACTATTGAGGAATTGGAGGGGAATTAAATGGATAGAATTAAACTTTCAATAGCAAACTTAAGAAAAGAGAAAGGAATAACTCAGACTGAATTAGCTGATTCTCTTGGGGTGTCCTTTCAGTCTATAAGCAAATGGGAGACTGGTATAACCTTGCCCGATATAACACTGTTACCAACTCTTGCAGATTATTTCGAAGTGTCAGTAGATCAAATTCTAGGCTTAAAACCTTTAAATAACAGAGAATATATATTACGAAGAACTGATAGTAAAGAACATTGGGATCATCGATTGGACTATTTAAAAAATTCTAGACCATATATTTGGAACAATGACTATATGGAATTTCTAATTGATAAGGTGTGGCAAATATCCAAACCAATCAACATAGTCGACTTTGGTTGTGGCTATGGGTACTTAGGTTTGTTGTTGTTACCTAAGCTACCGAAAGGCAGTACATATACAGGTGTCGATGTTAGTGATAAGCTTATAGAGGAAGCAAGAACTCTTTTTAAGGATAGCTGCTATAAGACTGAGTTTATTCAGAGTGATTTAAACCTTTTCAAAACCACAGAAAAGTATGATATGGCAATATGTCAATGTAGATTAAGACACTTACCAGATCCAAAAGAAACATTAAAGAATATGGTTGATGCTGTCTTTGCCGGAGGTATGGTTGTTACAATATCTATCAATAGAGAACTTGAAAATGCAGGTCTTTATATAGACGGATTGGATTATAGTTCTTTTGACTATAAAACATCTGCATTAAAAAAGCTATGGAAAACAGAGCTGCATTCAGAAGGTAGAGATTATTCTGTTGGTATGAAAATCCCAATTTATATGCAAGAATTAGGTTTAAAAAACATAGATGTCCGAATGAATGATAAGATTAACTATATTAACCCCGATGAAGATAGCGTTTATTACAGCGAGCAAATCAGTTCACTACTAAAAACAAATAGTTGGGATAAACCTATACCAAATGATGAACAAGAAAGAATTATTGATCTCTTTATGAATAGGGGGTTGACCCGTGCTGAAGCAGAATCGTATGTGAAAACAGAGATGGCAATCAGTAATTATTTACTAGCTAATAAGGAAAACGTATCTATTCTCATGGCACAATGTTTGCTTATAACTTACGGAATAAAATAAATCTATTGACTATCTGCGTAACTGTTAAAGAACTGCTTCTCTTCTATTGAAGCAGTTCTTCATCATCTTCCCTATTCAAAAACTGGTTTCTTATTGAAGAAAAAAATTAATACCATGGATTAAAAATTCATTGAGCTCATTTAATCTTATTCTTAGTTCACTTTCCGATAACTGATCTCTTAAAAATTTTTCGAAGGGATTAATATATAAATCACATAAACTCTTAATTAAATCCTCACTAGGCATCTTTTTAAGGACTTGAGGATGGGTCTTAAACTTCTCCTTAGCTGTAGATACTTCAATATCATAGTATAACTCTTTCAGTTCATTCCTGAAATCTGCATATTGACTTCCTGTTGATTTTATTAATAATAATTTAAGGACCTCTTTATTTTTAGCAACATAACTGATTAGTTGACTGATCGTTTTTTCAAGATCTGATTCGTAATGATCTATTCTTGTATAGTACATACTAATAGCCTCAGTGGTATTGAAATGCAAAATTTCCTGGTATACGTCTTTTACAATTTTTTGAAATAACTCTTCTTTGTTTATAAAATAGTTGTACATATTACTAACAGAGATTTTACTCTTCTTGGCTATATCACGCATAGATGAATTTAGAAAACCTTTTTCCATGAATTCTTCTTTAGCATTCAATAGAATTCTCTTTTTTATTTCATCTTTTTTATATTGAGCCATTATTCTCCTCCATGAACTTAAGCATTTTTCTATTGACCAATTCTGCTTCTCGATCAATCATGGGCATGTGACCACCATGTGTAAATCTTATATACTCTGCACCTTTTATCCCTTCTGCAGGAAGATCACCGTTTGATACAGGTATTTGATTATCCGAAGGACTAAAGAGAATTAATGTAGGTACCTTTACATTGCTAAAGTCAAATTCTTTCATTTCACTGTAATTCTTTATATCATTGAATGAACCAATATTTCTTAATGAAGGTGGTGCGGTCATCTCAAAGAAATTATCTAATAACGCTAATCTTTCATCATTCTCCTTGACATAGTTGTAATCAACTCCAAGTTCTTCAGCACTCTTTTTTCTAAAAGAGCTCTTGAAGACTCTGCTCATATTCCATAACATCCAGATTCCTCTATTCGATAGCATCATTTTCTCAAACTTTGTGATTTTATGTACCCAACGGTGAGATACAGCACAAAATAGTATTAATCCATTCACATATTCAGGATACTTTAATGCAAAAGCAATAGCAGGTGGACCACCAGCAGACCATGCATGAACAAATACTTTTTTAATCTTCAATTTATCTAAAAAATTCTTAAAAAAATCAGCTTGTTCTTCAATACTCTTACCTAACGCTAAATCTGTACCTAAAAAACCCGGTCTAGAGGGTGTTACAACTCTATACCCCTGCTGAGTAAAATCCTTTAAGAATACAGGTCCTATATCAGCTCCAGCTGGAGATCCATGAGAGTGAAGAATCACTGGTCCCTTACCGATATCCGTATAGTGTATAGAACCTCTTTCAGTATGTAGATATTGTGCATCTTTGTATGCTTGTTCTTTCATCATATGAAACCACTTTTCATATCTCATAACTAATCCCCTCCAATAAAGAACAGTGTTCTTTTTTAATTTATACTAAATTAATTTCTTTGTCAAGCATGCAAGATTATTTAACTCTACTCATAAGCAAAAAAAAGCCCCTTTAAGGGCCTTCCTTGATATTACTTTTTAAAGTTCTTCAACGTTTACTTCGACTTCTTTTTGTTCTCTCATGTATTCTCTGTACTCTTTTAATGTCATGCCTAGTTCTTCTGCAGCCTCTGTATCACTTTCTATTTTAGCTTTTAATTCCTCTACTGTAATTCCTTTTTCTGCAGCTAATTCATCTAATTTTGCTTCTCTTTCTGCTTGGCGTTCTGCATCAAGATACTCTTTGTATTCATCCCTAGTCATACCTAATTCTTCAGCTTCAAGTTTATGGGCTTCTATTAGCGCTTCTGCTTCTTCAAATGTAATACCTCTATTGGCTGCAATCTCTTCAATTCTTGCTACCCTTGCTGCTTCTCTTTCAGCTTTCTTGTATTCTCTGTATTCTTCCATCGTCATACCTAACTCTTCAGCTTCTGCTTTCCCCGCTTCAATATGAGCTATTAATTCTTCAACGGTAATTCCTTTTTCTGCTGCTTTTTCTTCTAATTTTGCTTCTCGTTCTGCTTCTAGATATTCTCTGTATTCTTCCAATGTCATGCCTAATTCTTCAGCCGTAAGTTTACGTTCTTCAATAAGTGCTTCAGCTTCTTCAAGTGTAATCCCCCTGTTGGCTGCAATCTCTTCTATTTTTGCTTCTCTAGCAGCTTCTCTATCAGCTTTCTTATATTCTCTGTATTCTTCCATTGTCATGCCTAATTCTTCTGCTTCAGCTTTTGCACTTTCTAATTGCTCAACTAATTCTTCTATAGTAATTTCTTTTTCAGCAGCCTTTTCTTCAAGTCTCGCTTCACGTTCTGCTTTCTTGGCTTCTTTATCTGCTTTTTTTGTCTCAACAGTTGTTGCTTGATCTTGCTCTACCTCGTTAGCAGATACATTCATTGCACTTCCTAAAAGCATCATTGTTACTAAACTTCTTGTGATAAATTTTTTCATAATATTTTCCTCCTAAATGTATGTTTTGTAAGCTGATGTGTCATTCATCACTAACTTACAAACATAGTTTACTGCTCAATTGTGGAATAAAAATATTATAAATGTGGCAATAATGTGGCAAAAAATCATTTTGGTAGTTTAATGAGAAATTCTGCACCGCCAGCCTCAATATTGTGGGCTGTAACCTCTCCTTGATGACCTTGAACAATCTTTTTAACAATGGACATACCTAAACCGCTTCCTTCTTTTTCGCCCTTGTAAAAACGATCAAATAGTTTATTCAGGTCTATGTCACCAAATCCCTTACCATTATCACAAATCCTAATTTCAAAACAATTACTTCTAATTGTAGTTTCTACATCTATTGTGTCCTTTGTGTACTTCAAGCAATTGGATAATAAATTAATAATCACTTGAATCATTTTGTCTTCATCAACAATAAGTCTAATATCTTCCCCTGGTGTGTAATAGATATCAATATCATTAAGAATAGCTATACTCTCTATCTTTTCAATAGCATTAATGATAATTTGATTCACACTACATTCTTTCATATCAAAGAACTCTTCAACTGTATCCAATTTAGATAGAAAAATGATATCATCAACAAACTTTTTGATTCTTTGACTCTCATCGATGATAATATCTAAAGCATGTTCTTTGTCTTCAAACATGTCTTCTTTCAACCCTTCAGCATACCCTTGTATGGACATCAGAGGTGTCTTTAATTCATGAGAAATATTCTGAAAGAATTCTTTTTGATTCGTATCGTATTGCTGAATACTATCTGCCATTGTATTAATGGCTATAGCCAAATCTTCAATCTCATCACCAGTTTTTATATCTGCTTTCTCTTTAAAATCTCGATTGGCAAGCTTCTCAGCAGTACCTTTAAGCTGCTTAATAGGTCTTGTCATTTTTCTTGATATGAGCCAACCGATTATAATGGATATGATTCCAACACTCAACATTGATAATATAAGCATTCCAAAGATATAGCGATTGATATCATTTACTTGAGTTGTTGGCATATAGGTAATAATAATACCATCAAAGGTACTGTCTTTCATATTTACTTCAAGTGCAGGTAATGCCACTGCTAAGCATTCTTGATCATCTAGTGTAATTCTAAAAAGCCGGCCATCTGTTCTAGTACTATTACGAACTTTATCAATTTCTTCATCTGTTAATACTAATTTTCGGTTAGTAGATGATAATTGCTGCCATCCTTTTCTTGGAACTTTAATAAGGATAATATTTTCGCTCTCAAATTCCATTCTTTGAATACCAATTTTTTCCTTATATTCTATTAGACTTTCTCTATCGATCACCCGATTATCTCCATCTACTCCAATGGATGTTAAGAATAGCTTAGATTCTCGCTTAAGATCCCTAGTGATATCTTCTTCTATGTATTTCTTTACAGCAAAACTTGATAAAATCCCCATAAGCAATAAGGCAAATACAACACTAAATACGTTTAATCGTATAATCTTACCGAAAATACTTTTCTTCATCCTTTACACCTACCCACTGATTTTATAGCCATACCCCCAGACAGTTTCAATCTGGCATTGAGCATTAGCTTCCAGCATTTTTTTTCTTAAACGTTTGATTAAGTGATCCACTTGTCTTGTTTCTCCAAAGTAATCATATCCCCAAATACGTTCAATAATAGTATCCCTTGAAAATGCCATGTTTTTATTCTTGATCAATAAAAATAACAAGTCGAACTCTTTAGATGTCACTTTGATTTCTTTATGATCAATTAATACAGTTCTATTCTCCTTTGAAATAATGAGATCTTTACAATGTATTTGATCTACATCCACCTCTTTCGGAGTAGCTTGTTGAGACCTGTTTATTCGTCTAAAAATATTTTTTACTCTTACAATCAGTTCTCTTGGACTAAATGGTTTTGAGATATAATCGTCACTGCCTAATTCTAATCCAAGTATTCTATCAATTTCCTCATCTTTTGCAGAAACAATTATAATAGGGACTTCACTGGTTTTTCTAATTTCTCTACACAAGGTATAGCCATCAACATTAGGCATCATAATATCTATAATCAGCATATCACAGGTTTGCTCACTGAATCTATCCAGAACTTCTTGTCCATCTTCAAATAGTTCAACTTTATATCCTTCTTTTTCTAAGTAAGTCTTGAGTAATTCTCTTATTTGCTTTTCATCATCTACTACGTATAATAATCTCTGTTCCATTTGCTATATCTCCTTTGTATTTATGAAAAACTTATAGTTTGATTATAGCACAATTTTTTATGACGTATAAGTTAATTACTACTTTTGATTTTACTGCATTGAATAAAGTAATAGGTTTTTCCAAATACTTGGTATATACCTAATTATACACAATAGGAGGTCATTATGAAAAAATTAAGTTTTATGTTAGTACTAGTATTAAGTTTAAGTTTAATCGGGTGTACCACTGACAATCTCGATACTAATCCAGATGACAACAATGTTGAATCTCCAGATGGTAATGGAGATGAAATGACAGAAGATACTCCTGATCCAGATGAAGCTCCTGATGCCAATGGAGACACTAACGGCGATATGACTGCAACCTATACGGATGGCAGTTACACAAGTATGGGTGATCCTTGGGATTATGGTTCTGAAGACGCAACAGTGGAAATTAAAGATGGCAAAATGACTAACATTACTTTACGCCGATTTGATTTAGAAGGTAATGAAGTAGATTATGACATGTGGACTGGTGAAGAAAAAGATGGCAAGGTCTATCCTAACTTAAAGCAATATAGAGAAGATTTAGCTAATGAAATGATAGCAAAACAAACCTATGAAGTGGACTCTATTGCTGGTGCAACTGTTTCATCTGAGAACTGGAAACTTGCCGTTAAGCGCGCCCTTGAAGAAGCACAGTAATCATACAAGATAGAAAATAGTCTAGATACGCATTAACGTATATCTAGACTATTTTTATATTATACCAGTTTTATTGTCTGCCTAAGAACCTTCTTACCACTCAGCCTCTCACTGACTCCATCAGGTTGACTACCACCAATAAAGATTGTATATTCACCTGGTACATAAACTTTTTTACCTTCCTCATTGATAAGCATGAATTGTTCAGGCAATAAAGTTATTTGTTTTTCTTTAGAATCATTGGGATTTAAATCAATAACTTCTATATTAGCTAAGGACCAATGTGGTACAGGAATACCAGGGTTATTGGCTTTTATGTATACTTGAATAACTTCACTTCCTTTTATTATGCCATTATTGGTTACGGTGACACTTACATCGAGTTTTTGATTTTCAGATAATGTTTGAGATGATACTTGCATATGTGAATATGAATAATCATTATAACTTAATCCATAACCAAAGGGATATAATGGCTCCTTCTCTATATAGCGATATGTTCGTCCTTTCATATTGTAATCTCTAAAATCAGGTAAATCTTCAGTACTTTTTACAAATGTAACTGGCAGACACCCTGTGAAATCATCTACACCAAACAATAAATCCGCAAGGGCAGCTCCACCTTCAGCTCCTGGGTACCAAGCTTGAATAACTGCAGATGTATTTTGATCAGCCCATTGTAAATCCATAGCACTACCTGCAAGTACAACAACAATAGTTGGAGTCCCCGTTGCAACCACCTTTTCAATCAGTTTATTTTGAAGTCCCGGTAGCTTTAAAGATATCTTATCACCAGCAGCATCTGAGTTAGAAGCATCCCCTGCTTCCCCTTCAATTAGTGGGTTTAGCCCTACACAAATTACTGCCACATCAGCTCGTTCAGCTACAGATACCGCTTCACTAATTTTACTTGTAGAATTACCAAAACCATCAATTTGATCACTTTGAATATCACATCCCTCGGAATAATAGACACGTGTATTTTCATTAACAGCTCTTCGAATTCCCTCCAATGGAGTACATGTTACTGATGGTGTACCATTATAATTTCCTAATAATGCTACCCTATCATCTGCATTAGGTCCAATAATAGCTATTGTGTTTAATTTATCTTTTTTTAATGGAAGAAGATTTTTTTCATTTTTTAGTAGTACCATTCCTCTTCTTGCAATATTTTTAGCCAACTCGTGGTGTGCTTCGCAATCATTCAATTCATAAGGTATAGATGTATAAGGGTTCTGCTCTTCTGGATCGAATTGTCCCAACCTAAAACGTGTTGCGAAAAGTCTTTTTATAGCCCTATCAATCGCATGCTCATTAAGTAACCCTTGCTCTATAGCTGAGAGTAAGAAAGCATACGTATTACCACAATTTAAGTCACTTCCTGCATTAACAGCCAATGCAGCGGATTCTTGGGGTGTTTCAGTTATTTTATGATACATATGAAAGTCACATATAGCCCCACAGTCTGATACAACATGACCATCAAATCCCCAATCATCTCGTAAAATATCGTTGAGTAGAGTTGTTGAGCCACAGCATGGCTCACCATTAGTTCTATTATATGCTCCCATGACCGCTTCTACTTCTCCTTCTTTAACACAGGCTTCAAAGGCTGGTAAATAGGTTTCGTATAAATCCTTCTTGGAAACAATTGCATCAAAAGAATGCCTATGCTTCTCAGGTCCACTATGTACTGCGAAATGTTTTGCGCAGGCTGCAACTTTTAGGTATTTTGGATCACTACCTTGCAATCCTTGTATAAATGCTACACCTAGCTTTCCTGTTAGGAACGGATCTTCACCATAGGTCTCATGGCCACGCCCCCATCTAGGATCTCTAAAAATATTAATATTTGGGGACCAAAAAGTTAATCCCTTATAAATCCCTCTATCTCCCTGCCGTACATACTCATGATGTTTTGCTCGAGCTTCATCAGAAATTACAGTTGCAGCTTCCTTTATTAATCGAGCATCAAAGGATGCAGCCATCCCTATAGCTTGTGGAAAAACTGTTGCAACACCAGCTCTTGCAACACCATGTAGGCACTCATTCCACCAGTTATATGATGGGATTCCTAACCTATTGATTGCAGGTGAATAATGCAACATCTGCGATATTTTTTCCTCTAAAGTTAATCGAGTTACTAAATCATTAACACGTTCTTCTAAAGTTAACTCTGTATCTTGAAAAGAGTAATTATATTTTTCCATAGTGACCTACCTCCATGTCTTTTGAGAACTTCAGTACTATCTTTATTTTATCTATTCCCATAGCTTTGTACAATTCAATATATTCTGTTTTTATTTAGAAATCTTATGGTATAATTTTAGTTAAATAGCTATATAGATAGGATTATTTTGTGATAATATAAAAATATTACTTAGGGGTGGTTAAGATAACTATTAATGAAGATATGTTTAATCCCAAACTACTGTATTGTTCCTATTTTTCTCAAGGTATGGTCATGCCTATAGGAAAAGAACTTAATAAACGAACAGTTTATGATTATGAATTAGAACTCATCACAGAAAGCCTTGGAGGATGGATGTATATTGATAATAGAAGAGTAGACGTACATCAAGGTGACATATTATTTAGACAGCCTGGTCAAACAACACAAGGTGTAATGCGCTATAACAGTATTTGGACATGCTTTCAGTTTGCTCAATTGGAGTCCTCTTTTACTCCTGATTATTTACATACTGAGAAAAGAAAAATTACCGAGCGCATTAACCATCCAATTATTAACCAAATTAGAGAAAAAAATATATGTGGGCATTTTGATAAATACTTCAACATCTTTATGGAGTTATTTAATCATCATATTAACCCTCAGCAGGGTTCAGAAATATACATAAAGTCTTTACTCCTTCAACTGACCTACAGACTCTCTCTGCAATCAAGAGAAGATACATTAATGGAACAGCAAAACAGTAATAAAATGTGTGAAGTTGGTGAATACATAAGAAATAATTTAGACAAAGATCTATCTCTACGAACGTTAAGTGAATACGCCATGTTTAGTCCTACTTATTTTCATCAACAATTTACACAACTTATAGGGTCTACTCCAAACCAATATGTTAAACAACAAAGACTAATAAAGGCTAAGGAATTACTTATTCATACTCCAAAAACTATTGAAGATATCAGTATTACTTGTGGTTTTAAAAGTAGTGCTTACTTTTGTTTTACTTTTAAGAAAGAATTAGGTATAACACCGAGTGAATTTAAAAAAGGATATACAAAGATTTATTAAAATCACTTAATTTTAGAGTGTATTTTCATTAATTGCAAATGCTAATGATATATTATTATAATCATGAGAAAGGTCAATAGTAATGAATACATTTAAATCACACTCATATTGGATTACGTCTACTGAAGAAACTAGTTATCCCGCATTGAAAGAAGATTTAAGAGTAGATGCTTTGGTTATCGGTGGAGGTATTGCTGGTATTACATCTGCAACATTATTAAGTGATGCAGGCCTATCTATCGCTCTCATTGAAGCAAATAGAATTTGTAGAGGAACTACAGGACATACAACTGCTAAAATAACTTCTCAACATAACCTTATCTATGCAGACTTAATTAAACATTTGGGGTTTGAAAAAGCAGAACAGTATGCTATAGCTAATCAGCACGCTATTCGAAAGATACGTCAATTGGTTAAACAATACTCTATCGATTGTCAACTTACCAATAGAAATGCATACGTCTATACAGACGAACTATCTAATGTATGTTCTATAGAAAAAGAGGTAAAAGCTGCTCAGAGTCTTAATCTTCCAGCAGATTATGTTACTAACTTAAACTTTCCAGTTAAATCACTATCTGGTATTCGTTTTTCTAATCAAGCAGAGTTTCATCCAAGAAAATATATACTAAAACTAGCTTATGAGCTTACTAAAAAAGCTCCTATTTACGAGAATACGCGTGCGCTTGATATTGATGAAAATACCCCATATACAATCTCAACTACTGGTGGGAAAGTTATCGCTGACTATGTGATTGTTGCCTCTCACTACCCCTTTTATGATAAAGGTAGTTTCTACTTTGCCAAGATGTATCCAGAGACTTCATATATTGTTGGGACAACAATGAAACATGATTTTAATACAGATATGTACATTGGCTTCGATGATCCTACTAGATCTTTACGAAGTTATTCATCTGAATCCGAACATCTGCTTCTTGTTGGTGGCGAATCTCATAAGACAGGTAAGGGAAAAGACGGTTCTATACATTATAAACATCTTGAAAATTTTATTGAATCTGTATCGCCTCAATCACCTATCCGATATCGCTGGCTAGCCCAAGACTATATCACTTTAGATAAGGTACCTTATATTGGTCTTTTGAATAGAAATATGGATCACGTTTATGTTGCCACAGGATTTGGTAAATGGGGAATGACTAGTGGTACTGTGGCTGCCATGATTATTAAGGACTTAATTCTTAAAGGAAAGAATCCATGGGCATCCGTTTTTTCACCCTCAAGACATCTTGATGGCCAAAAAATTAAGCAGATCATTGTAAATGGTACAGATTCTGCGTATGAGTTAATTAAAGGAAAACTTACTGACTATCAATCGACACTAGAGGCTATTCCTATAGATCAATGTAATATTATTGAGATAAATAGTAATAACATTGGAGTTTATAAAGATAAAAATGGTGAATTATTTGCTGTAGATATAACTTGTCAACATCTAAAGTGTGAATTAGTCTGGAATCAAGCTGAAAGAACATGGGACTGCCCCTGTCATGGTTCAAGATACAACTATAGGGGGGAAGTCTTTGATGGTCCTTCAAACGCTAATCTCGTCAGGATTGACATTGACTCTATTTTTTCATAATTACTTGTGCTTCTTCTATCATTTGTTGAACATTAGATGGGGTGTAGGTTGGTCGCTTATTGTTATAATTGAGCCTACAGGTATGACAACCTTGTGCAAAGGTATGGTCTGCATTTACCCCCATCTCAAAGCGTTGACTGTAAATTGGATCACCAAAATTACAGAATACCTTTAAGGCTTCAGCGTCTTCAGCCTGGTAGAATTTGTGTACAGCACATTCGAGAAACTCAAATTCTACTTCCACTTCTTTTCCTTCTTTTTTTATGACTTCTATAGTATAAACGAAGTCTTCTGGATATTGTTTTAATTGGGATTTCTCAGCCTGCTTTTTAAAGAATTTTATGCCTGCTCCAGTAAAGGGTACTTTGCCTATCAGTGCACCTATCGGTTTGGGAATTTTATTAAATATACTTAAAAATACTGCCCTTGCTATATAAGCTACTACTGTTGCATCAAAACCTTTTTGATTCATGGCTTTATAGAAACTGATAATCCAACCGTTAAATTCAATTATAGGAGTCATAACATTGTTTTTCCCACCTATATAAGGTAATCTAGGAATAATATTCTTATATTGCTCTTCTGTTTTAATGATAATTTCTGTCACTGTATCCTTATCATAAACTTCTAATAATATACTTTCAGCCTTTTTTGATAACTTACCATATGATTTTAGAATTTTATTCTCTTTACTCATGTAATACTTATGCAAAATGCCACCTCCAACCTCATATTCCTATGGACTACTTAACTAATTTATCTTATGTATAATCTTCAACCAGAGATTATATACTTCTGCTGTCTCAGCCTTTTCTCCAATGTCAAAGCTTATATTTCTAACTACCCACCCAAGTAGATTGAAATGTATCTTTAATCCCTGACGATATGACATGCGTGTTCCGTCTTGCTCTGGGCGTATATGAAAATCGATATCGCCAAAATTCTGCCCTAAAACTGTTGCCCCTAATCGAAGATATCTTTCTGGTCGAACTTCAAGAACTTCTAGCTTCAACTGTATCTTAAATAGCCCCCACAATATTGCTCTAGCAATAATTACATTCCCCTTGGTTAATAGAAGGCTATCATCTTGAGATTTATGAATCTCAAGAGGTTGGGTACTGATGGATGATAATTCGGTAAATCGCTCTAAGAAAAGTGTGGTTATACTTACCCATGCAGATTGGGGTGTTACATTTTCAAATCGGGTTGCATCAACCCAAGTCATCTCATGATCATAATAGGATTTAATATCATTGGTATCTATGAATTTTACTTTTTTAGTATGTTCGAGATTCTTCATTGTAGATTCCATAGATAATTCCCCCTCTTATTTTGTTTGTACAATATAATGGCTAAATACTATTATGGATAGAACATTTATTATTATTACAGTATATATTCAATCGTCCTATATATGTTATCAGCTAATGTCTTAGTCGTCATTTGTTCATCCGTGACATATTCTAAAAAGGCAAAGACTATATTCGAGTAAATGATTCTAAGGATAACATCTATTTCATTTGTACATTTGTGTTCATAGACATGTTCCAAGTACCTTCTTAGATTGGCCAGCACCTTATCATCTGCCATTTTTAAAACATTAAAAATCTGGGTGCTTTCATTTCCTTTATACGTAATTGTTGCAAAAATGACTTTTAAAAAACACTTATCCACTAAATCTACATTACTTAAATAATATTCCAACCCTCGATGAATTTCTGCCTTCACCTCTTTATGATCTTTTAAGTTATAATTAAAAG
Organism: Vallitalea okinawensis; assembly: GCF_002964605.1. Classification (NCBI taxonomy): domain Bacteria; kingdom Bacillati; phylum Bacillota; class Clostridia; order Lachnospirales; family Vallitaleaceae; genus Vallitalea; species Vallitalea okinawensis. Next base: position 315,619 of record NZ_PQDH01000002.1, read on the forward strand.
CATAATCTTCCATAACTAAATACTCATCTACAATAGTCACTAAAATTTCTGCTTTGGTATTAAAATAATTAAAAATGGTTCCCTCTGCTATACCTGCTTCTTTAGCAATTAATGAAGTCTTTGCCTCTTCATAACCTACTTCTTTAAATATTTTCTTAGAAACATCTAAAATCTTTTGCTTAGTCAATTTCTTTTTTTCTTCTCTTTTACCCATATCCACTCTCCTTTAATGAGTCTACTCATTTTTATAATACACCCCGTTCAACTATTTGTCAAACAAAAATGAGCCGACTCATTTATTTCTGCAAACTTAAAGGATGATTCTTTATTAGCGAATCATCCTTTAAGTCCTTTTCATCATTTACTAATTTGCTAAACTCGTCCTAATCTCGTCTCTTACTTTTATAAGTTCTTCGTATTCATAGAAAAACAATACTTTCTTATCAGCAATGGTTTTCCCTGCCGGCTTATCTTTTAATACGAAATGAATAAAACTTTCAGCTATATCTTCTACTGGGTCCGATGAAGCATAATCTGAAACAAATTGATCTTGATATTTCTCATAGAATTTCATTGCTTCTTCTTCAGCTTGCTCAGGGTCCTCTTCACCAAGATCTTGGATCTTCATATATTCATCATTAATTTTTGACCAAAATTGCTGATAAAATTGATTAAGATAAGACTTTGTTTTTGTAGTTCCTTCTTGTATCGTATAATTTTTGCTCGTTTCATCTACCAATTCCTCTACCTGTTCGCCGTTCAATGTTATGATATGGCCTAATTCATGAATAAGTGTATGTGTTAATTCATCATCGCTCACGTAGCCATTTGCATCAAAACTATCTGCTAAATCAAGTGATAGAAGAAATGTTTGTTTTGAGTCATCCATTGGTGCAGTTGCTCCCATGGTACCATTATAACCATCAGATGCAATCTCAAAACTCCTAATCATATCTTCATATTTCTGAGGGTAGATCTTTGTTACCTTATTCCATAAGAGTTTATGTATATTAAATTCATCTTTTTCTACTTCGATATCAATTTGTCCATTCACAACGTCATATTCTTTAATTATATTCTCTGAACCTTGCTCATCGAAAGTAATATCCAATTCAGCTAGAATACCATCGATTTCTTCGTATAACTCTGTTCCTTTATCAAAATCTTCTTTTTTATCTGCTTCTATCATTTGGTCGCAGAGTTGGATAAGCTTGTCATATGTGTCTTTTGGTATAGCATCCCTATTTTCTTCTATCATAGCTTTTAATTCCAGATCATATTCTAGATAATCATCAAAACTCATATCGTCATCAAAATCTTCATTCTCATAGGTTCCAGCAGCTAGTTGAACCCTATTCTGCTCGTCATTATGACTAAATCTACTTTCAGACTCCAAATTTTCTTGATTTCCTGAACATGCAGTAAATACTAAAATGATGGCTAATACTATACCTGTCATTATTCTCTTATTCAACATTTTAAATCCCCTTTCGATTACTGTTAGCTCTTAACATGGATAATAATAACATATCCATGTGTATTCTTTGTGTCTTCTATATGGTTTTCTCAAGAAATAAACCTAGGCATTAACCTAGGTTCAATATTTAATAGTCTCTCATATATTTAATTTCACCATTGACAATAGTCATATCCACTAAGACATCTTTTAATAAATCATTAGATAAATTCATAATATCCCTGTCAAGTACGACTAGGTCTGCTAATAACCCTTCTTCAATGGAGCCTTTAAGATGTTCTTCAAATGAAGCATAAGCGCTTTCTTTAGTATAATTGTGCAATGCCTCCATTAAAGTTACTTTCTGATCAGGTAGCCAACCTCCTTTTGGAACACCATGTAGATCTTCTCTAGTAACCGCACAAAAAATACTTTTCATCACGTTAAAAGGCTCTACTGGGCAATCGGAACCATAGGGTGTATGAATACCTAAGTCCATCATGGTCTTAAAATTATAGCTTACCTTAGCTCTATCCTTTCCAATTCTTTTTTCAACAATAGGGATATCAGAATCCAAAAAAATAGGCTGTATATAAGCTATAATATTACTCTTTATTAAGCGACTTGTAAGATCTTCTCTTGTTATCTGACAATGAACAATACCATGTCGATGATTATTTCTTGGCTGCAGTTGAAGTGCTTTCTCATAACTTTTAATAGCTCTATCAAGGATTTCATCTCCGATACAATGAATAGCTATCTGCATTCCATTATCATGCGCATAAGTTACTATAGCGTCCAACTCTTCTTGGGTAAATACCCCTATACCACATGTTGATGGATCATCCTCATAAGGTTGTGATAATAGTGCTGTTCTTGCTCCAAGAGACCCATCTGCTAGCAATTTTAATGGTCCTATTTTAAAATATTCATCTCCATAACCTGTATAATAGCCTTTATCTAAAAACTGCTTTAAATCATTGAGTTCCTGCAACAGACATTGTTGATAAATTCGTATAGGCAGATTTCCTTCCTCTTTTAACTCCTCGTAAGCTTGAATTATTTTATCATAATCACTGTCAGAGAAGGTTTGGAAATCATCTGTTTGTATAGAAGTAATACCGTCTTTGAGAGCTAATCTACAAACTTCATAGATCATACTTTTTATCTCATCTAGACCTGGTGATTCAATAAAATCATAAATGAGTCCTATAGCATGTTCTCTAAATACTCCTGTAGGCTCCCCCTTATGATCAACATCAATTTGACCACCTTCTGGCTGAGGTGTATCACTGTTGATGCCTGCTATTTCAAGTGCTTTTGAATTTACTACCATGACATGTCCACATGCTCTTGTCATGATAATTGGGTGTTCTGTACTAATTTGATCAAGGTCATATTTGTTTAGAAAGCGTTTTTCAACGAAATTCTCTTGTTTCCATCCTCTTCCTTTTATCCAACCTGAATGATTTGGATGATTCTTTAAAAAAACTCTACTAAGGCTGATAACTTCTTCAATAGATTGACAATCACTAAGTGGTATCATCCTTCTAACATTGGCAAAATTGATTAAGTGCATATGGCTATCATTAAATCCTGGAACTAACGACTTGCCTAGAAGGTCCATTACTTTTGTATCTGTATTTCTATGTTGCAATACTTCTTCATTGGATCCGACAATAGCTATCTTTGATCCTCTAATTCCAACTGCTTCAGCATAGGGTTGCTCATCATTAAGGGTTACTGCCTTCGCATTATACAAGATTAAATCCACAGACTCTCCTCCTATGTATTTAAAATATCTTTCTATATTATAGCATACCCATTTCTTCTCTATCAATGAACCCCTCAATCTATCTTTAATTGCTGAATGCAACAAAAAAACTTCCATGTTTATCTTAACAGGAAGTTCTTGTTACTGTATTTTTCTTTTACCACCATACAATTCTGAATAAATATGAACGTACCAACAATGATAAGTAAATCACCAATACTTAGTAACTTCGGAAATGGATAAGGCTTAGGTATTGGGATTACGTCTGCGAATGTAATAAGACGGGTACCCTCATCTAAAATAGAATGCCATAGATCTACTTTAGGATTAGGTCCATAAGGAACATGAACAGGCATTGTCCCATTATTAGCTAAAATACAAATAAAGTTAAGGACTGTACCTACCGTTATTAACTGAAAAGATTTTCTTTCAATGTTAAGGATAAGTCCAATTAATAAAAGAATATACGAAAGTATATGTATATAAAAATAGTAATTATCTAGAATATTTATAATTGCTTCATTCTTCCCTAGGTACAGCTTTGCACTTGCTACTTGTACCAAAGCACTCAATAATATTAAATACCATCCTTTAATGTATACATGCTCGAAATTCGTAAATTTACCTTTCCGAATTAAAGCTATGATAACTGATGATAAAACCGCTTCAGGTAACATAAACTGGCTCCTTTACTTAGGCAATTATCTTAAGAAACTCATCAACAAGTTCAGGTACAAACTGTGTTCCAGAATTATCAATTAATTCCTTTATAGCTTCCTCTTTAGATAAGGCTTTCCTATAAGGTCTATCGGATGTCATTGCATCATAAACGTCAGCTATAGATAGAATTGAAGATTCGATAGGAATCTGATCCTGAGTCAGATGATTAGGATAGCCCTTTCCATCAGCCCTTTCATGATGACATCTGATAATTTCAGCAATATCCTTTAAGAAGTCCACATTGGATAGGATATTGGCTCCAATAGCTGGATGCGATTGAATTTGCTCATACTCTACCTTTGTTAAAGATGATGCTTTATTCAAAATATTATCAGGCACACCTATTTTACCAATGTCATGCATTAACGCTGCTGTACTAACTTTCTGAATCTGTTTCTCAGACATTCCCATTGCTTTCGCCAAATCAACAGCATATTTTTCTACTCTCTTAGTGTGACCACTTGTATATGTGTCTTTGCACTCCAGAGCTTTATTTAATGCTTGGATTGTATCGATGTAAATATTACGCATATCTATGTACAATTTAAATGTATACCTTGCTAAAAGTAAAGGTGCAAAAAATAATATGACCGCTGGATATCCATAGTGCATATATGAAAGCGCTATGATGATGCCTATTATGCCAATTCCAAAAGAGTTTATACATATTTCTTTAATATGCTCCTTTAATAAAGTAACATAAGATCGTTCTGTTACTAGGGTAAATAAACCTGACATTATTATTGCATTAACTATTTCATAACAAAAAATAACTAAAATCAAAATATGTAAAGAATAGATTTCTAACTGACCTTTTGTAAAATAAAGATATAGCAACCCTGCAACACCATTTATGATAATTGCTTGAGCTACATTAAAAGCTGTTTTATATAGAGGTGTATTAAATAAGTGTATCCGCCCTCTACCTGATATGTAGGGCATACGGAAAATAAAACCAATAGCAGTAACTATAGCCGCAAATAACGGTCCCCCAACCATAATTGCAACAACTGATATAGCAGTTCCAACCGAAACACCAACAGGTCTATTTGGTAACTCAATTAAAAATGACTCAGTTACAGTAACTAACAATCCCCATAAAATTATATCAAAATAATTTAAGTTATCATATCTAACACCCAAATAACAAAGCATCAAGATAGCTAAGAAATAGATTAGACCAATATAAGCTCTAAGTTTTTTTGACATGTCTATATTTCCCCTCCATATTTATATCAAGTCGGCTTATTATTATTGCTATTTAGATCCAACTTGCAGTTGCACCTGCTGATAACACTAATGCTAAAATGCTAACTAATGCAAATAAAATTCTTTTCATGAATATAGCCCCCTTTACAATGACCTCTGTCATTCCGCTATAACAACAGGCTATATCCGCTCCGCTAGAATTTGAAAATTAAGCCGACTTTGATATTCCTCTAAACGTGAACCTGATTAAGCACTCGGTTCACTGCATCCAACGTAGCACGGGCAATTGCTTCGTTAAGATCATGTTTAACAATGGCTGTTCCTGATAATATCTGTTCATGCCCTCTTATGAAAGATGAAACGATGACAACTACTACATCTAGATTAGATAAAGTCACTAGTGTAACATCTTCTAAGTTAAATAAATGTTCTATATCACAATACTCTTCAACGACTTTCAAAACAGTATTACCAACAAGGCGCTTCAAACTGTTGACAGTATTTATTCCAGAAGCACTATTCTCGTAAGTCTCTTCATCTTTCTGTAAAATGACTTTAATAGTTCCCTTGGAACCTTCATTGTGATATTCAACCTTATTTAAAACTAATCGGGCATCGTCGCCTTGCTCAACTATATCTTCTTTTATCTGAGCAACACTTATCTTTTTATGATCAATTGATAAATCAAATTTTGTCAATAATATAGCTTCAACATCTCTAATAATTTGTTTTGGACTTCTATTTAGTCCTGATAAAATATGTATTTCCTCTATTCGTTCATTTTCATCAATAATTATCTTACAGCCTACTACAGACTTAATTTTCTGCAGATACTGCTCTATAATCTGAAAATCCATCTTTTTCCCCCCAATTGATAGATATCAATTTAGTCTTATAGTTAATTATATAGAATAAACACTAATAATTCAATGATTTTTGAGGTTAAATCTACCAACTTGTCATAATGAACAAAAAAAAGAACAAAACTTAGTAAGAAAGTTTTGCTCTCCATGCGCTCATGCCGCCTGTCATATTTTTGACGTTATACCCTTCACCAGCTAGCAAGTTTGCAGCCCTACCACTTCTTGAACCACTTGCACACACTAGGATGACTTGTTTATTTTTATTAACCTCATTCAAACGACCTGTAAGTTGGCCTAAAGGAATTAATTTAGCTTTTGGTATATGACCACTTTTATATTCATAGGATTCTCGCACATCGATAATTTGTGTATTTTTATCATTTATAAGACTTTCAACTTCTTTAGCTGTTATGTTTTCATAGTTTTTTTTCAACAGGTTATCAAATAATCCAAACATTCATAAACCTCCTTGTTTTAACAACTTAATATCTATATATTGTATTATATAGATATTAAGTTGTTTTGTCTAGTATTTTTTTTAACATTCTTTATTAAATTATTACCATTGTCAAATGAATTATAATTTTTTTCGTTTAGCTCATCTATTTCCCTTTTAAAATTCAAATATTTCATGTATAATAGATATAATTATTTTCTTGTACAAATGATTATTGAATAAACTATAGAAAGAAAAGTATGAAAGGAGTGCATATAATGAAAAATACAGCTGCTTTTTTTGATATAGATGGTACACTTTATCGAGAGGGTTTAATTACTGAAATTTTCAAAAAACTTATTAAATCAGAAATCATTGAACAACAACGCTGGTATAATGAAGTTCGAGAGAACTATAATAAGTGGGATAAGCGTCAAGGTAACTATGACGACTACCTTATAAAAATGGCAGATATTTATGTAGATGCAGTAAAAGGTATGCATCGTTCTCATATTGATTTCATTGCCAAAAAAGTGATTAATCAAAAAGGGGATCGCGTTTATACTTTCACTCGAGATCGAATTAAATGGCATCTTGACCAAGGTCATAAAGTTATCACTATTTCTGGCTCCCCTGCAGAACTTGTTAGAGAGATGGCCAAAAAACATGGTTTCCATGATTATCTAGGTTCAGAGTACGTAATCGATAAAAATGATCTCTATACTGGTGAAGTAGTACCTATGTGGGATTCTGTTAACAAGCATAAGGCCATAGAACACTTTGTCAAAAAATATGAGATTGATTTGTCCCAATCTTATGCTTATGGTGATACAGCAGGTGATTTTAGTATGATGCAACTTGTTGGTCACCCAGTCGCTATTAACCCTACAAGAGAGTTGCTTACTAAACTTAAATCCGATGAAACAACAAAGGGTAAAGTACAGATTGTCGTTGAGCGTAAGGACATGGTATATGTATTACGACCAGATTGTATTCAGATTAATTAGGGTGATTTATTCACCCTTTTCACAATCCAGTTCCTCAATATCTAATTCCTTCTTCTCTTCATATACAATGGAAATTTCATCGCTTATTTTTGTAATGGAAAAAAAAGAACAACTTTCTTATATATTGTTCTTAATATCCACAAGCTGGCTAAGCTTTTCATTCTTCTGATAGATGCCTTCTAGATCGGATTCAATCCAAAAATGATCTATAACTGCCTCTTTATTGATGGGTCCATAAACATGGGGGAAGTCTTGACCCTTTTGGGATAAATCCTCACTTTTCCACTTACTCGTAAGTTCATTTTCATTAATACATACAATCATAACTCCCTTTTCAGCTATAAAATGCTTATTGAGTACCCATAATATTTGATGAGGATAGCAGCAATGAATAAATCCTTCTGTTTCCAAACTTGGACTTACAAATTGATTTTGATTTTGAATTGTAACCCATTGCTTATCAGTTGCCGTAAAAATAATCATTTCTCTCACTCCCTATTGGAATAATAATAGTATAAATGCCATAATAGACCCAAGTAATGCCCCTAACCAGGTTATTGCTCTTAGCTCTTTTTGTGCAATGCTTAAAATCATTGCTTCTAATTCTTTTAATTCAAAAGCATTAATCTGTTCTTCAATAATTCTAGCTAAATTAATCGTCTCAATGATTTCCTTAATCCTTTCGTCAATCGTTATCTCATACTGATCTACAAAACGATCTTCTATTTTCTTCATCATTGTAGGTGAAAAATTAATTTTTTGCCTAATGAGATTATTAACTTGATTTTTAATGATTTGATTGGTCAACCCTCTAAACTCATCAGAATATAGCTCGTTGATGATATTCTCTGCAATATAATTGAAACCCTCTCTCAATCGTTCTTCAGAAATAAACTCATTAATTGCTTTATTGCTTATTGACTCTACTAATCCTATCATAGCTTGTCTTAACATTTCTTGTGTTTCAGCATCATCAAGAAAATCGTCTACTTTAGATACTATTATGTTATAAATACTTCCTGAATCTACAAACATCGCACCGAGAGCACCAAATTTTTCACTAATAACATCTGACAACATACTTTTCAGTTTTACTTCAATGTTATCTTCTCTTAATAACCCTTTTAACGATTCTTTTATTATAGGCACATTATTCAGTAGTACTACTTCTATATTACTGATTATTTCAGTGCCAAATACCTCTTTCAACGTCATCTCAGGTGAAAATTTATTCTCTAACTTGGTGTAGATGAGTTGTTGAAGGTCATCACCTTTAGATGCCAATTCTAGTTCAATGGTTGCATTAATTTTGTTCTGTATGAAGTCAATAACTAGTTGTTTGTCATCACTAAAAATTCCTTCCAAGAGTTCATCAATAATTATCCCTATAACGAGAGGTTGTGTTTTTTCTCGAAAAAGTATTCTGATTTGATCTTTTACCACTTCAGATTTTAACTCTTTATTAAGAACTTCTTCAGTTAACACGTAACCACCAACAGCTTCTGAAATTTTATTAGCAATTCTTTCTCTCTCTTTTGGAATAAGTCCTGGCGTAAATGGAATCTTTATATTCCCTATATGTTTCTCTGTATACGGTCTAAATAACATTTTTATAGCAAGCCAGTTAGTGCTATAACCAATTACTGCACCAACAATGGGAGTTATAATCCAATTCATCCATTCTGTCATGTTATCATCCTTTCGTACAATATCCTAATGTCTACTTACATTATAGTCGATTATCAAAAAATGTAAATACATAAAAACAATCAATTAACTTGTATTGAATGATTGTAAATGTGCTGTGACAAACATTCTTCAACGAAGTCCATATCAGGATTAGCAATGACGTTCTCTAAAATTAACTCCTCATTGGTAAACCCATAGACGCTTAATAATTGGCAAGATAATCCGATTGCTCCAGATACCATATATTTGTAGCTAATTAGTTCTTCTTCACCATCATCATCAATATCTATTATGTTATAACCCCTTATACCACCCTTATTATGCAACCAATCATCCGTTAATAAGTCTAATCCATTTTCCTTGTGGTATTCAATGTAATCATCAACCTCAGCTTTCTCTTCATCAGTTAAATTGATTTCCATCTGCAGATCACCATTGTTAAAGGCTATTGCAATTGTATCTCCATCATAATTCACTACTTTGTTTTCATCAGGCTCATCCCCATCCCAAACCCTCTCTAATCCATCGTTTTGATCATAGGTATAATACTGCAGTCTATAAGATTGATTCCATTCCATTGGACCATCGACGTATAATAGTCCTCTTCCATTTTCACTAACAATGGTTTTAAACATACCATTGTACCTATTTCCATCATCATCAGCTCTAATTTTATTTTCAGCTAACCATTCAGTCATAGTTTCTACCTCTTTGCCAACTCTTAGTCGGACTCTACCATCATAATATAAAATAATCGGATCACTTTGACCATCATAATCAAGATCAACAGATTGATTTTGTTGTATGATGGTCTTCTCAAAGGAATCATAATGGGCTTTATTATTTATAACTTTGATAATCACCCGATCCCATTGCTGTCTAAAAGGTTCATCAAGTCTCCACGGTAAATTATAAAGTTCACTCTCACCTTTGAACCAGAAACTATTATAATCTAAATTGACATAAATTTCTTCATAACCATCGAACTTTAACTTTAGATGATGCTGATTTAAATTCTTATCCTTATAAACGGGTTGTCTTTTTCCCTTGAGAATTGCTAATATCATGCTTGTAAAATCTTTTGTTGCTGACATGTATAAAAAGTCATCTTCTTTTATCATTAAGGTTATATCTTCTTCCTCTAGTAGACTATCTAAATCACGACTTAATGATTTCTTTTCAATTTGGATATCTATAAGCTTCTCTTCAATAGTTTCATTCTGTATCAAAACAGTTTCACTACTTTCAAGTTCTGCCTTATCACTGTTATCATACCTGCAAGAACTGAGTATCATTAGTAGAACTATCAAACACGAGATTAATAACAAATTTCTCATAATTTACTCCTCATATACATAACTTTAAAATTAAAAACCTAATGGTATCATACCATATTTTTCATAAGATAACTATAAACGTTTAAGATCAAAGAACATTCCCCAGGAAATTGTCTACCATAAGTCTAATATCAAAAAAAGTGCATTGTTAAGTGTATAACGCTATACACAACAATGCACTTATTATTAATACCCCACTACCAGTACTTAAAAAATTGATTATGATGAGGTTGGTCATAAGGTTGGCGATTACAACAAGGATCACAATAAGGATCATTTTTTGGAGGACATGGACATCTAGGTGGGTAGCACTGATCAGGACATGGTCCACAAAGATACAAATAGGCTTTATCTAGACACTCATCAATTATACAACATATATCCTTCATCAAATCACATCCTAACAAACATTATGCTTGTCTATAATCCATTATATGTGTTAGGGACCAATAAGGTTCTAAATCAATTGAATATTTAGTAAAGGAACAAACCTAATGCTACTAAAATCAATCCTAGAATAGTTGAAGCTATATTGATTTTAGTGATGATACTACGGTCCTCAACTAAGGCTTTTACAACAAACAGTCTGAACTTATCATAGTTAAATAAGAGTTGGAATATCTTTATTAATGTCAACGTTACCAACATTGAAATGATAAGTGAATAAGGTACAGCTGTGGTAAGTTCAATATACCAAGTTATTGAAACAAGGGCTAAACTCAATGCACCGACTCCCCATACCCATTTAGGTTGTTTCTTCTTATACGCTTTGTTGAGTTCAAAATCATTCCATTGTTTAGGAATAAGATGAATAAGTGGTCTAACTGTTATAGCTAAAATCCCCCATACAAGACTCAATACTTTAAAATACATACTACTTCACTCCTCCAATACCATTTTTCAAAACATAGAGCATTTGATCAATCCACCTCATGAAGGTATCAACATCTTGATTATTCTCATTTTTTAAATAGTGTTCACTTAGGGAAGTACTTAGATCATTAATCATAATCGCTACTAGCCTAACATCAATCTCCTGATTAACAGTCCCCTTCTTTATCCCTAATTGCAGAAGTCCTTCATAAAAGTCTACACCTTTTTCAAGAACATCACCTAACATTTCTTCTTTGAGTTGATTCGTTCCGTTAATTAAACTATTAACTATTCGAGCTTCTTTGGGATGATCATTAGAATATTGAATTCCTGCCACATAAAGTTTTCTTAACATTATGAAAAAATCTATTTGCTCAATATCATCTAAGATTCCCCTTAGGTATTTTTCTTTATCTACTGCTGTCTGATCTATAATGTATTTGAACAAGTCTTTTTTATCACTAAAGTATTGATAGAAACTTCCTTTTGCAATCCCTGCATCTTTAACTATATTGGATATACTAGCTTTGTCGAATCCCTTCTTCTGGAATTCTTCAATGGCGATTTTAAGGATCATAGAACGTTTCTCTTCTTGTAAATTATAAAAAGTCTCTTTTGGCATAGTTATCACTCACTTATAATAAATTGATGTGACTATATAGTCATGTGACTGTATAGTCATATTATATCACAACAGTTCTGAAGTGTAAACAATCACCTGTATTTTATTTTAAAAAAATAAACGCTATTATTGAAATCAATAATAGCGCCCCTATACTTTATGAAACTTTTTTACTTAACTTGGTGTTTTCATATAGATCAGATAAGGAAAACTCTCCTACTAAATACCCCTCATTATTCTTAACACCAATCCTATCAACCCCAAGATCAAACATCACCCTAATCCCTTCCATAATAGGTGCCTCTATATTCAATGTTGGGTCTGTTTGGTTACTACATCTTTGTATCATCTGATCATTAATTGATTTGTAAACATCACCTACTGCAGCTACATTCAGGTAGGAGGTAAAACCTTTTAGACCAAGAAAGTCTATTACAAATTGGCTGCTTGGTGAAAAAATCATCTCTTCCTTTGTTCCAATTTGTTCAATGATCCCTTGATTAAACAAGACTACCTTGCTCCCTAGTTTTAAAGCTTCTTCTATATCGTGAGTGACAAAGATAATTGTTTTCTTTAGTTCAGAATAGATTCTTAGAATTTCATCTTGAAGAACTCTCCTGGATATTTCATCAACGGCTCCTAGGGGTTCATCCATCAGTATAATATCTGGATCCGCTGCTAAGGCTCTTGCAACACCAATCCTTTGTCGTTGTCCGCCACTTAATTCTCTAGGATATCTGCTGAGGTATTCTTTTTCTAATCCGACAAGTTGGATTAAGTCTGCCGCCTTTTCTTCTCTTTCCTTCTTAGGAACTTTTTTTATATTGAGTACGAAACTTATATTTTCTGCTACTGTCAAATGCGGAAATAACCCTATTTGTTGAATAACATACCCGATATTTCTTTTTAACTCAATGGGGTTCCATTGACTTAGTTCCTTACCATATAAATATATACTGCCACTATTAGGCTTAATTAAACCGTTAATGAGTTTTAGCATAGTAGTTTTACCACAACCTGAGGGACCTATTAAGGTTAAAAATTCACCTTTGTTCACAGAAAGGTTTAAGTTCTCAATGACAAAGTCCTCTTTATTATAGCTTTTGTAGACATTCTCAAACCTTAAAATTTCCATTATATTAAGCCTTTCTCCACGAGAAATTCTTTAGCAACATCTTTAGGATCTTTATTCTCTTTTTCAACTAAGTAATTGAGTTGGATCATTTCCTCATCACTAATTTGACCTGCTAACATGTTTAAAACCTCTTCTAGCTCAGGGTATTCTTTTAGAGTTTCACTTCTTATTAAAGTAGAAGGCTGATAAGCTGGAAAGAAGTTTTTATCATCCTCTAGAACTGTCAGTTCATATTTTTTTAATAACCCATCAGTTGAAAACACATTGATAACATCTACTTCATTTGATGCAATAGCTTCATATTTTAATCCAATATCTAATTCAATTTTATCTTCAAATTCTAAGCCATAAACATTTTCTAAACCTGGATATCCATCTTCTCTTTCATAAAAATCATATTCTGCACCAAAGTTCAATCCATTACCTTTCAAAGCTAATTCTGAATATGTGCTAATTCCCAGTTCATCAGCAAGAGGTTTTTTTAAAGCTAAAGCATATGTATTATTG